>MEMN01000227.1:47221-50374 GCA_001767945.1 Alphaproteobacteria bacterium RIFCSPHIGHO2_12_FULL_66_14 | reverse complement strand
TTCGACAATCGCGTCGCCATCGTCACCGGCGCCGGCAACGGGCTCGGCCGCGCGCATGCGCTGCTGCTGGCTGGCCGCGGCGCCAGGGTGGTGGTGAACGATCCCGGCGGCGCGGTGGACGGCAAGGGTGGAGATCATGCTGCCGCCGACAAGGTGGTGGCCGAGATCAAGGCTGCGGGCGGCCAGGCGGTGCCCAACTACGATTCGGTGGCCGACCCGAAGAGCGCCGCCAACATCGTGAAGACCGCCGTCGATTCCTTCGGCACGGTCGATGTCGTGGTCAACAACGCGGGCGTGCTGCGCGACAAGACCTTCCACAACATGACGACCGAGGATTTCGATTTCGTCGTCAAAGTGCATTTCCTCGGCACCGCCTATGTGACGCATGCCGCCTGGCCGATCCTGCGCGCCAAGGCCTACGGCCGCGTCGTCGTCACCTCGTCGAACTCGGGCATCTACGGCACCTTCGGCCAGGCCAACTACGGCGGCGCCAAGCTCGCGGTCGTGGGCTTCATGAATGCACTGCGCCTGGAAGGCCAGAAGTACAACATCATGATCAACGCGCTGGCCCCCGTGGCCGCCACGCGCATGACCGAGAGCCTGATGACGCCCGAGGTGCTGGACAAGCTCCGGCCGGAGTTCGTCTCGCCGATGGTGGCGTATCTCTGCAGTGAACAGTGCCAGCGCACGGGGGACATCTGGAGCGCCGGCGCCGGCAGCTTTGCGCGCATCGAGTATCGCGAAGCCGAAGGCGTGCGCATTGCGGGCCGCGCACCCACGGTCGAAGACGTGGCCGACAACATCGACAAGATCGCCGACGTCTCGGCCAACCGGGTGTTCCGCACCTCCGGCGAGGAAGTCGCCGCCGTGGTCGGCTCCTGAACATCGGGTCTCCTGCCGCCGACCGTCTGGCGCCGGTCGGGAGCTGGCTCGCCGAGAAGGGGCGGCTCGTACCGACGCCGACTGCCTTCATCGAGCAGGTGATGGCGCGGGTGGTGGCCGCCGGCGTGCCGGTGTGGCGCATGTACATCGGCCTGCAGCTCATCCATCCACAACTCCAGGCGATGGGCTATCTGTGGCGGCGCGGCCAGCCGGTGCAGTCGATCCCCCGCGCCTTCGGCATCCAGTTCACAACGGCCTACATCGGCAGCCCGATTCAGGAAGTGCGCGAGCAGGGCCGCTCGGTCCGTTACCGGCTCGATGTGCTGACGGACGAGCATCATTTGGTGCTGCACGAGGTCAAGGCCGAGGGCGGCACCGACTACTTCTCCCTGCCCATGCATATTCGCCGCGACGGGCCGATGCCGGTCGTGGCTTTTGTCACCGACGCCGCGGAAGGTTTCAGCGAAACCGACGTCGCCGATCTTACCCGCCTGGTCGACATGATGGGCGCGGTGACGGAGATGCACATCGAGCACAGCGTCGCCGACACGATCGCCAACACCTACCTCGGGCGCCAGGTCGGCCAGCGCATCCTCAATGGCGCGATCCGCCGTGGCGACGGCGAGGAGATCCGCGCCGTGCTGTGGTTCTCCGACCTGCGCGATTTCACCGGGCTGAACGAACGGCTGCAGCCCAGCGAGGTGCTGGAACTCCTGAACAACTACTTCCAGCTCGTCGGCAACGCGCTGGCGGCGCACGGCGGCGAGATCCTGAAATTCGTCGGCGACGGCGTGATGGCCTATTTCCCGGCCGAGGATGCGCTATTCCTGCCCATGGTGACCGCCGGCGCGCTCAATGCCGCGCGCCAGGTGATCGGCGACATCGAGGCGGCCAACGAGGCGCGCGCCGCCGGCGGCGCCGAGCTGGTGCGCTTCGGCATCGGCCTGCATGTCGGCACGGTGACGTTCGGCAACGTCGGCACCGAGGACCGGCTCGACTTCACCGTCATCGGTTCGGCGGTCAATCGGGCGTCGCGGCTGGAGGGCCTCACCAAGGCGCTGGGCGTGCAGGTCTGCGCCTCGGCCGACTTCAACGAGGTTTGCGCGCAGCCGATGAAATCATTGGGCACCCACCGCCTGCGCGGTGTGCCGAAGCCGGTCGAGATTTTCACGCTTCCAGATTGAAGGTCGGACGGGCTGAGCCCGATCAGACGAGGACTTTCCAGCCCTCGATCCAGGTGAGCGCCTCCTCGTCGGGCAGCGGCTGCGACGAGGCATCGACCTCCAGCCGTTCGCCGATGCGCGTGGCGCCGCATTGCGCGAAGACCTCGTCCAGCTTCTTGCCGGCGCCGCAGAAGGTGTCCTGGTAGGTCATGTCGCCCAGTGCGATGATGCCGTAGCGGTGGCCCGAGAGATCGGGGCGCTCGCGCTCCAGCGTTTCGGCCAGCGGCAGGATGTTGGTCGGGATGTCGCCCGAGCCATGCGTGGCGCAGACCACCAGCAGCACGTCGTTGCCGAGGAAATCGGCCGGGCTGGCGGCCCTGTCGCTGACGTCGACCGCGTGCCCGGCGCTCGCAAGCACCGGTTTCAGAGCGTCGGCCACCATCTGGGCATTGCCCGATTCCGTGCCGACCAGGATCAGGATACTGGCCATCGCCTTTGGACATACGGGACCGCGAGCCGCCCTGCGACGCGACCGGTTGGCGCGGCCCTAGTTGGCGTGGGGTTGGGCGCATGCCAGTCTCAGCTTCATGGAAGAAACACCCGTCCTTGCCGCTCTGGAGAGCGGCGTCCTCACCCTCACCCTCAACCGCCCGCAACGGCTCAACGCCATGAGTCAGCCCCTGATCGAGGCGATGATCCGCGCGTTTTCCCGCGCCCGCGACGATGCCGCCGTGCGCGCGGTTCTGGTCACCGGCACCGGTCGCGGCTTCTGCGCCGGGGCCGATCTGGCGGGGTCCGGCACCGGCGCCGTCGGGGTCGACGGCAAGCCCGATGTCGGCGCCGTGATGGACCGGCTCTACAACCCCATGATCCGTGCCATCCGGGCGCTGCCCAAGCCCGTGGTCGCTGCGGTGAACGGCGTCGCCGCCGGCGGCGGCGCCAATCTGGCGCTGGCCTGCGACATCGTCCTGGCGGCGCGGTCCGCCCGCTTCGACCAGGCCTTCGTGCGCATCTCGCTGATCCCCGACCTCGGCGGCACCTGGTTCCTGCCGCACACCGTGGGCGACGCCCGCGCCCGGGCGCTTGCCATGCTGGGCACCTCGGTGCC
>MEMN01000227.1:43338-47069 GCA_001767945.1 Alphaproteobacteria bacterium RIFCSPHIGHO2_12_FULL_66_14 | reverse complement strand
ACACGCTCGACCAGCAGCTCGACCTCGAGCGCGACGCCCAGCGCGAACTGGGCCGCAGCGCCGACTTCAAGGAGGGCGTCGCAGCCTTCCTCGCCAAGCGGCCGGCCAATTTCACGGGGCGCTGACACCATGGCCTACGAAAAGATCTTGCTCGCCCGCGACAAGGGCCTGGCCACGCTCACCTTCAACGCCCCGGAACGGCTGAACGCCGTCTCGCGCAGGATGATCGCCGAGATCAAGACCTGCTGGGAGGAGCTGGCGGCCGACGATCAGGTGCGCGCCGTGTTGATCACCGGCGCGGGCCGCGGCTTCTGCGCCGGCGCCGATCTCGCCGACCCCGACCGCGAGGCCAGCGCCACCGCCGATTCCGGCGCCGCGCTCGAAAAATACTTCAATCCCGTGATCCGCCTCATGCGCACCATCCCGAAGCCCATCGTGGCGGCGGTGAACGGAGTGGCGGCCGGCGTCGGCATGAGCTTCGCGCTCGCCTCCGACATCGCCATCGCCGGCAAGTCTGCGTCCTTCCTGCAGGCCTTCGCCCGCATCGGTCTGCTGCCCGACGGCGGCAGCACCTGGTTCCTGCCGCGCCTGGTGGGCGACCAGCGCGCGCGGGCGCTCGCCATGCTGGCGCCGCAGATCCCGGCCGAGAAGGCCAGGGAATGGGGCCTGATCTGGGACGTGGTCGACGATGCCGTACTGATGGCGACCGCCACCGAGGTCGCGCGCAAGCTCGCCGATGGGCCGACGATGGCGCTGGCACGTGTCAAGGGCGCGCTTGCACAGTCGAGCGCCAACGATCTTTCGGCGCAGCTCGATGTCGAGCGCGACTACCAGCGCGAGCTCGGCCGCAGTGAAGACTTCAAGGAAGGCGTCGCGGCCTTCCTCGCCAAGCGCAAGCCGGACTTCAAGGGAAAATAGGGGAAACGACGATGACGACGCCGCACAAGGAAATCACCTCGGGCCTGCAGTTCCCCGAAGGGCCCGTCGCCATGCCCGACGGTTCGGTGATCCTGGTCGAGATCGCGCGCGAGACGCTGACCCGCGTCATGCCCGACGGCAAGCAGCACATCGTGGCCAAGATGCCCGGCGGGCCCAACGGCGCCGCGGTCGGGCCGAAGGGCAGGGTCTATGTCTGCAACAACGGCGGCTTCAACTGGATCAAGCGGCCCGACGGCCGCCTGTTTCCCGGCACCCAGCCCGCCTCCTACAAGGGCGGCTCGATCCAGACGGTCGATCCGGAGAGCGGCAAGGTCGAGACGCTCTACGATTCCTGCGACGGGCGGAAGCTTAACGGTCCCAACGACCTGGTGTTCGACAACGCCGGCGGCTTCTGGTTCACCGACCTCGGCAAGACGCGCGAGCACGATAGCGACCGCGGCGCCGTCTACTACGCCAAGGCCGACGGTTCGAAGATCGAACAGAAGGTCTTTCCGCTCGAGCGCCCCAACGGCTGCGGCCTCTCGCCCGACGAGAAGACGCTCTATGTCGTCGAGACGCCGACCGCACGCTGCTGGGCCTTCGACCTCTCGGCGCCGGGTACCATCAAGGATGCCAACGGCCCCTACCGCGGCGAGAAGGGCCGCGTGATCGCGGGCCTCGGCGGCTACCAGATGTTCGATTCTCTGGCCGTCGATTCGGCCGGCCACATCTGTGTCGCCACGCTCATCACCGGCGCCGTCTCCGACATCTCTCCCGACGGCACGTCGGTGACGCAATACAAGCTGCCCGACCCGATGGTCACCAACGTCTGCTTCGGCGGCAAGGACCTGCGCACGGCATACGCCACGCTCTCGATGACCGGCAAGCTGGTGAGCTTCGAGTGGCCGCGGCCGGGGCTGGCATTGAACTACCTGAACAAGTAGGGGCCGCGGCTACCCCTTCGCCAGCGTCCGGACCTCGCGGCTGGCGACGATCCGGCCGTTGGCATAGGCCTCGTGGTTGCCATCGACATCGCCCAGCTTGTAGCGGTAGTTCACCATCATGGCGTAGGACTGCCTGAGGCCGTTGGCGCTGGTGTCGGCCAGCCAGTTCAGCCGCTCGATGATGGCGCCGTTACCGAGATGGAAATGGGCCACGCGGTCGAGGGCGCGGCCCTTGTCGTCGGCCGTCGTGAGATACTGCGCCGCCAGCCGCGACAGGATGGGCCGGAGCGCCTTGTTGATCGCCGGCACTTCCCACCAGTTCGGTCGGTCGAGCAGCTTTCGGACCGCGGCGGCGCCCGTGGCCTCGCCGATCACCGGCGCCAGGGATGCGATCTCCGCGTGGCTCAGCGCGTCGTCGCCCTCGTTCTTCAGCCGGCCGTCGATGTGCTGGCGCAGGCCGGGCACCGGCGACAGCGTCGCGAATTCCTTGATCCTCGGCAACTCGCTCGCCAGCTGCTCGGCCACGCGCTTGATCAGGAAGTTGCCGAAGCTGATGCCGGCCAGGCCCTGCTGGCAGTTCGAGATGGAATAGAAGATCGCCGTGTTGGCCTCGCCCGGATCGCTCGTCTCCGCGCGCGCGTCGAGCAGGCGCTGTACGTTGCCGGCGAGGCCCGCCACCAGCGCGACCTCGACGAAGATCAGCGGCTCGTCGGGCATGCGCGGGTGGAAGAAGGCGAAGCAGCGGCGGTCCGAATCGAGCCGGTTCTTGATGTCGCGCCACGAGCGGATGGCGTGGACGGCCTCGTAGGCCACGAGCTTTTCCAGGAGCGACGCTGGCGACTGCCAGTCGATTCGCACCAGGTCGAGGAAGCCGACGTCGAACCAGGCGCTGAGCAGGGGCCGGAGGTCCTCGCTCAACGCCCGCGCCGCGGCGTCGCTCCTGCCGAGGGCCAGCAGCTCGGCTCTGAGGTCGACCACGAACTTCACGCCCTGCGGCACGCCCACGAACTCGTGCAGCAGCCGCACCGCCGGCGGCTCCAGCGCCCGGCGCAGCGCCCGCGGCGGCTCCTTGGAGGCGCGCCAGCGATCGACCGCCGCCATCGCCGCTTCGCGCGGCAGGCCGTAGTCGTGGGCCAGCGTCAGCAGGAACTTCTTCCGCCCGGCAGGCGAGAGCGAAAGATAGGCTTGGCCGAGGTCGGCGGCGCGGCCGCGCCGCGCCGTCTCGCCGCCCTTGGCGGCCAGGCAGGCATCGATGCGGCTTTTCAGCCGCGGAATGTCGTCGTCGGGCAGGTCGGGTCGGAGCGGGGCACCCACCACCTCGCGGGCGCCGCGGGCGGTGTCGACGAAGGCGATGCGCAGGCGTTCCAGCGTGCGGTCGACGGTATTGGAAAACGGCAGAGGCATGGGCTGATTATGTCACGGCGACCGTGTCACTCCAGTGGCACAGATGAACGCAGCTTCATGTCCCCAGTGTCCGCCACAGATACCAGCTCGCCACCGTGCGGTAGGGCCGCCATTTCTCGCCGGCCTTCACCGGTCGTGCGTGACGGGGCATTTCCTGACATAGTAACTCATTATGGGAGCAACGGCATGACCGAGATCATTTTCGTGGTCGAAGAGGCGCCGGAGGGTGGCTACTCGGCTCGCGCCATCGGCGAGTCGATCTTCACCCAGGCCGATTCGGCGGCCGAGCTGCATGAACGCGTACGCGACGCGGTGCAGTGCCATTTCGACGCCGGTACGGCACCCAAACTGATCCGACTGCATTTCGTGAAGGACGAAGTCATCGCTGCATGAAGCTGCCGCGTGATCTTTCCGGTTCGGTGCTGGCAAAAGTGCTTGGCCGCGTCGGCTATCGGGTCGTCCGCC
>MEMN01000227.1:40925-43308 GCA_001767945.1 Alphaproteobacteria bacterium RIFCSPHIGHO2_12_FULL_66_14 | reverse complement strand
AATCCTTACCGAGATTGCGTCTCATCTGAAGATCGACCGGGACGAATTGCTGAGACGCTTGTTCGATTGAGCAGCTCGGCTTCGCGGTGGATGACGTTCTCACGGCCTTTCCAGCGCCCGCCACAGATACCAGCTCGCCACCGTCCGGTAGGGCCGCCACTTCTCGCCGGCCTTCTCCAGCGCCTGCGGCGAGGGCAGGGCGCGTTTCCTGAAAGCCTTCGCATAGGCCTTGCGCAGGCTGTAGTCGTCGAGCGGCAGGACGTCGGGGCGACCGAGACGAAACATCAGGAACATCTCGGCGCTCCATCGGCCGATGCCGCGCACCTGCACCAGCCGTTCGATCAGCTCGGCGTCGCCGAGGCCCTGCGCCTGCTCGAGCGTCGGTAGCTCGCCGCCGGCAACGCGGCGAGCAAGATCCTGAACGGCCAGCACCTTGGCGCGCGACAGGCCACAGCCGCGCAGGTTTTCGTCGGGTGTCCTCAGGATATGGCGCGGCGTGAAGCCCGACGTCGCGCGGGGATAGAGCGCCTCGACCCGGCCGTAGATGGTGGCCGCCGCCTTGTTGGAAAGCTGCTGGTAGACGATCGCCTCGGCCAGCGCCCCAAACAGGCTGCGCGAGGCCTTCAGCTCCATGCGAAACGGGCCGACCGCTTCAATGATGGGAGCCAGCGCCGGGTCGGCCGCCTTGAGATGTGCCACCGCCTTGGCCGGCCGAAAGGGAAAGCCGTTCATCGTGGGGCGAACAGCGGGCCGGCGCCGACCGCCGACGCGCCCTCGATCTCGAGCATGCGCCGCTTGGTCGAGACGCCACCGTTGGCCGAGAAGCCGCCCATCCTGCCGTCGGCGCCCAGCACGCGGTGGCAGGGCACGATGATGGCCACGGGATTGC
This sequence comes from Alphaproteobacteria bacterium RIFCSPHIGHO2_12_FULL_66_14, assembly GCA_001767945.1. Classification (GTDB taxonomy): domain Bacteria; phylum Pseudomonadota; class Alphaproteobacteria; order Reyranellales; family Reyranellaceae; genus Reyranella. Next base: position 42,419 of record MEMN01000227.1, on the reverse strand, counting down.
GGCCGAGCGCCTGGCCGACCTCGCGCGCCTCGTGCGGTACGCTGAGACGCTTGGCGATCTCGCCATAGGTCAGGGTCTGGCCGGGTGGAATGGTGCGCGCCACCTCGTAGACCCTGCGGTTGAAGTCGGGGACGTCCTCAAGATCGAGCGGGATGTCCTGAAGGTCGGCTGCCTCGCCCTTGAGCAGGGCGAGCACCCGGTCCAGCGCGCGCTGCACGCCGGCCGGCGGCGGCGCCTCGACCGCGTCGGGCCAGCGGCGTCGGACACGCGCCCGCGTCGCCCGCTCGCTCACCTCGGGCAGTTGCAGGCCGGTGATGCCGCGCGGGCTCCAGGCGATGCCGCAGGGGCCGACCGGCGTCTCGAACAGGGCAAAGCCTCGCATCGTCATGAGGCTACGGTCTCTCTAACCGGTAATCCCGTCAAGTAGTAGAAATCAGGCCGCCTCGCGGGCCAGGCGGGCGAGTTCGCTGTCGACCAGCGTGCGGTAAGGACCCGCCTTGCGCAGCAGGTCGTCGGGCGGCCCGTCCTGGATCACCCGGCCGGCCGCGAGGACGACAATCCGGTCGAAACTGCGCAGCGTCGACAGACGATGGGCGATGGCGATCACTGTGCGGCCCTGCATCAGCCGGTCGAGCGCCTCGCGGATCAGCTCCTCCGACTCGCCGTCGAGCGCCGACGTGGCCTCGTCGAGCAGCACGATCGGCGAGTCCTTCAGGAGCGCGCGGGCGATGGCGATGCGCTGGCGCTGGCCGCCCGACAGCTTCAGGCCGCGGTCGCCCACGATCGTGGAAAAGCCGTCGGGCAGCGCCTCGATGAAGTCGTGGCAGCGTGCGGCCTTGGCGGCCTTCATCACTTCGGCATTCGATGCCTCGGGTCGGCCGTAGCGAATGTTGTCCATCACCGAGCGGTGCAACAGCGAAATGTCCTGAGGCACGAAGGAGATCGCCTGACTCAGGCTCTCCTGGGTGAGGCGTGCGATGTCCTGGCCGTCGATCAGGATGCGTCCGCGATCGACGTCATGGAAGCGCTGCAGCAGCGCCAGCGCGGTCGACTTGCCGCCGCCCGAGGGACCGACCAGGCCGGTGCGCCGGCCGGCCTCGATGCGCAGACTGAAATTCTCGAAGACCTTGCGGCCGCCGGGATAGGCGAAGGAGATGCCTTCGAACGCAACGCCGTGATACCGCGGCACCAGCGGCACGGCCTCGGGGTGCTCGCGCAGGTCGTGCGGCTGCAGCAGCGTGGCGATCGCTTCCGACAACCGCGCCATGTGCTGGGTGACATCGACCAGCGCCACGGCGAGGTCGCGCGTGGCATGCAGGATGGTGAAGCCCAGCGTGCAGACCAGCACCACGTCACCGACGCTTGCCTGGCCGCGCTGCCAGAGGACGATCGCCCAGGCCAATACCGCCACCGTCAGCACGATCGTCGTGGCGGCGTGCAGCAAACGCAGCTTCTCGAGATAAAGCAGGCTCCGGCGCCGCGCGCTCATCTCGT
>MEMN01000227.1:37515-40911 GCA_001767945.1 Alphaproteobacteria bacterium RIFCSPHIGHO2_12_FULL_66_14 | reverse complement strand
CTGGCCGCCCTGTCGGCGAAGCCGTGATTGAGCGGCGTCCCGGCCACGGCGAGCCGGAACAGGATGAACATGATGATGGCGGCCACCGCCGTCAGCGCGGCTGTCATCGGCAGGCTCACCATCGCCAGATAGACGATGGCGCCGGCGGTGGCCACGCAGGGCGGCAGGACGTTCCAGATAAAGAGGTTCTCGACGGCGAAGGCCGCGTTCGAGGTCGCCGTCACCCGGCCGGTCAGCGTTCCCGACAGCCGTTGTGCGAAGTAGCTCGGCGCATGGCCGGTGAGATGGCGGAACAGTTCGCTGCGCAGGTCGCCGGTGACGCCGACGAAGGCATGGCTCGAGATCCAGCCGGCGAGACGCCACAACAGATTGTCAGCGGCGATCAGCGACACCAGGAGGCCGAAGGCGAGCCAGACCGCGCCGTTGCTGGGCCCGGCAGACAGCGTGTCGACCAGGAACTTGACGCCATATTGCGAACTCACGGAACAGCCGACGGCGGTCAGCACGGCCGTCAGAATCGCCGCATGCGCCAGCTTTCGACGGCGAATATAGCGCAGGAGAAACGCGATCGGCCGTCCAGAGTAGTCGCTGAGACAGGTCATGGCATCAACGTAACGCCCGACCCCGGGGTTCGGTGACGTCCGGAATAGCCGATCTGCTGTGACAAAAAAGGGACGGCCGTTCGGCCACCACATTCCGCCGCCATATCGTCGATGGAACCCCGACCGCCTCGGGGTTTGTTGTTGTTTGGCCGCAGCAGAGCCTGAACAGGGAGGTATATTTCATGCGTATCGCGCAGATTGCTCCATTGACCGAGGCCATTCCTCCCAAACTCTACGGTGGCACCGAACGTGTCGTCTCCTGGCTCACCGAGGAACTGGTGTCACTCGGCCACGATGTGACACTGTTTGCCAGTGGCGATTCGATGACCACTGCCAAGCTGGAGCCGATGTGGCCGCGAGCGCTGCGCCTCGACGGCTCGGTCCGCGATCCGATGGCGCTCCATATGTCGATGCTGGAGCAGGTACGCCAACGGGCCGACGAGTTCGACATCCTGCATTTCCACCTGGATTACTTTCCGTTCTCGACCTTTTCGCGCCAGCCGACGCCGTTCATCACCACCATGCACGGCCGGCTCGACCTGCCGGAGCACCAGACGGTGTTCAACGCGTTCGGGGCGGTGCCGGTCATCTCCATATCAAACGCGCAGCGCCAGCCGGTGCCGCAGGCGCGCTGGGTGCGGACCGTCCATCACGGCCTGCCGGAGCGCCTGCTCGGGCCGCGGCCGGTGAAGCCGGGGTACCTCGCCGTCCTGGGTCGCATTGCGCCCGAAAAGGCGATCGACCAGGCCATCCGCATTGCCGTCCGCTGCAACCTGCCGCTCAAGATCGCGGCCAAGGTCGATCGGGCCGACCACGACTACTTCGAGCAACAGATTCGCCCGCTCCTCGACCTCCCGGGCGTCGAGTATATCGGCGAGATCGATGACCATGGGAAAGCGGAGTTTCTGAGCGGCGCCTTGGCATTGCTCATGCCGATCGACTGGCCCGAGCCTTTCGGGCTGGTGATGATCGAGGCGATGGCCTGCGGCACGCCGGTCGTCGCCTACCGCAGCGGCTCGGTGCCGGAGGTCGTCGAGCATGGCGTCACGGGCTTCATCGTCGAGAACGAGATCGCGGCGGCCGATGCGATCACCAACCGGCTCTGGCGTCTGTCGCGTCCCGAGATTCGCGCGCACTTCGAGGCGCGCTTCACCGCGCGCCGCATGGCCCACGACTACATTGCGATCTATCGCAAGATGTTGGCCGCCGGCGCCCGCCGGCAGCGACGCGTCAACGGTAGTGCGCCACCGCCCGACCGTCATCAAACTGGCATCGATGGGGGAGTATACATAGCGGATTGAATCGACGCCGGAGTGAGTTCGGTTGGCTTGTCCGCGGGATGATAGCAACGTCCGTCTGAAGGAGGCGGTCCGCCGCAATCGCGTCCTGTCCCGCGAGGGACTCCTGGAGCACGTTTTCGAACGGCTGTTCCGTGGCCTCGTCTATACCCAAATTTGGGAAGATCCCGAGATTGATCTCGAAGCGCTGGCGCTCGGGCCCGACAGCCATGTCGTGGCGATTGCCTCGGGCGGTTGCAACGTGCTTTCCTACCTCACGGCGGGTCCGGCGCGAATCACGGCCGTCGATCTCAGCCTGGCCCATGTGGCGCTCAATCGCCTGAAATTGGTGGCGGCCAGCCGTCTGCCGTCGTGGGAAATGTTCTACCGCTTCTTCGGCGCGGCCGCCGACGAGGCCAATGTCGCGGCCTACGACCGGCTGATCGCGCCGCACCTCGATCCCGAGAGCCACGCCTACTGGCAGGGCCGCAGCCTGCAGCACTTTGGCCGACGGCGGATCTCGATCTTCGCCCGCAACGCCTATCGTCACGGCCTGCTGGGCCGCTTCATCGGCCTTGCCCACGCCGCCGCACGTCTCCATGGCGTCGACCTGCGCGATCTATTGAGTGCCCGCACGCTGGACGAACAGCGCCGCTTCTTCGAGACGGTGCTGTCGCCGCTGTTTGACCGCCGCGCGGTGCGCTGGGCGACCGGCAACCGTCTCTCGCTCTACGGCCTCGGCATTCCGCCGGCGCAGTACGAGGCACTGGCGGGTGGCCGCGGTATGAGCGCGGTCCTGCGCGAAAGAGTGGAGCGCCTGGCCTGCGGCTTCAGCCTCGCCGACAACTACTTCGCCTGGCAGGCTTTTGGCCGCGGCTACGGTGGCGGTGACCAGGGGCCGCTGCCGCCCTATCTGCGGCGCGAGCAGTTCGACATCGTCCGTGCCCGCGCCGACCGGGTCGAGGTGATGAACCGCTCGGTCACCGAATATCTCGCTTCCTGTCCCGCCGCCTCGCGCGACCGCTATGTGCTGCTCGATGCCCAGGACTGGATGACCGACGACCAGCTCAATGCGCTATGGGCCGAGATCACGCGCACGGCGCGGCCCGAAGCGCGCGTGATCTTCCGCACGGCGGCCGAGCCGTCGCTGCTGGAAGGCCGCCTCGATCCGGCGCTGCTCGGGCGCTGGTGCTACGAGGTTGCGGCGTCGCAGGAATTCACGGCCCGCGACCGCTCGGCGATCTATGGCGGTTTCCATCTCTATGTCCTGAGAGGCTGACCGGTGAGCGACACCGTCGCCATGTCCAACCTGATGGACCGCATCTATCGCCGGCAGCGCCATCTCTACGACAGCACGCGCAAATACTACCTGCTGGGCCGCGACCGACTGATCGAGCGCTTGTCGCCGCCGTCGGGTGGCCGGGTGCTGGAGATCGGCTGCGGCACGGCCCGCAATCTCGTGGCGGCGGCGGGGACCTATCCGCAGGCCGAGTTCTACGGCATCGACATTTCAGCGG
>MEMN01000227.1:28656-37495 GCA_001767945.1 Alphaproteobacteria bacterium RIFCSPHIGHO2_12_FULL_66_14 | reverse complement strand
GGCGGCACTCGGCCAGGCGCTGGCCTGGCTGCCAGCGGGCGGCGAACTGCATGTCGTCGATTTCGGCGGCCAGGAGGAATTGCCGCCCTGGTTCCGCGGCGGCCTGCGTGCCTGGCTGGCCCAGTTCCATGTCGATCCGCGCGACGGGTTAGCGGACGAGTTCGCCGCCCTCGAAGGGCGGCTGGGCACGCTGCGTGCCTTCGAGCGGCCCTATCGCGGTTATGCCCAATATGCCGTGTTCCGGCGGGCTTGACAGGATGATTCCCATCAGGTAGGAATTCAGCCTATCGCCGGTGATTTTCCCGCCCGTCGTGTTCTGCCTATGATCTTCCCAATTCGCCTACCGGGCAGCCAAAAAATCCCGAAACGGGTTCGAAAAATGTCGCTGTTTGAGCGACAGGCCGAGGGCGGGATCGAGAGGAAAAAGGCCGGACGATCAATCGCTTGCACGTCGGGGCAAGCAGCGGAGGCGAACCAATCCGGGATTTTATTCTGTCGCTGTTTGAGCGACACCGCGCATAGCCCCTCTGTCCATGGAGCGGGCCGGGGGCATTGGCAAGCGGCTCAACCGGGTGCTACCTCGGCAATAATAATTCTGTGAGTTGGGAGTACCCAAGATGACCGAAGCCTTCATTTGCGATGCCATCCGCACCCCTGTCGGCCGTTACAATGGTGGCCTGGGCGCCATGCGGGTCGACGATCTCGCCGCCCATCCGATCAAGGCGCTGATGCAGCGCAACGCCAATGTCGACTGGGGCGCCGTCGACGACGTGATCTACGGTTGCGTCAACCAGGCGGGCGAGGACAACCGTAACGTGGCGCGCATGGCGGGACTTCTCGCCGGCCTGCCGGTCGAGGTGGCGGGGGCCACGGTCAATCGCCTCTGCGGCTCCGGTCTCGAGGCGGCGGGTCACGCGGCGCGCGCGGTAAAGCTCGGCGAGGCCGACATGATGATCGCGGGTGGCGTCGAGGGCATGACCCGTTCGCCCTACGTCATGGGCAAGCCCGAGAGTGCGTTCGACCGCTCGATGAAGCTCGAGGACACCGTGCTGGGCTGGCGCTTCGTCAATTCGCGCATGAAGGCGGCCTACGGCGTCGACCCGATGGGCCAGACCGCCGAGAACGTCGCCGGCGAGCACCAGATCAGCCGCACCGACCAGGACGCCTTCGCCTATCGCAGCCAGCGACGCTGCAAGGCCGCCCAGGACCGCGGCTTCTTCGACAAGGAAATCGTCAAGGTCTGCGTCAAGAAGGGCAAGACCGAGATCATCGTCGACAAGGACGAGCATCCGCGCGGCGACACCACCATGGAGACGCTCAGCAAGCTCCAGGCGGCGTTCCGCGAGGGCGGCTCTGTGACGGCGGGCAATTCGTCGGGGCTGAACGACGGCGCCTGCGCCATGATCATCGCCTCGGAGGCGGCGGCGAAAGCGAATGGCCTCACGCCGCGGGCGCGCATCCTGGGCACCGTGTCGGCGGGCGTGCCGCCGCGCGTCATGGGCATCGGCCCGGTGCCGGCGACTCAGAAGCTGCTGGCCAAGCTCGGCATGACCCTCAAGGATTTCGACACGATCGAGCTCAACGAGGCGTTTGCCGCCCAGGCGCTCGCCGTGCTGCGTCAGTTGGGCCTGGCCGACGATGCGGAGAACGTGAACCCCAACGGCGGCGCCATCGCGCTCGGCCATCCTCTGGGTGCCTCGGGCGGCCGGCTGATGATCACCGCGCTCAACCAGCTCGAGGCCACCGGCGGCAAGCGCGCGCTCGCCACCATGTGCATCGGCGTCGGTCAGGGCATCGCGCTGGCGCTCGAGCGCGTCTAGAGCCCGCGTCCGACCTCTACGCCGTGGCGTTGAGGTTGATGCCGCCCTGGCGCATTTCGGTCAGCATGCGCCGGCGGCTGCCCTCGAGATCGATGGCGGCGGTGGCCTCGACCACGACGGCGACGTCGAAGCCCGCCTGACGGGCATCGACCGCCGACCAGGCGACGCAGTAGTCGAGCGCCAGGCCGCAGAAGATCAATCTGGTGAAGCCCCGGGCCTTCAGGTAACCGTCGAGGCCGGTGCGGGTCATGCGGTCGTTCTCGCGGAAGGCCGAGTAGGAATCGATGCCGGCATGGAAACCCTTGCGCACGATCATCTGCGCCTTGGTTGCCTCGAGCTCGGGATGGAACGCGGCGCCCGGCGTGCCCTGCACGCAGTGATCCGGCCACAGGATCTGCGGGCCGTAGGGGAATTTGACGGTACTGAAGGGCGTGGCGTCGGCCCAGGAACTTGCGAAGGAGGCATGACCCGATGGATGCCAGTCCTGGGTCAGGATGACGTGGTCGTGGCGGCCGATCAGCCGGTTGACCAGCGGCAGTATACCGCTGGCGCCGGGGACGGCGAGGGCGCCGCCTTCGCAAAAATCGTTTTGCATATCGACCACGATCAACGCCTCATTCGGCATGCGATGCTCTCCGTCAGAGGGGTGGGATATCGCCACGGTCTTGTTCGCTCGCGAATGCGGCGATCCAGTGGCCGAGTGAGTTGTCTTCGATGGCGCCGCGCAAGCCGCGCATGATGTCCTGATAATAGTGAAGGTTGTGCCAGGTGAGCAGCATCGAGGCGAGGATCTCCTCGCTGCGGATCAGGTGATGCAGATAGGCGCGGCTGTGATGCGTGCAGGCGGGGCAAGCGCAGCGCTCGTCGATCGGCCGCGGATCGTCGCGGTGGCGGGCGTTGCGCAGGTTGAGTTCGCCGCGCCGGGTGAAGGCCTGCGCCGTGCGGCCGCCGCGCGTCGGCATCACGCAGTCGAACATGTCGATGCCGCGCCGGACCGCACCCACGATGTCGGCCGGCCGGCCGACGCCCATCAGGTAACGCGGCCGGTCAGCGGGCAGCAGCGGCACCGTGGCGTCGAGCGTCTTGAACATCATCTCCTGGCCTTCACCCACGGCCAGACCGCCGATGGCATAGCCGTCGAAGCCGATGGCCGCGAGCGCCTTCACGCTCTCCGCGCGCAATGCCGGAAAGACGCTGCCCTGGACGATGCCGAACAGTCCGTAGCCCGGCCGTTCCGAGAAGGCGCGCTTGCCGCGCCCGGCCCACGTCATCGAAAGCCGCATCGACTTTGCCGCCTCCCCCTCCTCGACCGGCCAGGTCGTGCATTCGTCGAACGACATGGTGATGTCGGCATCGAGCAGCTGCTGGATCTCGATCGAACGCTCGGGCGTGAGCCGATGCTCCGAGCCGTCGAGCGGCGAGCGGAAGGTGACGCCGTCGGCGTCGAGCTTGCGCAGCTCCTTGAGCGACATGACCTGGAAGCCGCCCGAATCGGTCAGGATCGGCCCCGGCCAGTTCATGAACTTGTGCAGGCCGCCAAGGGCCGCCACGCGCTCTGCCCCCGGCCGCAGCATCAGGTGGAAGGTGTTGCCCAGCACGATCTGGGCGCCGGTCTCGGCGACCGACTGCGGCAGCATCGCCTTCACGGTGCCGGCCGTGCCGACCGGCATGAAGGCCGGCGTCTCGACCGTGCCGTGTGCCGTCGTGATCCGGCCGCGGCGGGCAAGGTCATCGTTGCCCAGAAGCTCGAAGGAAAGACTCATCGCCGCAACAGACAACAATCGCCGTAGGAATAGAAGCGGTATCGCCGCGCAATGGCGTGCGCATAGACCTCTTTCATGCGCTCGAGGCCTGCGAAGGCGGCGACCAGCATGAACAGCGTGGACCGCGGCAGGTGGAAGTTGGTGAGTAGCAGGTCGACGACGTTGAAGTGGAACCCCGGGGTGATGAAGATGTCGGTCTCGCCGGCCCATGGCTTCACCGCACCGTCATGGAGGCAAGCCACACTTTCCAGCAACCGCAGTGACGTGGTCCCGATCGCCGCGACCCGCCCGCCAGCGGCGCGCGTCGCGGCGACGGCCTCCGCCGTGGCAAGCGGTACCTCGCCCCACTCGGCGTGCATGGTGTGGGTGGCGGTATCCTCCACCCGCACCGGCTGGAAGGTGCCGGCGCCGACATGCAACGTGACCCCCGAAGTGGCGACGCCGGCGTCGGCCAGGGCAGCCATGAGGGCCGGCGTGAAGTGAAGCCCAGCGGTGGGAGCGGCGACGGAACCGTCATGCTTGGCGAACAGGGTCTGATAATCGGCGCGGTCCTGAGCGTCGGCGGTGCCGCCGCGGATGTAAGGTGGCAGCGGTACCGCACCGCTCCGCTCAAGGGCTGTGACAAATTCGGGGCCGGTTCGATCGAAAGCGAGCACGACCGAACCGTCGTCGTTCTTGGCCTCGATTGTGCTGGCAAGGCCGCCCGCGAAGGCCAGCGCCTCCCCGATCCGGAGCCGCTTGGTCGGCCGCGCGAAGGCAAGCCAGCGGCCGTGGCCGAAATCGCGGATCAGCAGCGCCTCGACCTTGCCGCCACCGGGCCGAGTACCCAGCAGGCGGGCGGGGATCACCCTGGTGTCGTTGAAGACCAGCAGGTCGCCCTTGCGCAGCAGGCCGGGCAGATCGCGGATGCCGCGGTCGTGAAGTCCATCCGGCGCCACGTCGAGCAGCCGCGCCGCGTCCCTTGGCGAGACGGGCCGCTGGGCGATGAGGTCCTGTGGCAGTTCGAAGTCGAAGAGATCGACGCGCATCAGCCGTCAGGTCTGGCCGATATCCATGACCTCGGCGTCCGAATCGTCGGACGGCGGCGGGGCGTTGGCATCGACCAGGGCCACGAAGCGGTGCACGCCGTCGACCACGATGCGCTTCACGCGGGCCCGGGTCTCCAGGCAGTGGACGTGCGCCAGCGTCTCGCCGAAGGCGAAGACGATCTGGTTGTTGTCGAGGTGGCGCGGAAACAGCACCGGTACCATGTCCCAGCCGGTGGCGCCCTCCGCGCCGCGCCGGGCGATGGCATGGGTGATGTCGTTCAGGCGGGCATCGTGATGGGCCACGAGCTGGTCGAGCCGCGTGTGCATGCCGATGAAGGGAAAGCCGTGGCTGGGCAGCACCAGCGCATCGGCCGGCAGGCGGCGAAAGCGCGAAAACCCGTCCAGGAACCAGGTGAGCGCATCGGCCAGTGGTTCGTTCGGCCAGACGCCGACATTGGTGCTGATCTTGGGCAATACCTGGTCGCCCGCGATCAGCACGTTGAGTTCGGGGCACCACAGCGAGGCATGCTCGGGCGCATGGCCGCGGCCCACGATCACGTCCCAGCGATGGCCGCCCAAAGTTATCGGGTGGGCATGGATCATGCGCTGGAAGGCGGTCGGCAGCGGCGCCACCCCCATGGCGTAGCCGCCCTTGTGGCGATGGAACAGCGCGATGCTCTCGGCCGGCACGCCGTTGCGCGTGAGGTGGGTCGCGCGCAGATCCTCGTTCTCGATGAAGTCGTTGCGCGCAGCGACGGCGCTCATGTATTCGCCCAAGGTCATCAGCAGCGGCGCGTTCCAGCGCTCGCACAGCCAGCCGGCCAGGCCGACATGGTCGGGGTGCAGGTGGGTGGCGATCACGCGCGTCACCGGCTTGCCACCGAGACGGGTCGTGAAGATCTTCTCCCACAAGTCGCGCGTCGCCTGCGTGTTGATGCCGGTGTCGACGATGGTCCAGCCGTCCTTCTCCTCGACCAGCCACAGGTTGATGTGATTGAGCTGGAAGGGCAGCGGCATGCGCAGCCAGTAGATGCCGGGGGCGACGTTCTTGAAGTCGCCGGGTTCCGGCACGTCGCCGCAGGGAAAGCGCAACTGCGCCAGAAGGCGTTGGGACTCGGTGATCATGTCGGGCATGCCCCTAACTTAGCGGTCGCGACCGCCGGGTGTCACGACTTCCGGGCAATCGCCCGCCATGCGATATCGCGCCGGCAAAAACCCTCGGGCCAGTCGATCAGGTCGACGGCGCGATAGGCGCGGGCCCGTGCCTCCTCGACGGTGGGGGCCATGGCGGTGACGTTCAGCACCCGTCCACCATTGGCCAGGAGGCGTGGACCATCGGCTTTGGTGCCGGCATGGAAGATTTCCACGCCCTCGACCTTGGCGGCCTCGGCGAGGCCATGGATCTCACTGCCCTTTGGATAGGCATCAGGATAACCCTTGGTCGCCAGGATGACGGTGAGGGCGGTCTGGTCGGACCAGCGCAGATCGAGATGGTTGAGCCCGCCGTCGGCGCAGGCGATCAATGCTGGCACGATGTCGGACTTGAGTCGCATCATCAGCACCTGGCATTCGGGATCGCCGAAGCGACAATTGTATTCGACGAGACGCGGGCCGTTCCCGTCGATCATCAGGCCGGCATAGAGCACGCCCTTGAAGGGCACGCCTTCCGCCTTCATCGCGCGCACGGTGGGCAGGATGATCTCGCGCATCGCCCGCTCGGTCATCGCGGCATCGAGAAGGGGCACGGGCGAATAGGCGCCCATGCCGCCGGTGTTGGGCCCCTTGTCGCCGTCGAAGGCGCGCTTGTGGTCCTGGGCGCCGACCAGCGGCAGCACGTGCTCGCCGTCGGTGAGCGCGAACAGGCTCACTTCTTCGCCGTCCATGAACTCTTCGATCACCACCGCGGCGCCGGCCGCGCCGAAGCGGTTGCCCGCCAGCATGTCGCGCACGGCTTCGACCGCCTGGTCGACCGTCTCGGCCACGATCACGCCCTTGCCGGCGGCGAGCCCGTCGGCCTTGACCACGATCGGCGCGCCTTGCGCCGTCACATAGGCGATCGCCTTGTCGAGGTTGGTGAAACGCTCGTAGGCGGCCGTCGGGATGTTGTGGCGCCGACAGAGCTCCTTGGTGAAGCTCTTGGAGCCTTCGAGCTGGGCCGCGGCCCTGGACGGCCCGAACACTTTTAGGCCCGCTGCCGTAAAGCCATCGGCCATGCCCGCCACCAGTGGGGCATCGGGGCCGATCACGACAAAATCGATTTTCAGGCGTTGGGCGAGGGCCACCTGACCCGGAATGTCCTCGGCGCCGACATCGACGCATTCCGCCACCTGGGCGATGCCGGCATTGCCGGGAGCGCAATAAAGCTTGGTGCACAGCGGCGAGGCCGAAATGGCCCAGCACAGCGCATGTTCACGGCCGCCGCCGCCCACCACGAGGATTCGCATGGCGAGGCTTTGACCACAGTTTGCGCCGTGGGCACAAGCGGCTAGGCTGCCGCCGCCCATGGATAACCTCGACCCACCCGGCGCCGCCGGCGCTGCCGTCAGCAACGTCCCGGAATTCTCCGTCTCCGAACTCTCCTTTGCGCTCAAGCGCGAGATCGAGACGGCTTTTCCGCGGGTCCGCGTGCGCGGCGAGATCAGCCAGCCGTCGTTTCCGCGCTCCGGCCACTGCTATTTCCGTCTGAAGGACGAGAACGCCGTGATCGACGGCGTCGCCTGGAAGGGCACCATCCCCCGGCTCGGCATCAAGATCGAGGAGGGGCTGGAGGTCATCGCCACCGGCAAGCTCACGACCTATGCCGGCTCCTCGCGCTACCAGATCATCGTCGATCGCCTGGAGCTGGCGGGCGAGGGCGCGCTGCTGAAGCTCCTGGAGGACCGGCGCAAGAAGCTGCAGGCCGAGGGCCTGTTCGACCCGGAGCGCAAGCGGGAGCTGCCTTTCCTGCCCGAGGTGATCGGCGTCGTGACGTCGCCCTCCGGCGCCGTGATCCGCGATATCCTGCACCGACTGGCCGACCGTTTCCCGCGCCACGTGCTGGTGTGGCCGGTCGCCGTCCAGGGCGAGAAGGCCGCGGCCGAAGTGGCGGCAGCCATCGCCGGATTCAACAGGCTCGCCGTTGGCGGAGCGGTGCCGCGGCCCGACGTGCTGATCGTGGCGCGCGGCGGCGGCAGCCTGGAGGACCTCTGGGCCTTCAACGAGGAGATCGTGGTGCGCGCCGCTGCGGCCTCGGAGATCCCGCTGATCTCCGCAGTGGGCCACGAGACCGACACCACCCTGATCGACTTCGCCTCCGACCGCCGGGCGCCGACACCGAGTGCGGCGGCCGAGATGGCAGTGCCGGTGCGCGCCGACCTCGTGACCGAGACGCTCGACTACGCCAAGCGGCTGGCCGGCGGCATGACCCGCCTGCTGCGCGAATCGACCATGGAACTCGCGGGCCTCGCCCGCGGTCTTGGTGATCCACGCCGCCTGATCGAGGAACGCCAGCAGCGACTCGACGTCAGCGGCGAGCGCCTGGCGCTCGCAACCCGCCAACTGGTCGAACGCCACGGCCATGCACTGGCCGCCGCCCGGCTCGTGCAGCCGCATGCCGTCATCCAGGCCAAGGAACAGCTGCTGACCGCCGAGGCGCGCGCGCTCCGGAGCGCGATGGAACGCTTCAAGGGCGACACGCTGCAGAAGATCGGACGCACCTCCGACCGTCTTGAGCAGTTCGGCGATCGATTGAAACGTCACAGCGCCGACCTGCTCGCGCAAGGCCAGCGCCAGATCGACCAGGCGGCCAAGCTGCTCGAAAGCTATTCGTTCCATTCCGTGCTGACACGCGGCTTCGCTCTGGTGCGCGACCAGGATGGCCAGCCGGTGCTCGCCGCCGCCGGCACGAGCATGGGTCAGACGATCAGCATCGAATTCGCTGACGGCAAGGTCGGCGCCAGAGTGACCGACGGGGCGGGCAGCACGCCTAAGCCCGTCCCATCGCCGGCTCCGCGCCGCCGCGATGGTGGCAGCGGCAATCAGGGCTCTCTACTCTAATCAAGAAACACAAGGAAATGACCATGACCACCACGCCGCTGTCGGCAGAGACGATCAAGAACTTCCTGTATGCGAGCACGGCCACCGTCTCGATGCAGATGCTGAAGCGCGGTTTTCGCAACACCGCGATCAACGGTGTGAGACCGCTCAATCCCGACGCGACGCGGATGGGGGGGCCGGCCTTCACGCTGCG
>MEMN01000227.1:27772-28639 GCA_001767945.1 Alphaproteobacteria bacterium RIFCSPHIGHO2_12_FULL_66_14 | reverse complement strand
AGGATCTCGACAAGCCGCCGACGCCCAACGATCCGCCCAGCGCCCAGCGCGCGGCAATCGAGGAGACGCCGGCCGGCTGCGTGCTGGTGATCGGCACCGAGGGCAACACGCGTTCCGGCACCCTGGGCGACATCCTCGCCCTTCGGCTCAAGGTGCGCGGCGTCGCGGGCGTGCTGAGCGACGGCGCCATGCGCGACACGCCGGTGATCGGCAAATTCGACTTCCCGGTCTACTGCTCGGCCGCCGCCGCGCCGCCCAGCATGGCCAACCTGCATCCCGTCGAGGTGCAGACGCCGGTCGGCATCTGCGGCGTGCCGGTCTATCCCGGCGACGTGATCGTGGCCGACGAGGACGGCGCCATCGTGGTGCCGCGCCATCTCGCCGACGAAGTGGCGCGCGATTCCTTCGAGCAGGAGCGGCTCGAGAAGTTCGTCGCCATCCGCGTCGGCAAGGGCATTCCCATCACCGGCACCTATCCGCCCAACGACGAGACCAAGAAACTCTACCAGGCCTGGATCAAGGCCGGTGAGCCGGCAGGCGGCTGAGGAGAAGTTGCATGTATCGTTCGATCGTCGCTGTCGTGCTGCTCGCGATGGCGGGCTGCCAGTCCTCCACCGTGGCGATGGCGCCGCCCAGCCAGAACGTAGCCGGCCGGCAGTTCGGCCCGCCGCCGACCGGCATGGGCGCCGTCTATTTCTTCAACCCGGCGACGGCGAGCCCGGTCCTCAACGTCAGTGTCGACGGTCTCTACATCGGCCAGCTCGGCACGAAGACATGGATGCGCGCCGAACTGTCCGCGGGGCATCACGTCCTGCGGTGCCGCGGCGGCAACTCGGCGAATGCCCGGTGGGTCAACATCGCGCCGGG
>MEMN01000227.1:26383-27751 GCA_001767945.1 Alphaproteobacteria bacterium RIFCSPHIGHO2_12_FULL_66_14 | reverse complement strand
TCTCGCCGGGGCCGCTTTTGTCGGGCCGTGCGTAGTAGGGAATGCCTCGGTTCTTGATCTTCGCAAATCCGGCATCGAATTCCGCATCGTCGACCAGGAAGGCGTAGTGCTGCGTGCGCACGTCCTTGGAATCGACGAAGTCGAGCGTCACGCCGTTGCTCGTACGCACCGGCACGAAATGGCCCCAGGGCGCTTCGACCTTCACGCCGAGAATGTCGGCCAGGAACTTCGCCGAGGCATGCTTGTCCTTGGCCGGAACGATCAGATGGTTGAGGGCGGGCATGGAGACTCCTCCGGATTCCTTTTCTAGGTAGGAGTGTCCTGCGTGAATTCAACCGTCAGTCATGGGGAAGATGGATATCCACCGACAGTCCGCCGAGTTTGGAGCGGGAGAACGTCATTTCCCCGCCGTTCACCTGGACGAGATCCGAAACGATGGACAGTCCGAGTCCCCAGCCGGCGGCGCTCTCGTCGAGGCGTGTTCCCCGGCGCGCCGCCTCGCTCGCCTGCTCGGGCGACATGCCGGGGCCGTCATCTTCGATCGAAAGATGCAGGCCGTCCCTCGCGTCGACGGCTGAAACCCTGACCCGGCCCGCCGCCCACTTGCAGGCATTCTCCATCAGGTTGCCCAGCATCTCCTCCAGATCCTCGCGATGGCCGCGGAAGACGACACCCGCGGGCACGTCGATGGCGATGGCCGGCTTGCGCTCGGCGAAGGTCCGGCCGAGGGCGCCCGCGATGTTTTCGGCCACCTCCCGCACCGGCACGGCAACGCCGAGCGCGCGCCCTGCGCCCGCCACCGCCGACGCCCGACCGAGATGATGCTCGATCAGGCGGCGCATCACCCGGACCTGCTCGGCCAGGACCCTGCCGTCGGTCGGCCTCTCCGATTCGGCCGAGATGACGGCCAGGGACGTCTTCAATCCATGGGCCAGGTTGCCGACGTGGGTCCGCGCGCGTTCGATCAGCTCGGCATCCTTGTCGAGAACGCCGTTCATGGCCTCCGCGAGGGGCGCGACCTCGCGGGGATAGCGTCCCGACAGCCGCGCTCGCGCGCCATCGCGCACCGCCCGCAGGTCGGCCGCCATCGCGCGCAGCGGCCGCAGGCCGTACCTCACCTGGATAATGACGGCGATCGCCATCCCGACGCCCATCAGTCCCAGCGCCGACACCAGCAGCAGGTCGAAGCTCCGCACGCCGTCACTCACCTCGCGCAGGTCGCCGGCCACCAGCAGATGGACCGGCCCCTTGGCGCCGGGGAACACGAGATCGCGCTCCACCACCAGCAGCGGCTCGCCGTTGGGTCCCGTGATGCGGTGCGTGTGCAGGCCGCTGCCGCCGTCGATCGGCGCGATGATGCTGTCCCAC
>MEMN01000227.1:17305-26329 GCA_001767945.1 Alphaproteobacteria bacterium RIFCSPHIGHO2_12_FULL_66_14 | reverse complement strand
CCCGAGAAGATCTGGTCGAAGCGGGGATCGCCCAGCGGCCGCACGACGACGACTGTCCCGTCGGGGGCGATATCGGTCGCGGCGATCATGGCCTTCAGGATGGCGTCGAGCCGATGAGTGAATTCCTGCTCGACGGTGCTGCGGAAGGCGAGCGCCAGCACGCCGCCGCCGATCGCCAGCATCACGCACAGCCAGATCACCGCGGCGGCAACCAGCCGGACGGACAGCGATGCCGTCGGCGGCCCGGGACCCGCGGCGGTCGTCATTCGCGTTCCTGCGCCGCGAGCTTGTAGCCCTGTCCCCGCACGGTCTGGATCAGCCCGGCCCCGACCTTGCGGCGGATGCGTCCCAGCAGGACCTCCAGCACGTTCGAATCGCTTTCGAAGTGGCGGTCGTAGACATGCTCCATCAGCTCGGTTCGACTCACGACTCGCCCGGGATGGTGGATCAGGTACGAGAGAATGCGGAACTCCTGCGCTGTGAGCTGGACGGGAGCGCCGTCCAGGGTCACGCGTGCGGCGTTGGTGTCGAGCCGCAGCGGGCCGCATGCCAGCTCCGGCTGGGCGTGGCCGGAGGCGCGCCGGATCAGCGCGCGCAGGCGATAGACCACTTCCTGGATCTCGAAGGGCTTGGTCATATAGTCATCGGCGCCGGCGTTGAAGCCCGCCATCTTTTCCGACCAGCGGCCGCGCGCGGTCAGGATCAGCACGGGCGTGGTGCGTCCGGCCTCGCGCCAGCGTTGCAACACCGACACGCCGTCGATCTTGGGCAAGCCGAGATCGAGCACGATGGCGTCATAGGGTTCGGTGTCGCCGAGGTGCCAGCCTTCCTCACCGTCATAGGCGACATCGACCACGAAGCCCGCGGCCTCCAGCGCCCGTTGCAGGCGAAGCGTGAGCGCCGGCTCGTCCTCGACGATCAGGACCCTCATCGCCGGCCGTCCCGGCCCTTGACCTTCAACAGTTCGCCGCTGGCCGCATTGTAATAGAGCTTCATCACCCGGCCGTCCGCGGTCAGAATCTTGATCTCATAGACGATGGCGCCGCCCTCGTCCTCGAGCTCGGCCTCGATCACCTGCCCGGGATACGCGCCCTGCGCCCGCACGAGAATGTCCTTCAGCGGCAAAATGCGTCCCTCTTCGACGGCACGGCGGGCGCGGTCGTGGTCGTGGTCGCCTGCGGCCGCGGCGTCGCCGGCGACAGCCACGACGACGGCCACGACAACGGCGATGGCCGACACCAGGAATCGAGTCAGGACTCTCATGCCACCAACCTAGGAGGGCGAAGCTGAACGCAGGGTGAACGCGCGCGTCAGGCCCGGTTCAGGACGGCTTCCCTATTGTCGCGGGCATCGACACCCAAGGAGGGACGAGATGCTCGGTAAAATGATGATCCACGGACTTGTCGCGGCAATTCTGATCGGCGGTGCCGCCGCCGTCTATGCACAAGCCAAAGACGGCGGTTCGCTGTCCGCGGCGCCGGCCGGTACCGGCTACCTGCAGCCGACCGACCGCGGCCTCCGCGAGCATGGGGACGGCCGCAAGCACGCCGACCGGGCCGACCGGCACCGCGACGGCCACGATCGCGACGATCACGATGGTGACGGGGGCCGCAGCCGGCACCGCGACAGCGACCGCGGCAACCGCCACGACGATTGATCGGAGCGGGCCATGAGCGAACGCGCCGGCTCCCGGCTTCCCCATGTGCTGCTCAAGGCATGGCATGCCTGGCTGGCCGGGGCGTTCCTCGTCGCCTACGTGACGGCCGGCGAGGATACCTACGCGATGCACCAGTTCGCCGGCTACGCCGTGCTGGCCGCCGTCGTCGTGCGGTTTCTCGCTGGCCTCGCCGCGCCGGCCGGCAGCCCGTGGCGGCCGCCGCGCCCCGGCCTTCGGGCCAGCCTCGCGTGGCTGTCGACCCGCAAGGGCCGGCATCCGCTGTTCGCCTGGTTCGCTGCGCTGCTCCTCGTCGTCATCGGTCTTGCCGCGGTGACCGGGGCGCTGGCCGACGGGGTCGCCGCGTGGCTCGAGCACCCGCACGAGGCCATCGCCGAGGTCTCGCTCTGGGCGATCGTCGGCCACATCACTTTCGTTACCTGGATGTACGCCGGCCGGAAATGGATCGGACGGCTCATGTCCTGGTTCGCCAGCCTGCGCCTGTCGATTCTGCCCAGGGAGACCCTACGATGATCCGCCGCCTCATGCTCGTCGCCGCCGTCGCGGCACTGCCCTTTGTCGCCCTCGCGGGTGATGCCCGCCGTGACGCGATCCTCGCCGACTACGCCGCCAAGGCGCGCGCCGCCGACAAGGGCTTCGCCGCCTTCTCCGCCCAGCGCGGGGAGACTTTGTTCCGGACGAAATGGACTGGCGGCGATTCGCGCACCACGTCCTGCACCGCCTGCCACACGGCAAATCCCCGTCAGCCCGGGCAGAATGCCAAGACCGGCCGCGCGATCGATCCGGTGGCGGTTTCCGTCAACCCCAAACGCTTCACTGATCCCGCCACGGTGGAGAAGCAGTTCACGCGCGATTGCAGGAGCGTGCTGGGACGTGACTGCACGCCGCTCGAGAAGGGCGACTACATCACCTTCATGGCGGGGCAGTGACCATGCGCCTGCTCGTGACTCTCGCCGGCGTTCTGCTGGCGGCATCGCCCGCCTTCGCCGGCGACGACTGGATGCCGCCGGTCAGGGACGCGACGGTGCTGAAGGAATGCGGCGCCTGCCACATGGCGTTTCAGCCGGGCTTTCTGCCGGCGCGGTCGTGGACCCGCATGATGGGAAGCCTCGCCGACCATTTCGGCGAGGATGCCAGCCTGCCTGACGACAAGATCGAGATCATCCGCGCCTATCTCACCGCCAATGGTGGCGACGTCGTCAACCGCGGGCGGGCGGCCAAGTACATGCAATGGGTCGCCCCCGGCGGCACGCCTCAGCGCATCACCGAGAATCCCGACTTCCTGCGCAAGCACCGCTTCCCCGAGTCGGTCTGGACGGACCCGAAGGTCGTCACCAGGTCCAACTGCGCAGCCTGTCACAGCGGCGCGGAGCGGGGATACTACGAGTGAGACCGCTGGCATTCGCCGACCCCTGATGGCCGACATCGCGCCCAGACAGCGGCGGCACGGCGCGCCGTCGCTCAATTGTAACGGGCGCGCGCTATAAAGTCAGACGGTGTGGTCGACCCAAGGAAGAAGCAAGACTCCGCTCCCCCTCCAAAAAAAGGAAAGCACCCACATGAGTGGCTTTTTCGACGCGCTGAAAGTGCAGCGCTGGGACGATCATCGCTACTATCATCACAGCCTCGTCAACCAATCTCTCCACTTCGTCAGCGCGACGAGCTTTCTTGTCGCCTACGTGCTGGCTTTCTCCGACCCGGCGATGGCGGCCCTGATCGGCTGGCTGGTCGCCATGACCACCCGGCAGATCGGCCATCTCTTCTTCGAGCCCCGGGGGTACGACCAGGTCAACCAGGCCACCGATGACTACAAGGAGGAGATCAAGGTCGGCTACAACATCAAGCGCAAGCTCGTGCTGCTCGCGATCTGGGCTCTGTCACCTCTCTTGTTGGTCCTCGATCCGACGCTGCTCGGTATCTTCGCGGCCCACGCCGATACGGCCGAGCTCGTCCGCCATGTCGGCGAGCTCTGGTTGGTCGTGGGCCTCGCCGGCATCGCCTTCCGTGCGCTCCAGCTCTTCGTCCTGCAGGATGTCCAGATCGGCCTGGTGTGGGTGACCAAGATCGCTACCGACCCGTTCCACGACATCAAGCTCTATCACCGCGCGCCGCTCCAGGTGCTGGCGGGCAAGCGGCGGGGCGACGAGATCTCCCATTCGATCTCGGAGACGATCTCCGAGGTCATCGACGAGGAAGCGGTCGAGCCGATCCCCGTCGAAGTCTCAAAGTCGGGCGTCTAGGGGACGGCCGACAACGCCGCCGGACTTGCGGCTACCGGCCCTCCACGGGGCAGTGTAGTGGGCCAGCATCTCGCGCAGGATCCGTCGCTTGATGGCGCGGTCGGTGCCCAGCGTACCCACCTTCCACCAGCCGCCGCGCTGCATAGCTTCGGCTGCCGCAATGAAGCGTTCAGCCACGGCCTCGAAGTCGGCCTCGGTGTAGTTGAGGCTGAAGATCAGCCGGCCGGTGCCGATCCAGCTCAAGGCCAGGCCTTCGGCCCTGAGGTAATATTGGAACATCCAGTTGTAGCGCGAGGAGCGCGTGTAGCAGACCGTCCAGATCGACGACAGGTGGGTCACCTGGACGGGCAGTCCGCGCTCAGTGAGCCGGCGGTTGAGCGATGCGGTACGCCGGTCCCAGGTGGCGTCGAGGTCGCGGTAGAGGGCTTGCATTTCCGGCGTATCGAGATGGCGGAGGAACTCGTTCATTGCCGCCATCACGTAGGGATGCGAATTGAACGTTCCGCGCGCGAAGCAGACATCGGCCGGGCGATCGTCGCGGAAGCGCTTCATGGTGCGGTGGTGTCCGCAGACGACTCCGATGGGAAGTCCGCCGCCCACGGTCTTGCCGTAGGTCACGAGGTCGGCATCGACGCCGAAATATTCCTGGGCGCCGCCCAACGCCAAGCGGAAGCCGACGAAGATCTCGTCGAAGATCAGCACAATGCCGCGCTCGCTGCAGACCGCGCGCAGCTCCTTCAGCCATTGGGCATAGGCCGCGCGGCTGACGCTCGCATCCGGTCGGCTGTGGACCAGGGTCGAATCGGCGGGCGCGCCATGATTGGGGTAGAGGGCCTGCGACGGGTTGACGAGCACGCAGGCGATGTCGGTGCGGCTCTGCAGCACCGCGAGGGTGGCTTCCGACATGTCCGCAAGGGTGTAGGTGTCGTGCGCCGGAACCGGATTGCCTACGCCGGGCTGCACGTCGCCCCACCAGCCGTGATAGGCGCCGCACAGGCGCACGAGATGCGAGCGTCCGGTATGATAGCGGGCGAGCCGCACGGCCTGCATCACCGCTTCGGTGCCCGACATGTGGAACGAGACCTCGTCCTTGCCGGAGATGCGCGCCAGGCGCGCGACATTGTCGGCGACCAGCGACGGATAGGAGCCCAGCACCGGACCCAGCGCGCCGACGCGTGCGGCACCGCGCTCGAGGCATCCCTTGTAGAAGTCGTAGCCGAGAAGGTTCACGCCGTAGGAGCCGGCGAGGTCGTAGCTGGCATTGCCGTCGAGGTCGGTGACCTTGACGCCTTCCGACGAGGTGAGAAACGAGCCCATCGGAAAGCTGGCCTTGGCCAGCCGGCTGAACTGGAACGGCACGCGGTAGCTCTCGGTGAACTGCAGGTCGGAGATGTGCCGTGCCGCTTCCGCGGTCTGCTGCAGCGTCCGCTGGTGTCTCGTCTGGAAGAGGCGCGAGAGCCGCTCGAATTCGGCGCGCCGCCGGCCGGCGATCTCGGTCGAAGCATCGTCGGCGCGAAAGAACTGCGCGTCGCCGAAGGCGTAGTTCGGCACCAGTGCGGCGATGCGGCGTGACAGGCGTGAATGCCCGCCCAGCGACCGATGCTTGGCGCGCGACAGGGCGAGCCGGGCCTTGAGCTTCAGGATCAACACGCCGAGCAGCAGGGCGGCGAGGACAAGGCCGACCGCCGAGGAAACGCTCCCCTCGATTCCCATGGATTTTACCTAGCTCCCTTGAAGGCAATGAAGATTCGTTCGGAACTCGCAAAGATCCTGCAGCACGAAGACATCAACTTCCTGCTGACGAACCGCATTCCGCGTCGGCTTGCGACCCGGTTCCTCGGCTGGCTCAGCCAGATCGAGAATCCCTGGGTGGCGCGGGCGTCGATTGCGATCTGGCGCCTGTTCGCCGATCTCGACCTCAGCGATGCCAAGGCGCAGACCTTCAAGAGCCTTCATGCGTGCTTCACGCGCGAGCTGAAGCCGGGTACGCGCCGGGTCGACGCCGACCCGCAGATTTTGACGAGCCCGTGCGATGGCATCGTCGGCGCCTGCGGTGCGATCGTCGGCACCGAGCTTCTCCAGGCCAAGGGATTTCCCTACTCGCTGAAAGACCTGCTGCACGATCCGGCGCTGGTCGATGCCTACCGGAACGGCCTCTACGTCACGCTCCGGCTCACCTCGAGCATGTATCACCGCTTCCATGCGCCCCACGATGGTGCGGTCGAGCACGTGACCTACATCTCGGGCGATACCTGGAACGTCAATCCGATCGCGCTCCGGCGCGTCGCCGAGCTGTTCTGCAAGAACGAGCGCGCGGTGATCCGCACGAGACTGCGCTGCTCCGGTCATCTCGTGACCCTGGTGCCGGTCGCGGCGATCCTCGTGGCCAGCATTCGGCTGCATTTCCTCGATGTCACGATGAACATGAACTACCGGGGCGCCGTGGAGATCGACTGCGACGCCTCTTTCCGCAAGGGCGAGGAACTCGGGTGGTTCGAGCATGGTTCGACGATCATCGTGTTCGCGCCCCCTGGTTTTCGGCTGTGCGACGACATCCGTGAAGGCACCGTGCTCCAGATGGGCCGCGCCCTCATGCACCTGCCCTGACTGCCGGTGGCGCCGCTTCAGGACGCAGCCGCGTCCGGCATGACGCGACGCTTGAGCGGTTGCCAGAAACTGCGCGCGATCGGACGCAGGTTGGACAGGAACTGTTGGGCGCACCTCGACCAGGTGAAGCTCTCGGCGTGGCGCCGGCAGGCCGCGGGATCGCCGGTCACGGCGGCGAGGCAGGCGGTCCGGAGGTCTTCGTCGATTGCGCCCACATCCGGCACGGTCACGATGTCGAGTGGGCCGGGCACCGGATAGCCGGCCACCGGCAGGCCCGAAGCCAGGGCCTCGACCATGACGAGGCCGAAAGTATCGGTGCGACTGGGGAACACGAAGCAGTCGGCCTGGGCATAACGCATCGACAACTCTTCGGTACCCACCGAGCCGAAGAATTCTATGCCCCCGTTCTGAGTGCTGTTGTAGCGGCGCTTGAGTTCGGTGAGCTGGGGCCCGCCGCCGACCACCCACTTGGTGCCGGGCAGGTCGAGATCGAGGAAGGCTTTTATGTTCTTCTCAATGGCGACGCGGCCGGCATAGAGCCAGATCGGACGCTCGCCCTCGTGGGCGTCCGTGAGGCGCGGCTTGAAGGCCGTGATGTCGACGCCACGCGACCATGGCACGAGGTTCTTGAAGCCGCGTGCCGCCAACTCGTCGCGGATCGTCTGTGCCACCACCAGCACGCCGGCCGACGCTGCATGAAAGCGCCGGACGAAGGCATAGCTCCAGGAGATCGGCAGGCGAATGCGGGCGTGCACATATTCAGGAAAACGGGTGTGGTAGGCCGAGGTGAAGGGAATGCCGCGCTTGCGGCAAAAAGCACGGGCGGCCCAGCCGAGCGGACCCTCCGTCACAACGTGGATGGCGTCGGGCGCAAACAGCTTCAGCATGTGGGCCAGACGCGCCGACGGGAACAGCGAGAGGCGAATCTCCGGATAGGTCGGGCAGGGCAGGGTGTGGAAGCGGTCGGGGCCGAAGACCTCGACGTCATGGCCCTCGGCGCCCAGGATCTGCGCCACGGTCTCGATGGTGCGGACGACGCCGTTGATCTGCGGGCGCCAGGCATCGGTGACGATGGCGATGCGCAACCGGCCTACTCCGCCGCCAGTTGGACCGGCGCCAACCGGGTCGGCAGCCTGGACGACCGGCGGGCGCTTTCCTCGGCCCAGCGCACGATGCGCAGGCGGCCCTCGAAATCCTCGACCAGCGCCGTGCAGCTTTCGACCCAGTCGCCGTCGTTGCAGTAGAGGATGCCGTCGATGTCGCGGATCTCGGCATGGTGGATGTGGCCGCAGACCACGCCGTCGACGCCGCGCCGGCGCGCTTCGTTGGCCACGGCGTGCTCGTAATTGTCGATGAACTGCACGGCGTTCTTGACCTTGTGCTTCAGGAACGCCGACAGCGACCAGTAGGGCAGGCCGAGCCTGCGACGGCCCCAGTTGAACCAGGTGTTGAGGCGCAACGCCCCGCCATAGGCCCAGTCGCCCAGGATGGCGAGCCAGCGCGCATAGCGGACGATGCCGTCGAACTGGTCGCCGTGGATGATCAGCAGCTTGCGGCCCTCCGGGGTCTCGTAGATCACCTCATCCTCGACCCGCACGTCGCCGAAGGTGAGCTGGCAATATTGCCGTGCCGCCTCGTCGTGGTTGCCGGGGATGTAGATCACGTTGGTGCCCTTGCGCGCCTTGCGCATGATCTTCTGCACCACGTCGTTGTGGCTCTGCGGCCAGTACCACCACCGCTTCAGGCGCCAGCCGTCGACGATGTCGCCGACCAGGAACAGGTGTTCGCTCTCGTTCTTCTTGAGGAAGTCGAGCAACAGCCCGGCCTGGCATCCGCGTGTTCCGAGATGGATGTCGGACAGGAAGATGGCGCGATGTCGGGCAGGTGGGTGACGCTCGATCACGGTCATGTGGATAAAACTCGACCGGCACTAAATCTGTCGGGCGCGATTGCACGACACGCAGCGGATTGTGTATGGAGGCCGTTGCGTGGCCGTGAATCGGTTGTGACAGTTAGATGACATTCCCTTCGGATCGAGCCGTCCTGCTCATTCTCAATCCAACCGCCGGCCGCCGCCGCCGCGGGCTGTTCAATGCCGTGGTCCGTCGCGTGCGGGCGCTCGGCTGGACGGTCGACCTGGTGGAGACCAGCGCTGCCGGCGACGCCCGGCGGATCGCCGAGACCTGCGATGCCGCCCGCTATGCCGTGATTGCGGTGGCCGGCGGTGACGGCACCATCAACGAGGTGGTGAACGGGCTCGCCCAGCGCGGTGCGGCGGGGCCGGCTTTGGGCATCGTGCCGCTCGGTACCGCCAACGTGCTGGCGCACGAACTGGGTCTCGGCTTCTCGGCTGCCGCTCTCGCCCAAACCCTGACGGCTGGCCGTGAAATCCTGATGCAGCCGGGCGAGGCGAGCGGCGCCGGCCGGACGCGGCAGTTCTCCCTGATGGCGGGGGCCGGCTTCGACGCCAAGGTGGTGGCCGGCGTCAGCGCACCGCTAAAA
>MEMN01000227.1:10657-17296 GCA_001767945.1 Alphaproteobacteria bacterium RIFCSPHIGHO2_12_FULL_66_14 | reverse complement strand
GGACGGGCCGCCTATGTCTGGCGCTCGCTGGTCGAGGCGCGCCGCTACCGTCCGGTGCGCTATGCCGTCGAGATCGACGGCGTGCGCCACGAAGCGGCATCGGTGATCGTGACCCACGGCCGCCTCTATGCCGGGCCCTATCTCGTGGCGCCCGATGCGGCGCTGGGCAAGCCGTTGCTGCATGTCTGCCTGTTCGAACGCTGGGGGCGTTCGCAAACGCTACGCTTCGGCCTGGCTCTGCTGCTCGGGCGGCTGCCGCGCACGGCGGGCTACCGCGTGATCGCCGGCCACGACATCCGGGTGTCGGTGCTGAGCGACGCCGGCGAGCACCGCCGCCAGCCGGTCCAAATCGACGGCGACGACGCGCTCACCCTGCCGGTGTCGATCGCGCTTGCCGCCGGCGCGGTGCGGCTGCTGCGGCCGGTGTGAAGCGGGAAGTGCTAGCAGTGCCAGCATCCGCTCACGAAGATGTGATTAGCAGGTTCAGCAGGTTCGTGCTAGCAAATGTGTCAGGCTGACGCTTAGACCGCGTCGGCCTTTTCTTTGGCCATGCCCCGCCCGGCGAGAGGAGGTTTTCCGACACGGTTCGCATTCTTCGACACGCGGGTGTCGGAAAACGGCCGGCGAAAAGCCTTGCCGATCAATGCCCTGAATTTTCCGACAGGATTTTCCCGACACCGGGGCGTCGGCAAAAAGCCTCGGCCGCGATGTCAAAGGTGGGCGCCACTCAGGACAACGGCTCTCCGGCGTGCGGAGAGCCGATGTTTGCCGCGCTAGCGCGACTGCAGCCGCCGCACCGTCTCGGCCGAGGGATGGCCGTCGGGCGGCAGGCTCTGCTGCTGCTGGAACAGGCGGAGCGCCGAGCGGGTCTTGGGGCCGAGCAGGCCGTCGGTGTCGTCCTTGTAGAGGCCGAGCCTGGCCAGCCGGTTCTGGATGTCGATCACGGTGTCGCGCGACAGGGGCGCGTCGTCGGCCGGCGGCGCCTGTTGGACACCCGGACCGCCCGCGATCTGACGGGCGAGGATGCCGACCGACAGCGCGTAGAGCGTGGACCGGTTCCAGTTCATCACCGCCTTGAAATTGGGATAGATGATGAAGGCGGGGCCGCGGAAGCCGGCCGGCAGAAGGATCGACGCGGGCTCGTCGGACATGGGCAGGGCGGCCCCTCCCGCCTTCTTCACACCCAACGCGGCCCAGGCCTTCACCGGCTTCTCGACGGTGCTGTCGGCTTGGTCGAGCGGGAAGCCCTTGGGCAGGAACACTTCCTCGCTCGAGGGCAGGCCCGGCTTGAAGCCGATCCCACGCAAAAAGTTCGACGCCGAGGCGAAGGCGTCGGGCAGGCTGTTCCAGATGTCGATGCGGCCGTTACCGTCGCGGTCGACGGCCCACTTGGTGAAGGTCGAGGGCATGAACTGCATGTTGCCCATGGCGCCGGCCCACGAGCCGCGCATCTGCTCGCTGGTCATGTGGTTCATGTTGAGGATGCGCAGCGCCTGCACAGTCTCGTTGCTGAAGAAGGCGGTGCGCTTGGTCATGCAGCCAAGCGTCGCCACCGAGCGCACGACGCGGAAGTCGCCCATGAAGCCGCCGTAGTTGGTCTCGATGCCCCAGAAGGCCATGATGTATTGCGGCGGCACGCCGTATTCGCTCTGCAGCGCATCGAGCAGCGCGCGGTGCTGCGCCATGCGTTGTTGACCCTTGACGATGCGGTCGGGGGTTACGGTGCCACCAACATACTTGCCGTAGGTCAGCGAGAATTCCGGTTGCCGCCCGTCGAGGTCGACGACCTTCTGGTCGGGCGTCAGGCCCTGGAAGGCGCGATCGGCGACAGCGGCCGGCACGCCCTGGCGTATCGACTCGGTCTTGATGCCCTGCAGGCAGTCGCGGAAGCCGCCGTCCTGGGCGAGGGCCGAAGTCGAAAAGAGCGCCGTCGTTGCGGCGAGGAGGCTCAGTTTTGCGGAGGGGGTCATGGCCGTGAGAATATCACGAGCCGGCGACCGTCATCCCTTCAATTCTCACCGTTGGGGCATTGGTCGCGCCCTTGAATTGCAGGTCGCTGGCCGGCGCCATGTTGAGAAACATGTCCTTGAGGTTGCCGGCCACCGTGATTCCGCTCACCGGCCAGGCGAGCTTGCCGTTTTCGATCCAGAAGCCCGAGGCGCCGCGGCTGTAGTCGCCGGTGACACCGTTGATGCCGAAGCCGATCAGGTCGGTGATGAAGAGGCCGCTTTTGATGTCGGCGATCAGCTCGTCGACTGGAAGTTTGCCCTTCTCGAGATAGAAGTTCGAGGTGCTGGGCGAGGGCGGGCCGGAGACGCCGCGCGAGGCGTGGCCCGTCGGCTTGAGGTTGAGTTGGCGCGCGGCGGCGAGGTCGAGCAGCCAGGTGGTGAGCACGCCGTCGTCGACCACGGCGAGGCGTTTGGTCGCCAGGCCCTCGGCGTCGAACGGCCGGCTGCCCAGGCCGCGTTTACGCAGCGGATTGTCGAGGATGCGGATGCCGTCGGCGAAGACCTTGGTGTTCATCCTGTCCTTGAGAAAGGACGTGCCGCGCGCCACGGCGCGACCATTGATGGCGCTCGACAGATGGCCGATCAGCCCGCCCGAGACGCGGCGATCGTAGATCACCGGGACGCGAGCGCTTGCCGCCTTGCGCGGGTTGAGGCGGCGGACCGCGAACTTGCCGGCGTTGCGGCCGACCCGGGCCGGCGCCATCAGGTCCTCGAAATGGACGGCGCTGGTCCACTCGTAGTCGCGCTCCATGCCGGTGCCTTCGCCGCCCACCACCGCGCACGAGAGCGACCAGCCGCCGCGGCTGTAACCGCCGGAAAAGCCGTTGCTGGCGGCCAGCATGACGGAGGAGCGGCCCCAGCCAGCCTCGGCGCCCTCGGAATTGGTGACACCCTTTACCGCGCGGGCGGCGTCCTCGGTCTCCGCGACCAGCGCGAGGAGCTTCTTGGCCGAGGGGCGGGCCCTGTCGTCGAGATCGAGGTCGGGCCAGGCGCGGGCCAGCAGCTCTTCCGGAGCGATGCCGCAGACCGGGTCCTCGGGCACGGCGCGCGCCATGTCGACGGCGCGCTGGGCCAGCGTCTTGAGTGCCGTCGGCGCAAAATCGGTCGACGAGACGAACGCCTGGCGCTTGCCCACGAACACGCGCAGGCCGAGGTCGCGGCCCTCGCTGCTCTCGAGCTTTTCGCGCCGGCCCAGCCGCTGGGCGACCGAGATCGACTCGCCGTGGACGTAGAGCGCATCGGCCGACTCGGCGCCGGCGGCCTTGGCCCATTTCAGGAGGTCGGCGAGGAGGTTGGCGTCGGGGAGATTCTTGGAAGGTGGAGATTTCTTTGTCTTGGCCATGACGGCCGTTCTACGCGCTAACGGGCGGTGTCGTCGAGATAGTAAGAGAAGAACAGCACGCCGGTGGCGCCAAGCCCGAGCAGCCAGAAGAACGCCCGCGCCGCGTCGGCCACGAAAGCCGTCTCGGGCCACAGGCGGGCGATGGCGTCGGCCGCTAACTGATGGCCGATGAGGCCGATCATGGTTCCCAGCAGGAGCGAAATCGCCACGTTCCAGACGTTTCGCACCGCGCGCATGACCGGCCCCTCTCGCCGCCTGAGCGGTGAGGCCGGGTCGGGCGGGACCGCCAGGTTGGACCTGGCGGTCGGCCGCGGCGCGGAGATCGGCTTTGCCAAACCGGACCTACCCCGCCGCGCGAAGGGCGCGGTTGGCGGCGCAGCTCACGGCCTTGAGCGAGGCCGTTACGATGTTGGAGTCCATGCCGACCCCCCACAGCACGCGGCCGTCGGCGGTCTCGGCCTCGATGTAGCTTACGGCCGTCGCATCCGAGCCGGCGCCGGCGGCGTGCTGGTGATAGTCGCGCACCTTGATCTTCACGCCGCAGTTGCCGGCGAGAGCGTCGACGTACCCTGCGATCGGGCCGTTGCCGCGGCCGGAGATCGTGGTCGGCTTGCCGTTGAGGCTTACCTTGGCGTCGAGAAGACGCACGTCGGGATGGCCGGGTTCGGGCACCGTGGTGTGGCTGATGAAATCGACCGGTGTCTTGTTCTCGAGATACTCCCTGCGGAAGGTGTCCCAGATCAGCGCCGGCTGGATCTCCTTGCCGGTCTCGTCGGCGATCTGCTGGATCACCTTGGAGAACTCGACCTGGAGGAGCCGCGGCATGTCGATGCCGTAGTCGCTCTTCAGGATGTAGGCGATGCCGCCTTTGCCCGATTGGCTGTTGATGCGGATGATCGCCTCGTAGCTGCGGCCGAGATCGGCCGGGTCGATCGGCAGGTAGGGCACCTCCCAGATCTTGCTGTTCGAGGCCTCCAGCGCCTTGAAGCCCTTGTTGATGGCGTCCTGGTGCGAGCCCGAGAAGGCGGTGAACACCAAGTCACCGCCGTAGGGATGGCGCGGGTGCACCGGCAGCTGGTTGCAGTACTCCACCGTCTGGCGGATCTCGTTGATGTTCGAGAAGTCGATCTCGGGGTCGACGCCCTGGGTGAACATGTTGAGGCCCAATGTGACCAGATCGACGTTGCCCGTGCGTTCGCCATTGCCGAACAGGCAGCCCTCGATGCGGTCGGCGCCGGCCATGAAGCCCAGTTCCGCCGCCGCCACGCCGGTGCCGCGGTCGTTGTGCGGGTGGAGACTGAGGATCATCGAGTCGCGGTACTTGAAGTTGTGATGGCACCATTCGATCTGGTCGGCGTAGATGTTGGCCGAGGCCATCTCGACGGTCGCCGGCAGGTTGATGATCATCTTCTTCTGCGGCGTCGGCTTGTAGACGTCGCCGACGGCGGCGCAAACGTCGCGCGCGAATTCCAGCTCCGTGCCGGTGAAGCTCTCCGGCGAGTATTCGAACACCCACTCGGTCTTGGGATCGGCGTCGGCCAGCTGTTTGACCAGCTTGGCGCCCGTCACGGCGATGTCGATGATGCCGCTATAGTCCAGGCCGAACACCACGCGTCGCTGCAGGGTCGAGGTCGAGTTGTAGAGATGGACGATGGCGCGCTTGGCGCCGCGGCAGGCCTCGAAGGTGCGTTCGATCAGCTCGGGCCGGCTCTGCGTCAGCACCTGGATGGTGACGTCGTCGGGGATCATCTTCTTCTCGATCAGCTCGCGCACGAACTCGAAGTCGGTCTCCGACGCCGCCGGAAAGCCGACCTCGATCTCCTTGAAGCCCATCTGGACGAGAAGCTTGAACATCCGCGTCTTGCGGTCGGAGTCCATGGGCTCGATCAGCGCCTGGTTGCCGTCGCGCAGGTCGACCGCACACCAGATCGGCGGCTTGGTGATGACCACGTTGGGCCACTTGCGATCCTTGATCGCGATCGGCTTGAACGGGACGTATTTCTCGGCCGCGGACGGCATCATCGGTTTCTGGGGTGACATGACAGGCTCCTCGCGCCGCGCACGGCCATAAGGCTCTAAGCGAACACTGCGATGGAAAGGAAGGGTGGCGGCGACTTGGGGGGGGGTGAGACGAACGACAAGCGATCCGCAGGGCCCCTCCCAAGTCACCCTGGGTGGGGCGGCGGATCAGCCAATAAGTCGAAGCGTCATCAGTCGCAGCATGATAGGCGCAATTTCCCCGATTTGGCGGCGCCCGTCAACCGAAAGCACGGCAGCACGCCGCGCCCGGTGACATGCCGGGCGCGGTGGCTGTTCGAAGCCTCTCGCTTAGCGCAGAAGCCTATCGCTTAGCGCAGGGGTACGTTGACACCGATGCTCAGGTTGCCACCCGGATAGCCGTAGGCCGGATAGGCCGGCGCATACATCATCGGTTCAGGATAGACGACCACCGGCCGTGGCACATAGTAGACGGGCGCCGGCGCGTAGTAGCGCACGTGCCCCGGCGGCACCTTCACGTAGGCCGGGCCATAGTAGCCGGGAGCGTAGTAGCCGCGGCCCTTCTTCTTCCAGCCATCGCCGGCCTCGGCGCCGCCGGCGAAAGCCAGGACGGCCACGCTGGCCACGCAGGCCGCCAGAATGCCTCGGCCGCTCAGTCCACTTCGGAGCTTGTTCAGGTCGCGCATCGCAGCCTCCTTCAACTACACGAATAAAACGCCGGCACGCTCCCAAACGTTGCGTCTGGATTATGGCGGCTATGAGCACGAACCCGTCTCTATACCGTCAAGATTCGCAACGGCCCGTGACCAAGCTGTGGTAGTCGGGAGGAAATCAGGGAGGAAGCAGCAATGGCGGGTCCGTTGGCCGGCGTCAGGATTCTCGATTGCACGACGGTGGTGCTGGGACCGTGGGCCGCACAGCAGCTGGGCGACCTCGGCGCCGACGTGATCAAGATCGAGCCGCCCGAGGGCGACACGACGCGGCAACTCGGGCCGGCGCGCAATGCCGGCATGGCCGCCTTCTATCTCGGCTGCAACCGGTCCAAGCGCTCGATCGTGCTCGATCTGAAACAGGACTCCGGCCGCCAGGCGCTGTTCAAGCTGGCCGAGACCGCCGACGTGCTGATGCACAATTACCGGCCCGGGCCCGCCAAGCGGTTGGGCGTCGAATACGAGGCCTTCGAGAAGATCAACCCGCGCCTGGTCTACCTCGCCACCTACGGCTACCGCGCGGCCGGGCCGATGGGACCGAAGGCGGCCTATGACGACATCATCCAGGCGGGCTCCGGTC
>MEMN01000227.1:4487-10630 GCA_001767945.1 Alphaproteobacteria bacterium RIFCSPHIGHO2_12_FULL_66_14 | reverse complement strand
CCAGCCGCGGTTCCTGCCGACCATCGTGGCCGACAAGACGAGTTCCAACGGCGTCGTCTCGGCACTGCTGGCCGCCCTCTACGCCCGAGAGAAGACGGGCATGGGCCAGGCGGTCGAGGTGCCGATGTTCGAGACGCTGGTCTCGTTCGTGATGGTCGAGCATCTCTACGGCGAGACCTTCCGGCCGGCGCTGGAAACGGCGGGCTACAAGCGTGTGCTCAACAAGGAGCGCCGGCCCTATCCGTCGAAGGACGGCTACTTCGCGCTGCTGCCCTACACCGACGGCCACTGGAAGGAATTCTGCGGCCTGATCGGCCGGCCCGAGCTCGCTGCCGATCCGCGCTTCACCTCGCTCGCCAACCGCCTCAAGAACGTCGAACACTACTATTCGACCTTGGCCGAGATCTGCGCCACCAGGACCAACGCCGAATGGGTGGCGCTGCTCGGGAAATCCAACGTGCCGCACGGCCCGGTCAACACCCTCGACGACCTGTTCGTCGATCCGCAGCTCGAGGCGACCGGCTTCTGGAAGGAAGTCGACCATCCGACCGAAGGCCGCCTGCGCATGCCCGACATCCCGCCGCGCTTCAGCAAGACCAGGCCCGAGGTGACGCGACTGCAGCCCCGGCTGGGCGAGCACAGCGTCGAGATCCTGCGCGAAGCGGGGTTTACCGAGGGTGAGATCGACGCCATGCTGCAAACAGGCGCGACAAAGACGGCTTAGATCGTCGCGCGCAAATCCGTTGCGGCGCCGCAAGGATTTTAGGGTGAAAATCTGGACAAGGATGCTACTTTCAGCAGTATCCTTCCGGGTTGCTGTGTCCTTTTGATATCCTTCCCGATCCGCTGACGCCGCAGGATGCTGGCGGCGGTGCGGGCACGTTCCATGGCCGACGCATGCAGGAACGGTCGGGTGGCGCCTGCGTTTGGTTCTCAGGTATTTACTTTGGATTGTTTTCGCGGGATAAAATAACGTGTAAGACAACCTGAAGTAGCAGACCCGCCAAGGCGCCTGCAGAACCTGAAGAGGACTCCGCTTCATGGCCCTCGACGTCTATGTCGGGTCGCTGACGCGCTATTACGCCAACGTGGGTTACCGCATCGCGCACGCCGATGCGCCGGCGGACAGTGTGAAGGATCCCGCGCGCATTACCCCCGCCATCCTGGCGTGGCGCACGGCGTTGAGCGAAAGGCTCGGCGACAATATTCCCGCGCCGCTCGACTGGGAGGAAACGCTCGCGGCGCCGCATTTCACCGGCCGGCCGGGGTGGGACGGACTCGCCGCCCTGGTGCTGTGGGCGGCCTATGCCGAGCATCCCGCGCTCCGTCGCCCCGACATGCTGCGCGAAGAGTGGGAAAACGACCCGGCCCTGGCGCGCAGCAACGCCGAGGGCTTCCGGTCGCGCTACTCCCATATCCTGCGCCATGCCGAACTGTGGCTGCCCAGTTCCTTTCAATTCACCTTCGACGGCGAGGATGTGAGTGGACGCCGCATCGTCATGGGGTCGGTCGCCACGCTGGGGCGCCAGCTCGCCGACCTCAACGGCGTCACCTGGAAGGCCGGCGACGGCGCGGTGGCGGCGTGGGGCAGGAAGCCGCCCCGTGATGACGCGCCGCTGGAGCTGCGCGCCCGCTATGGCTTCGCCGCGATGACGCGGGCGGCGCAGCAGGCCGTCGATCACCGTCTGCCGATGAAGATCGATTACTGACGCGAATCCGCCCGCAACGCGGGGGCGTTGCGGGCGGTCTTTCCGCCGATCAGGGACGGGAGATCAGGCCGTGGGGGGCGCGGGCGGACGGCCTTGGCGGTCGTTCATGAACTGGTCGAACTCGGCGCGGTCCTTGGCGGCCCGCAGCTTGTCGAGATAGTCCCGGAACTCGCGCTGATCCTCCTCAAGCTTGCGCAGCGTCTCCTCGCGGTATTCGTCGAAGGCGACGTTGCCGCTCGAGGCGTCGCGGCCCCAGCGATGACGGCGCTTCCAGTCGCGGAACTCAGCGCGGGCGGTGCTGCCGTCCGGCGTGTTCCAGTGGCCATAGCGCTTCGAGCAAAACATGCGTCCACTCCATTTCAGGTAAACGAGAAGGGCGATGCCGATCGGCCAGAACAGGATGAAACTCAGGACCATCAGGGCGATCCATGCCGGCCGGCCGATGTCGTCGATTTTTTCGATCAGGCCCATGCGGAGCCCCCTTTTTGCTGATGTTAACGATGTAAATGTTAACGACATTTACATTGGGCATTCCCCTCCGGAGAGTCAAGGGGCGGCCCGGAAATGATCAGGCCTTTTGGGGAAAACCCAGCCCCTGCAGGTAGATGAGCACTTCCGATTCGAGCAGCTCCTCGGCCGTCATGGGCAACGGCCGGCGCCCGGCGTCGCCGCGCCCGAACAGCGAGGCGATGCCGTGCGACATCGACCAGATGTGCAGGCTCATCATCAGGGCGGGCGGCCGCTTTCCGGCCGGCAGCAGGGTGACCAGTACGTCGGCCGCGCCCCGCAGCACGGCGAAGGCGCGGTCGGAGGCGGCGCGCAGGTCGGGGCTGTGGTCGGGCGGCAGGCCCGATTCGAACATGGCGGCGTAGTAGGCGGGCTCGGCGCGGGCGAAGGCGAGGTAGGCCTTGCCGACGTTGTTGAACGCCGTCAGGGCATCGGGCTTGCCGCCGTTCCAGCCGGTGGCGAGCATCGCCTCGAAACGCTGGAAGCCCTCGCGCGCCACGTCGGCCAGCAGCGCCTCGCGGTCGCGGAAGTGGCGGTAGGGTGCGGCCGGGCTGACGCCTGCGGAGCGCGCGGCGTCGGCAAAGGTGAACCCCGCCGGGCCCTTCTCCTTGATCAGGTCGCGCGCGGCCTGGATCAGCGCCTCGCGCAGATTGCCGTGATGGTAGGTGCGCTCGGCTCGCTTCTTCCAGCTCATGTTAAGAAAGTTTACATTAAAGTGGGGGACGGCAACAGATGGCCCGTGGTGCATTGCATTGCGCCGGCGCCTGTGGCCGGATGGCGAACCATGCCTTCGCCCTTCGAACTGCGCTCCGCCGGCCCGTCGGATTTCGATTTCTGCTGGCCCATCTATCGCGACGCCATGCAACCGCTGGCGGAAGCGCCGATGGAATGGCGCGAGCCGGCTCAGCGACGCGTCGTCGAACTTGCGCTCGCCGATCCGGGTTCGTCGATCCTGCGGATGGAGGGAGCCGACTCGGGCTGGCTGCATGTCGAGGAGACGCGTCACGTCATCCAGCTCAGACAGCTCCATGTTCTGCCGGCGATGCGCAACCGCGGCCTGGGCACGAGCTTCCTGAACTGGATGAAGGAGCGTGCCGACCGCAAGCGCAAGGACTTGACCCTGGAAGTGATGACCAACAATCCGGCGCGTCGTCTCTACGAGCGCTCGGGCTTCAAGGCCGTTGCCGTGTCGGACGACAAGGTCACGATGCGCTACTGACCTCAGCGGGAGGCCGAGCATCGCGGCCGGCGCGCCCGGCCCCGCGCCAACGGACAGCCGGGATATGCGGACAACGGCATGTTCCGGCAACCCGGCTTCCCTATAATGTTGCCAGGCGGGGGAGGCTCACATGCATCATGGCGACGTGTCACCCGACATCGCGGCGGGTTTGCTGGCGCTCAAGAAGCGGATCGATGCGGCGAAGATTCCGTCCTCCAAGCTCGACGAGACGATCAACGTCGCGGTCTGGAACATCCGCGAGTTCGGCAAGAAGCGCCGCACGCTGGCGGCCATCCACTACATCGCCGAGATCCTGGGCCAGTTCGACCTGATCGCGATTGTGGAGCTGCGCGACAACCTCGACGACTTCGGGCGCGTCTGCGAGTTCCTCGGCCCGAGCTGGGATCTCGTCTATTCGGACTGGATGTCGGACTCCGGCGGCAACCGCGAGCGCACCGGGTTCCTCTACGACCGCCGCGCCGTCACCTTCAACGGCCTCGCCGCCGAGATCGACCCGCCGCGCAAGAAGGACGGCACCGAGTACCTGGCCGGCCAGTCCTTCTGGCGCGCGCCCTACATGTGCTCGTTCCGTGCCGGCAATTTCGACTTCGTCGCCGTCGCCACCCATACGCGCTGGGGCAACAGCCTCGAGGGCCGCGAAGCCGAACTCGCCATGCTGGCCGACTGGCTCGACGTCCGCCTGAAGGACAAGTCGTTCGAGGACGAGGACCTCATCGTCATGGGCGACTTCAACACGCCCAGGCTCGACGACAGGCTCTTCAAGGCGCTGTCGCGGCGCGGCCTGCAGGCGCCGGACTCACTCCTGACGCTCAAGGTCGGCGACGTCACGGTCGGTGGCTCGAATCTCGGCAAGAACGCGCGCTACGACCAGATCCTGCACATGCCGACGACGAAGAAGCGGTTCACCAACTTCGGCGGCACGCTCGACTTCCACGTCTCCGACGCCCACATCAAGGAGCTCTTTCCCGGCAAGGGCTATACGCGCACCGAGTTCAGCTACCAGCTCTCCGATCATTTCCCGGTGTGGGTGCAGATCAAGACCGACATCGACGGCGAGCGGCTGACGCAGATCGTGCAGAACGCCAAGAAGTAGGCTGCTCAAGCTAGTCCTCATCCTGAGGAGCGCGCGCAGCGCGCGTCTCGAAGGATGGGCTACAGGCGAGGTCCAACAGCGCTACACTGCGTCAGGATTTTTGCGGAGGCAGCACGTGCAATTGTGGATCACCGGCGTCGCGTCGGCACGCGGCGCTGCCCGCGCCGCGCAGGAGATCGAGGCGGCCGGCTGGGACGGCATGCTGGTGGTCGATTCGCAGAACCTCTCCGGCGATCCCTACGTCTCGCTGGCGCTCGCCGCCACCGCCACCACGCGGTTGGGCCTCGGCACCGGCGTCACCAACTCGGTCACCCGCCATGCCGCGGCGACCGCCACGGCCATCGCCAGTGTCGATCGCATCTCCAACGGCCGCGCCGTGCTCGGCATCGGCCGCGGCGATTCGGCCCTCGCCCATCTCGGCCGGGCGCCGGCGCGCCTCGCGCAGTTCGAGCGCTACCTGCGGCAACTCCAGCTCTATCTTCGCGGCGAGTCGGTGGCCTTCGACGATATCGACATCCCGCACGAGGTGGCGCCGCCTTTGTCGGGCCTGCATCTGCATGACGCCCCGCCATCGAGCCGCATCGGCTGGATCGCCGATGGCCTCGAACGGGGCGCGAAGGGTGACAACAAGGTGCCGGTCGAGGTCGCGGCCAGCGGCCCCAAGGTGATCGCGCTGGCGGCGCTGCATGCCGAGCGGGTGATGTTCACTCTCGGCGCCGACATCGACCGCCTGGCCTGGGGCATTGCGCTCGCGAAGAAGACCCGCAAGGACGCCGGCCTCGATCCCGACGCCATCGCCTTCGGCGCCTATGTGAACCTGGGCTGCCACGGCAACGTGGATGCAGCGCGCGGCCTGGTGCGCGGCGGCCTCACCACCTTCGCGCGCTTCTCGGTGATGCACGGCAAGGCCAGCGGGCCGGTTTGGACGGGAGATGCCGCCGTACTGGAAAAGCTGCGCAGCAACTACGACATGAAGGCTCACACCAGAGGCGATTCCCGCCAGGCCGGCACCTTGACCGACGATTTCGTCGACCGCTTCGCCATCGTGGGCTCGCCCGAGCGCTGCATCGAGCGCCTGCGGTCGCTGGCCGCCCTCGGCCTCGACAAGGTCGCAATCAGCGGCGGCACCCGCGGCGCCTCGGCAGAGGACGCGGCGGTGAGCAAGGAACTGGTCGTAAGGCACGTGCTGCCAGCGATGCATTAATTCACTCTCCTCCCCTTCGCCGACGCCGCGAAGGGGAGGTGCCCCCGAAGGGGGCGGAGGGGTCAAGAGTTGCGCATGTGCTCCGCCGAGTTACCAAGGGTCTACGAACTCGTCGCCAGCTTGAAGGGCGCGCCGAAGTCCTATTTCAAGAATTTCGCCGCGTCTCTCCGCGATAACCCGAT
This sequence comes from Alphaproteobacteria bacterium RIFCSPHIGHO2_12_FULL_66_14, assembly GCA_001767945.1. Taxonomy (GTDB): domain Bacteria; phylum Pseudomonadota; class Alphaproteobacteria; order Reyranellales; family Reyranellaceae; genus Reyranella. Next base: position 4,695 of record MEMN01000227.1, on the reverse strand, counting down.
CAAACGTAAACACTTCGTCGACATCGAAGCGGAACTAGCGGCGTTGGACGCCGCCGCGTGGGATCACCTGAAGGCGAACGTTGGTCCCTTGTTCGTGAAAGGGGAAAAGATCCGCGGGTGGCAGGGGGCGTTCAGCGAACTGAACGAAGCCAAGGCATACAATTTCCTCGTCCGTCGTGGCTACACGGACGTCGAATTCATTCCACGT
>MEMN01000227.1:183-4454 GCA_001767945.1 Alphaproteobacteria bacterium RIFCSPHIGHO2_12_FULL_66_14 | reverse complement strand
GTGAAGACGATCAACAGGTCGAAGCGCGCGATACTTGCGCAGACCCAAATGATTGCGAGCTCTGTCTCAAACCTCTTGCCCGTCGAATTTTTCTCCAAGCTCGCATCAACCGTCCGAGGTGCCGATCAACAGATGGCAGCATTCTCCTCGGCGCCGGATATGAAGAGGATCATTTATCTCGTGGTCAACTTTGACGATAGGCTTCATGAGTGCGTTGACGATTACTTAGGACAGATTTCTGAGAAGAGAGAAGAGTTCATGATGCCCGGATTGGAAGTTGTCCTGGACGTGAAACCTGAATTCTATTCGGCGACTTCAGTGTCTCCGGCCTCGCACATTCTCAGCTTTGCTTCCGGCGCATCCTGGCAACGCCCGCCGAAGATCGACTAGTGCCAGATCTTCGTGGAAAAGGTCCTGCCCGAGACGCGGCAGTGACACCGGAGCCCTGTCGACTCCCGGGGACTACTCCTGCGGCGGGGAGCGCTCGAACGCCGGCAGTTCATGAGCGCGCTCCATCCATTTGATCCGCTCGGCAACCTGAATGTGCGCTTGCGCTGGAACCAAGCCAGGATCGTCATAGGTCGCGCTCTGGATATCGATGATCCCCGGCAGCATTTCCGCATTGTCGTAGAAAAGCCCGGTGCCGCAATCGGGGCAGAAATGTCGCCGGCCATGTTCGGATGATGCGTAGACCTTGGCTGTGCCCTTCGTCACTTTGACGGCGTCTTTCGGGTACATCGTCCAGCCAACCATCGGCGCACCGGCGTGGCGCCGACAATCCGTGCAATGACACAGCGCGTGGGTGAGCGCCTCGCCCTCGGCCTGATAGCGAATTGCGCCGCAATGGCAGCCGCCAGTGATCATCGTCTGCTCTCCTCTGTTGCCCTAACGCCAGATCTTCTTCCCGCTACCCGGCAATCCCAGCTCACTCCACATCGCGTCGACCTTGTCGACGACGGCCTGATCCATTTTGATCTGGCGGCCCCATTCGCGGTTCGTCTCGCCGGGGAACTTGTTTGTCGCGTCGAGGCCGATCTTCGAGCCCAGGCCCGATACCGGGCTCGCAAAGTCGAGATAGTCGATCGGCGTGTTCTCGATCACCGTGATGTCGCGCGCCGGGTCCATGCGCGTCGACAGCGCCCACATCACCTGCTTCCAGTCGCGGGCGTCGATGTCGGCGTCCACCACGATCACCCACTTGGTGTACATGAACTGCCTGAGGTAACTCCACACGCCCATCATCACGCGCTTGGCGTGGCCGGCGTAGGCCTTCTTCATCGAGACGACGGCGATGCGGTAGCTGCAGCCCTCGGGCGGCAGCCAGAAATCGACGATCTCGGGGAACTGCTGCTGGAAGAGGGGAATGAACACCTCGTTCAGCGCCTCGCCGAGAACTGACGGTTCGTCGGGCGGCCGGCCGGTGAAGGTCGAGAGGTAGATCGGCTTCTTGCGCATCGTGATGGCGCTAATCGTGAACACCGGGAACTTCTCGACGCTGTTGTAGTAGCCGGTGTGGTCGCCGTAGGGGCCCTCGTCGCCATAGTCGTCGAGGCTGACGTGGCCTTCGAGCACGATCTCGGCCTCGGCCGGCACTTTCAGCGGCACGGTCTTGCAATCGACCAGCTCGACCTTCTTGCCGCGCAGGAGTCCCGCGAACTGATATTCCGACAGCGTGTCGGGCACCGGCGTGACGGCGGCCAGGATGGTGCCGGGATCGGCGCCGATCACGGCCGCCACCGGCAGTGGCTCGCGCTTGCCCGCGCCCTTCCAGCGCTGGTGATGCTGCGCCCCGCCGCGATGTTTTAGCCAGCGCATCAGGGTGGTGTTCCTGCCCGTCACCTGCAGGCGGTAGATGCCGAGGTTATAATTGTCCTGCTTGTCGCCCTTTGGATCGGGGCCTTGCGTGACGATCAGCGGCCAGGTGATCAGCGGCGCCGGCTCGCCGGGCCAGCAGGTTTGTATGGGCAGCTTGGCAAGGTCGATGTCGCCGCCGGTCAGCACCACTTCCTGGCAGGGCGCCGAACTCACCGTCCTGGGCTTCATCGCCATGACGGTGCGCACCATCGGCAGCATGTCGAGCGCCTCGCGCCAGCCGCCGGGCGGCTCGGGCTGGCGCAGGAAGGCCAGCGTCTCGCCCACGGCGCGGAGCTGGTCGGGCTCGCGGTCCATGCCCCAGGCCACGCGCTCGACCGTGCCGAAGAGATTGACCAGCACCGGGATGTCGGAGCGCGTGCCGTCGGGGCGCACGACATTCTCGAACAGCACCGCCGGGCCCTGCTCGGCCAACAGCCGGGTCTGGATCTCGGTCATCTCCAGATGTGGCGACACCGGCGCGCTCACGCGCACCAGCCGGCCGCTTTTCTCCAGAAGGTCGACGAAGTCGCGCAGCGAGGCGAAAGGCATGCGGCTCTTTAGAGGAGGAAGCCCAAGGCTGTCACCCCGGCCGAGATTAAGCGGCCTGCGCCGCCTTGACCGGTCCCCACGACTTCAGCACCGGCAGCACTTCCTTGGCGAATAGCTTCAGGCCGCGCTCGGAGACCTCGAAGGGCGTGCCGCCGAAGCGGAAGGCGACGTTCATCTCGAAGTCGCCGACCACCTTCCGGCGCGCCTCGATGCCGCGCAGGATCTTGTCGGGCGTGCCCCAACTCGCCGCCTGCATGAAGCCGGTCACCGCGCCCTCGATGCCGCCCTTGCGCGCGATCTCGGCCTTCTGCTGATAGGCGTCGTAGCCCTTCACCGTCTTGAAGTGCTCGCCCAGGAATTCGTAGTGATGGAAATTGCTTTCGACGAACTTGCCCTGGTAGCGGCGCGCCTCGTCCTCGATCGTGGCGGCGTCGGGGCCGCAGACGCAGAACTCGGTCAGCATGATGCTGGGCGGCGTGGTGCCGTGATACTTGGCGTGCAGCTCGCGGCCCTTCTCGATCATCGGCGCCCGCATCTCCCACGGCCGGTCGGCGAACATCACGATATGGGCGCCGAGCTTGGCGGCCGAGTCGATCGAATCCTCACTCGACGCCACGGCGTAGATGCGGCCGTCGAAGGAATGCTGCGGCCGCGGCCGGATTTCAATGCGTGGCTGCTTATAGTATTTGCCGTCGCCTTCCATGAAGCCGGTTTTCAACGCCTCGATGATCATCGGTGCCGCCTCGTCGAAGCGACCGCGCGATTCGTCCATGCTGAGGCGGAAGGCATCGAACTCGCGCCGGGCGAGGCCGCGTCCCATGCCGAGGCGCAGCCGGCCCTTGCTCAGCATGTCGAGCACAGCGGCATTCTCGGCCACGCGCAGCGGGTCGTGCCACGGCAGGATGACCGCCGCGGTGCCGACGTCGATGTTCGGGCACAAGGCCGTCAGGTGGGTCATCAGCGCGAGGTTGTCGGGCACGAAGGAGTAGTCGTTGAAATGGTGCTCGGCCGACCACAGGCAGTCGAAGCCGGAATCGGCGGCGATCCGCGCCAGGCGGATCTCCTCGTCCCACACGCGCTGATCGGGGCAGTTGTCCCAGCCGTAGCTGGCGAACACCATCATCATGCCGACGTCCATGGGACTTCCTCCTGGGTCGTTTCTTGTGTGATCGACGGAAATGCTTTCATGGGAAGGTGCGTCGCGTCACCCGCCATGGCAATCTGGCGTTTGGCATGCGGAACGTCGCCATCCCGCCCGAGATTCCTGACGAGTTCGAGGACCTGCTGAGCCGGGCCGGCCGGCGGGTGCTGGCGGGCACGCATCCCCTGTGCGGGGCGCTCGCCAACCCGCGCACCCGCTTCCTCGCCCAGGACGATCTCCTCGACCGGACCAAGGCCGCGCGGCTGCGCCGGGCGCTCGAGGAAAACCTCGCCGACAAGCTCGAGGCGATCGAGAAGCCCATCCCGCCCGAGAGCATCTGGGGCATGCGGCACGACTACGGCGAGCGGCTGCCCAAGACCAGCCGCGCCCGCACGATCTATTTCGAAAGCCGGCGCGAGCCCGGGGTGAAGGCGGCCGAAAAGCTCGGGCTGGTGAAGATGATGCGCTCCCAGAGCTTCCGCGCCTTCGCCGAGGCGCTGGCCGGGCGCAAGCTCGCCTCGGGCTGGGGCCTGCAGGTGCTGCGCTACGGGCCGGGCGACTATGCCGGGCCGCACAACGACCACCATCCCGAGAACAAGGATGCGAAGGGCGGCTACATCGACCTGCACGTGAGCCTCGCCTCGCCGGCGGTGGCGCACCAGTGGCTGGTCTACAGCCGCGCCGGCCATTTCAGCGAGATCGTGTCGGTGGCCAAACCGGCGGCGGT
>MEMN01000227.1:0-168 GCA_001767945.1 Alphaproteobacteria bacterium RIFCSPHIGHO2_12_FULL_66_14 | reverse complement strand
GCCGTTCTGGCACTACACCACGCCGCTGGTCGGCACTGCGACAGCGGCGCGCTGGGTGCTGCTGGGGACGTTCCTGTATCGCTAGCAGTGCTCGCGTTGCCGCCAACAAGTTAAACTTGCAGGTTCAGCAGGTTTTTGCTAATATTCCTGCCATGATGGGAGACGCCC
>MEMN01000226.1:7925-8035 GCA_001767945.1 Alphaproteobacteria bacterium RIFCSPHIGHO2_12_FULL_66_14 | reverse complement strand
GATGTGTGCCGGAAAATGGTCCACTCTTTCAGGCCAATCGGCACCACGCCGATCGAGTTCTTGGGGCGGTCTTGAAGATCAGCGAGGGGCGCCTGTCAGGCTCCTTTGGC
>MEMN01000226.1:0-7786 GCA_001767945.1 Alphaproteobacteria bacterium RIFCSPHIGHO2_12_FULL_66_14 | reverse complement strand
GCGCCGACGCCGGGAATGACGGCCAGCACGAGCCACGACGCCCAGGTGCGCCAGTCGGTGAAGTCGGGGCCCTGCCAAAGCATGGCCTCGCCGATCGCGAAGGGCAGCAGCACCAGCGAACCGGCGAAGGAGATGGCGCAGAGCCGCGTCAGGGGATCGAGCGCGCTCGGCCGGAGTTTCAGCAGCACCGAGTAGAGGCCACAGCTGGCCGACGCCGCGGCGATCCAGAGGTCGCCCTCGGTGAAGCGCACCGACAGCAGGTTGTCGAACCGTCCCCTGGCGAAGACCGCGGCGACACCGGCCAGGCAGAGCGCGATGCCGGCGAGGCGGGCCGCCGTCAGCTTCTCGCGGTAGAGCAGGCGGCCCAGCGCCACGACCAGGATCGGCGAGGCGGCATAGATCAGGCCGATGTTGAGGGCGGGCGTCGTGCGGCCGCCGATATAGACCCAGGCGCCGCAGATCCACATGCCGATGGCGCCCAGCATCACGAGGTCGGGCCACTCGCGGGTGAGCGCATGGCGGTGGCGGACGAGGCGCGGCCAGGCGAACGGCAACAGCAGCACGGCCACCAGGAACCAGCGGCCCAGCGCCAGCGCGTTGGGCGGCACGAAGGTGGCATAGCGCGCCATCAGCATGTTGACGCCGAACATCGCCGGCGACAGCAGCAGAAGCGCCCAGGCGAGACGGCGGCGACTGAGAAACGGCACGACGACCTATTTGGCGCGCAGGCCTTCCTTGGGCACTTCGCCGCCAGCTTCCTTCACCGCCTCACGGTACTCCTTTTCGGAGGTGAAGGGTGCGGCCTTGGGGAAGTCCTTCTTGGCGCCCCGCCTGATCTCGCCGGTCGAGGGGGCGACGATCAGCAGCTCGCCCTTGCGGCCGAGCAGCGGGATCTCGCGCTTCCAGCGCGAGTAGACGCGCCGCGCCGTGGCGGAGAAATCGAAGTAGGTCGCGAACTCGCTCGCGTCCTTGACGAACAGCGCCTCGTAGGTGGCGATGAACTCCTTGACGAACTTGGCGTCGACGATCTCGAGGTTCGACATCATCCAGCAGCGATCCTCGAACACCCAGTAGGTGCCGACGCCGACGAACTGCCGCTCGCGCGTGATGTAGGGATAGAAGGGGAAGCCGCGGCAGGCGATGGTGCGGTTGTCGCGCTCGCAGTGCCTGGCGCCCTTGCAGTGGATGGCCATGCAGTCGCTGGTGAGTTCGGCCACGATCTGCTTGGTCGCATAGTCGTAGGGCTTGAACTTCGACCACAGATCGGTGCGGGTCTTCAAGAGATCGAACTCGACCTTGTGGACCACCGGCACGGCGTTCTGGGTCGAGCAGCAGACGGGTTCGCCGCCGTTCAACGGGGCGCATTTGCGGCCGCAATCGAAGCGCGAGACCGGGGCGTTGAAGCCCTCGTAGAGGCTCGCGAAGTCGGCGGGCTTGATGGTGGATTTCGGCGTCTTGGGGGGCATGCCGCGGCCGTGTAGCCCAATACTATGTGAAAGAACAGTGAAGGAATTCTGACGTCTGCCTAGGGATGAGGCAGGACGCGCCAGACGACCGTCTCGCGCATGCCCCGGTTCTCGAGCTGGAGCGAGGTCGGGATGTCGTAGCGGCTCAGCTCCTCGAGGCCCTGGGCACTGAAGTAGTTGCGGCCGGGGTCGCCCAGCAGCACCAGCCGCCCGAGCCTTGCGTGGCCGCGTAGCCAGGCGAGCGCCCGCACCGACATCTCGCGCTCGTAACAGACGTCACCCGCAATCACCACGTCGGCATCAGGGGCACCGTCGGGGCCGGCCAGCCAGTCTTCTGCGCTGACCTCGAAATTGACGCCGTTGGCCTCGCCGTTGAGGCGCGCCGCGACCAGCGACAGCGCATCGATGTCGTTGGCGATCACTGAGGCGGCACCCGCGCGCGCCGCGGCCATCGATGAGACCCCGGAGCCTGCGGCGAAATCGATCACGCGCCTGTCGCGCACCAGTCCGGGATTGTCGAGCAGGTAGCGCGCGATCGCCTGGCCGCCCGGCCAGCAGAAGGCCCAGTAGGGCGGATCGACGTTCTGCTCCTCCAGCCACGATTCGGTCGCCTGCCATATCGGCACGTATTCGGTGGCGAGCCAGAGCCTGAATTCCGGCACCATGACCGGCGCCTCGAGGGCGGTATTGTTGCGGATGAAACCCTCGGGATCGACCGGCAGGCGCGCCATCAGGGGGCGGGCAGGTGGCCGGCGGCGATGGCCGCCAGCAGCAGCCAGCCGACCAGGGCATTGGCCTTGAACTTGAACTGGCAGTCGGCCGGATCGTTCTGGCGCAGGAAGGCGATCTGCCAGACGAAGTGCAGGCCAACGGCGGCCAGGACCGCGAAATAGAGCGGACCCAGCGCGGCGAGATGACCGGTGAGTGCCCAGGCACCGAGCGCCAGCACCGCGAACAGCGTGAGCCAGCGCCGGGGGGCGGCCGCAAAGCGCCGCGCGGTCGAGCGCACACCGATGATGGCATCGTCGCGCTGGTCCTGCATGGCATAGATGGTGTCGTAGACCATCGTCCAGGCGACGCCGCCGGCATAAAGCGCGACTGTGGCCCACGAGAGTTCGCCGGTGACGGTGGCGTAGCCGACCAGGGCGCCCCAGTTGAAGGCGAGGCCGAGCACGACCTGCGGCCACGAGGTGAGGCGCTTCATCGTCGGATAGATCGCGACCAGGATCAGGGACGCCAGCGCCACGCCGCCCGCGAACTTGTTCAGCTTGAAGAGGATGGCGGCGCCCACCAGCGACTGCAGCGCCGTCCAGATCAGCGCATTGCGGAGCTTCACCTCGCCCGAGGGCAGGGGCCGGCCGCGCGTGCGCTCGACCTGGGCATCGATCTTGCGGTCGACGATGTCGTTCCAGGTGCAGCCCGCCCCGCGCATGGCCAGGGCGCCGAGCGCGAACAGCGCCATCCAGCCTGCCAGGCGGCCCCAGTCCGGCGCCGCGCCCAGGGTGAGCGACCACCAGCAGGGAAACAGCAGCAGCCAGGTGCCGATCGGCCGGTCCCAGCGCGACAGCCGGCCGTAGGGCCGGGCCCACGGCGGCAGGTAGCGCAGCGACCAGTGCTGGCGGTTGATGTCGGTAAAGCCGGTTGTTCCGTCGGCGCTCATGGCGGCATCATGCAACCATGCAGCGCAATGATCCATGAGGGAACTCCATGAGCGTATCGCGTCTGTTCGTCGAAGCCGACCTCGCGGCCGGGATCGAGGCGCCGCTCGGCGAGGCGCAGGTTCACTATCTGCGCCACGTCATGCGGCGTCCCGACGGTGCGCTGCTCAAGCTGTTCAACGGTCGCGATGGCGAATGGCAGGCAACGCTCGCTGGCCGCGGCAGGAAGTCGGCGGTGGCCGAAGTCGGCGAACGGTTGCGTGTACAGGCGGCCGAGCCCGACGTGTGGCTCTGCTTCGCGCCGGTCAAGCGCGCGCGCATCGACTACATCGCCGAGAAAGCGACCGAACTCGGCGCCGCCGTCCTGCAACCAGTGCTGACGCGCCACACCGCGGTCGAGCGGGTGAACGTCGAGCGGCTGCGCGCCAACGCGATCGAGGCGGCCGAGCAGACCGAGCGACTCTCGGTGCCTGAGGTACGCCAGCCGGTCGATCTCGCGCGGCTGCTTGCCACATGGCCGGAGGGAAGACGCCTGCTGATGTGCGACGAGACCGGCGGCGGTCCGCCGATCGCCGAGGCGCTCGGCGGCCTTGATGCCGCGGCCCGTGCGGCACCTTGGGCGATCCTGGTCGGACCCGAGGGAGGCTTCGCCCAAGAGGAACTCGCCACCTTTCGTCGCATAAGAGATGTCATGGCAGTCGGACTCGGTCCGCGCATCCTCAGGGCCGATACCGCTGCCCTTGCTGCACTCGCCTGCTGGCAGGCCCTGGTCGGCGACTGGCAACAGCCGACACCCCGTCTACCCGCTGATTACCGCACATCCAAGGTTACCGTCTGACCGCTTGCGCTCGCCCCCGTCGGCATGGGAGACGGGAACCTGAACATCATGAACCAGACGCGTGCTCGCGTGAGAATACCTCATGCGGCCGCGCCGCTCCCGGCCCCCAGAAGGCCGCGGGCGACCAGGGAGTCGACAACGCATGTCCGCACCACCGTCGGGCGGCGGCGCGCCGATCGAGAATCGGCGGCAGCTGATCGAGTATTTCGTCGCCGGCAACAAGCCCCGCGCCGCCTGGCGCATGGGCACCGAGCACGAGAAGTTCGGCTACCACAGGGCGACGCTGAAGCCGCTCGCCTATGAAGGGCCGGATGGTATCCGCGCTCTGCTCGAAGGGCTGACTCGCTTCGGCTGGGAACCGGTCGTCGAAGGCAACAACCCGATCGCGCTGCTGCGCGACAAGGCCAGCATCACGCTGGAGCCGGGCGGCCAGTTCGAGCTCTCGGGCGCGCCGCTCGAGACGCTGCACGAGACGGCGGCCGAGAACTCCCAGCACCTGCGCGAGGTCGGCGAGGTCGCGGGCGAAATCGGCGCCGGCTTCATCGGTCTCGGCTTCGCGCCGCAATGGAAGCGTGAGGACGTCCACTGGATGCCCAAGGGGCGCTACAAGATCATGCGCGAGTACATGCCCAAGAAGGGCAAGCTCGGTCTCGACATGATGCTGCGCACCTGCACCGTGCAGACCAATCTCGACTTCGAGTCGGAAGCCGACATGGTGAAGAAGTTCCGGGTGTCGCTGGCACTGCAGCCGGTGGCGACGGCGCTGTTCGCCAATTCGCCCTTCGTCGAGGGCAAGGCGGTGGGCTTCAAGAGCTACCGCAGCCACATCTGGACGGATACCGATCCCGATCGCTGCGGCGTGTTGCCGTTCGTGTTCGAGCCGGGCTTCGGCTTCGAGCGCTATGTCGACTACATGCTCGATGTCCCGATGTACTTCGTCTATCGCGACGGCAAGTATCTCGATGCCTCCGGCCAGAGCTTCCGCGATTTCCTCAAGGGCAAGCTGCCGGCGCGGCCGGGCGAGTTGCCGACCGTCAACGACTGGGCCGATCACGTCACCACCGCATTCCCGGAAGTCCGGCTGAAGCGCTACCTCGAAATGCGCGGCGCCGATTCGGGGCCATGGGCCGCGCTGAACGCCTTGCCGGCCCTGTGGGTCGGCCTGCTCTACGACCAGGGCGCGCTCGATGCCGCTTGGGATCTGGTGAAGGACTGGACGGCCGCCGACCACGACTTCCTGCGTGCCGAGACACCCAGGACCGGCCTCGCCACGACGTTCCGCGGCCGGCCGTTGAACGAACTCGCACGCGAGGTCGTGGCGATCGCCCATGCCGGGCTGAAAGCCCGCAGGCGCCTCGATGACCGCGGCAACGACGAAACCGTTCATCTCTTTCCGCTCGACCGCACCGTCGACAGCGGCCTGGCGCCGGCCGACGCATTGCTGGCGAAATGGCAGGGAGAGTGGAAAGGCGCCTTCGCGCCACTGTTCCGCGACTACTCGTACTGAGGTAGCCTCGGTCCATGCTCGACCGTTGCGATCGCGTCCAGATTGCCGTCCACGATGCCGCCAAGGCGGCGGAGCGCTATAGCCAGTTGCTCGGCTGCGAGGTCGCGCGCCGCGACCATAGCCGCCATCTCGCGGCCAGGCGCACGATCCTGGCCGTCGGCGAAAGCGAGTTCGAGCTCTGCGAGCCCGACGGCGCGGGCCTCACCGAGGACTTTCTCGCCAGGCGCGGCGAGGGACTGATGACGGCGGGCTACTGCACCGCCGACCTCGACAGCATGGCCAAGCGCTGGGAAGGGCTCGGCATCGCCTATGACCGCGACGCCGAGCAGCTCTATCTCGGCACCGACGCCACCTTCGGGCTGCCGATCGTGATTTCCGAAAGCACTTACAGGCCGCGCGTCGGGCCGGTGTCGTTCCTCTACGAGACGACCAACACGCTGCTGAGCGACTGGCGCCGCGTCGCGGCCGTCTATGCCGGCCTGTTCGGCCTCGATCCGGCGCGGTTCAGCGAGATCGGCAGCGAGCGCTTCGGCTACATCGGCACGCTCACCCTGTTCGATCCGCCGAACCGGCTTGATCGCATCGAGCTCAGCCAGGTCACCGACGACGTGCACGCCATGGGCCGTTACGCCCACAAGCACGGCGACTCGCTCTACATGTGCTACGTCGAGGTCCATGACTGGCCGGCGGTGCGCCAGCGCCTGCTCGACGCAGATGCCCGCTACACCCCGCGCGGCGCCGATCCCGTCACCGATCCCGACGGAGGCTGGGTGCACCCCAAGGAACTGCACGGCCTGCTGCTCGGCATCTCGCGCACCGGCCTCGCCTGGGACTGGTCGGGCCGCAAAGATCTCGTGCCCCCAGCATGAAGCCCGGCGGCATGAAGCGTCGTCTGATCGTTCTCGCCCTGCTGATGGCGCCGGCGGTTGCCCCGATAGTTGCGGGTGCGCAGCCCGCCGACTGGCAGACCGTCGTCGGCAGCGATCTCAGGTTCCGGCTGGAAATGCCGGCGCCGGCCGCCAAGATCACGGCCGCCGAGAAGGAAAAGGGCCACGCCGGTGAGCGCGTTGCCTGGGCCTCCAAGCGCGACGACGAGCTGTTCGATTTCGACTATGTCGACTACGAGCCGGCCTGGTTCTCCAGCCGCGACACCAAGGTGATGGCCCGCGACCTCGGCCGCGGCGAGGCCGAGAAGGCCTTTCCGCGCGTCCGCTTCAAGTACGTGCTGGACGAGCCGGTCACCCTGCAGGGCTGGGACGGCTATGCTCTCGACATCGAGGACACCAACGGCTCGCGGGTGATGATGCGTACCTACATCGTGAAGGACCGGCTCTACCGCATGCTGGTCACGACCAAGGGCGACACGAAGTCGATGAGTGCGGCGACCCGTTTTCTGGAGTCGCTACGGCTGGCGGAGACGCGATAGACTTGGACTGCCTACGCGAGAGAGTGAGGAGCCGTCATGCGCCCAAGAATCATGCGGGCCGCGTCCCGCCCGACCACCAAGGCCGAAGCGGCGAACTTCGTCGGCGCCGTCCTGTCGGATCCGGTCTATTCGCCAGAGGGGCCCTCACGGCTCCGCGCTTCGCGCGTGACGTTCATGCCGGGCGGACGCACCAACTGGCATCAGCATGCCGTCGGCCAGATCCTCTATGTGCTGTCGGGCGTCGGCCGCTACCAGCTCGAGGGCGAGCCGGTGCAGGAGATCATGGCGGGCGACACGGTGGTCATTCCGCCCAACGCACGCCACTGGCACGGGTCGGCGCCTGGCACGATGATGTGCCACCTCGCCATGTCGGAGACCGACGACCAGGGCCGGGCCACCAGCTGGTTCGAGCCGGTGAGCGACGCCGATTACACGAAGGCGCCGGCCAAGGACGGCTGACAAGGACGGCCGACGGCGCGCCGCGACTAGGTCGCCGTGCCGCCGACGGTGAGCGCGTCGATGCGGAGCGTCGGCTGGCCGACGCCGACCGGCACGCCCTGGCCGTCCTTGCCGCAGGTGCCGATGCCGGGGTCGAGTTCCATGTCGTTGCCGACCATGCCGACCTTCGTGAGCGCCTCCGAGCCGGCGCCTATCAGGGTGGCGCCCTTGACCGGCCGGCCGAGCTTGCCGTTCTCGATCAGGTAGGCCTCGGTGCAGCTGAACACGAACTTGCCCGAGACGATATCGACCTGGCCGCCGCCGAAGTTGGCGGCATAGAGGCCCTTCTTCACCGACGCGATGATCTCCTTGGGGTCTGCGGTCCCTCCCAGCATGAAGGTGTTGGTCATGCGCGGCATCGGCGCATGGGCATGGCTCTGGCGGCGGCCGTTA
>MEMN01000225.1:2970-5575 GCA_001767945.1 Alphaproteobacteria bacterium RIFCSPHIGHO2_12_FULL_66_14 | reverse complement strand
ACGTTCAGCGTCATCGACACCAGCATGTAGTAGCCGCAGACGCCGACCAGGTCGACGACACCCTGCTCGCCGAGTGCATCGACCGCGCGCTTGTAATTGGCCGCCGCGACACGGTTGGTCTCGAGGTACTCGGTGACGAAATCGTAAACGACCTTCTCGACGTCGCGCTTGAACGGCGGCGTCGCGCGCACACGGATGGCCTCGACGATGTCGGCGCCCAAGCCGGCCTCGCGGGCCAGTCGGGCGTGGGCATAGAATTCGAACTGCGCCTTGAAGTGCCGTCCGACCAGGCAGATTGCGAGCTCCGACAGGTCCTTGGGCAGCGAATTGTTGAAGCGGCAGTATTCGCCCAGCTTCTGCGCGCGATCAGCCAGCACCGGGCTGCGCAGCCAGGGCTCGAACGGCCCGCGCAGGCCGCCGCGCGGTCCCGCCAGGATCGCGTCGGCGACCGTCTTTTGTTCGGGGCTGAGTTTATTGAGGTCGAGCGGGGCCAGACGCGGCATGAAGGACGACTCCTGGGATTTGGAAACAGGGGGGACTAGAGCGGGCAGCCGGCGTCGCCGACTCGGTTCTTGTCAGCGTTGTCGAATATGTTGTTGATCATCATCTCGCCGGCACGCTGAGCGATGTCGGCCTGGGTGACGCAGGAGGCCGTGGCGCTCCACAACACCTTGCCGGTATCGACGGAATAGAGCGTAAGCGAAACGCGCAACGTCGGACCCGACGTCGAGGGTGTGCGGCCGGTGCTGCGACCGATCGGGTTCGCGGGCACCGGGAGGAAGGGATTGGAACCGCTCTCGGCGTAGTCGGGCTTGGTGCCGAGTTCGCCATAGTTCTGTCGGCTACCGCCCAGCAAATCGAAGTAGCTCACGTCCATGCGCATGACGTTGCCGCCGCTGAAGCCCACCTGGTTGCCGCGCTGCGACAGGCGGACCATCACTTGCCGGCGCAGCTCGCGTCCCAGCTTTGTGTCGGATCCGAGCTGCACTGCCGTCTTGGTCTTGGGGATGGGCTGCCAGGCCTTGATCTCCAGCTCGCCGAGCTTGGGGCCACCGCCGATGCTGCCGTAGTTCTGTGCCGGCGCCGGCGCAGACGTCGTATGCGCGAGCGCCCATACGGCGACGAGTGCGACTGCGATTCTCATTGTTTCCTCCTAGGCCGTCAGCTTTTGCCAGCCGGGCTCGTCCCGGTCGAGCAGTCGCTTCAGCGATTCGAAATGCAGGAAAGCCTGCTGCGCCTCGCCCGCGATCTGCCGGGCCGTATGTTCGGCCATCGCCTTGTCGATATTGTGCAGTTCACGGCCGGTCTGCATGGCGAGCACCTGCACCATGGCCGCGCGCTCGAGGTAGTAGAGGTCGTCGTAGGCCTGCGCGACGGTGGGCCCCGACACGATCACGCCGTGGTTGCGCAGGAACAGGATGTCCTTGTCGCCCATGGCGCGACACATGCGCTCGCCCTCGTCGTTGGACAGCGCAACGCCGCCATACTTCTCGTCGTAGGCGATGCGGCCCCAGTAACGGAAGGCGTTCTGGGTGCACATCTCGATGCGCCCGTCCTGGATCGACGTCAGCGCCGTGGCATACGGCATGTGGGTATGGAGCACGACCTTGGCCCGCGGGTTGCCGCCATGGATGCGGGCATGGATGTAGAAGGCGGTCGGCTCGACTGGATGCTTGCCTTCGACGATGTTTCCCTCGCCATCGGCCATGACGATGTCGGATGGCGTGATCTCCGACCAGTGCAGCCCCTGCGGATTGACCAGGAACAGCTCCTCGTGGCCGGGCACGGTCATGCTGAAATGGTTGCAGACACCCTCGTTCAACCCATGGCGCGCAGCCGCTCGCAGGGCGGTCGTCAGGTCGATTCGCGCCTGGGTGACAGGATCGTTGGCCAGCATAGAAAGAGCTCCGTTGCAGAAGGGTGCTGCGGCCGGCGATGATGCTGCCAAGCGCGTGCTGAGGCCAAGCGAAATCGCCGCGTCCGGGGTTGGCTGATGAATGTCCTGTTCGGTTCACCTCTGGGAGCCTTGTTGGCCAGACCATGGGTCGATCGGGTCGGGCTCTTCGGACTGCGGCGCTGGTATCTGCCGTTGTCGCGCTTGTGGGCCGCTGCCAATGCCGCAGGCCAGGATGCTTCACGGTTCCGCGAGGAGATCGGTGCGCCCCTTCCGGCCTTCTGGTCCGCATTTCGCCTGCGCAGGTTGCTGCTCCACAACGCCCGGGCATGTCTTGCGGCCGAATCAGCCCGGGCCGCGTGGGAGAAAGCGATCTTCGACGAAGTGGACGCCGATTCCGACCCCGGCAAGCTTGACCGGCACCGTCGTCGGGTGGCAACTCGCCATCTGGCGACCCGCGGATGGTTTTATCCGCTGCTGTTCCCGCATCGCCCACCCTCGGCGCGCTGGCGTATCGATCGGCCGGATCAGACGGAGCGCGAGTTTGGTCCGCTTCTCGCCGATCCGACCCGTCTTTATATGGCGCCGATCGATGTCGGCACGATCTTGGTGTCGCGTCCATTCGTGGAGAATGGCGTGCGGGAGTATTGGTTGCGGGCGCCGACGCCGTCGACGCGACTGCGCGACCGGCCGGGCAGCGAACTCCTCTAC
>MEMN01000225.1:0-2911 GCA_001767945.1 Alphaproteobacteria bacterium RIFCSPHIGHO2_12_FULL_66_14 | reverse complement strand
CGCGTGATCCCGGCGCCCGTTTGGCGGCAATGGGCTGGCGAGTGATCGAGCCGGTGTCGCCGTATCACGGTCTGCGTGCCATGCCGGGCTACTACGGTGGCGAGCCGTTCTTCGCCGCTGGGCCAACGAGTTCGATCGATCTCATTTCAGGGCAGGCAGTCGAATCGGCGTTGCTCGTTGCCTGGAGCCGTGCCCGCTTCGGCGGCAAGGTGGCATTGGCTGGAATCTCGATGACGTCGTTCGTGGCACAACAGGTAGCGAGTCATTGCCATCTCTGGCCGGCCGACGCGCGGCCCGACGCTGCGATGCTGATCAGCCATTCGGGACGAATCGAGGACGTGACGTTCGATGGTGCGCTTTCGGTCATGCTGGGCCTCGATGTGGCGCTGGCCGACGCAGGTTGGTCCCGCGAAGCGCTCGCGCGGCTGTCGCGGACCGTCGATCCCGCCGAAGCGCCCGACCTGCCGCCCTCGCGCATCGTGTCGGTGCTCGGCGAGACCGATCGTTGGGTGCCCTATGGCGACGGGTTGGAGGTGGCTCGGCGATGGAACCTGCCCGAGGCCAACATCTTCCGCTACCGGTTGGGTCATCTCGGTATGCCGGTTCAGCTGACGCGCGACGCCGCGCCGTTTGTCCGGCTCAAGCAGGTTTTGGCGGCTTAGTCTCGCTTTGCGATATCTCCCGGACGAGCTTGGTTCGTACGGCGCGACTGAAGTGGTCGAAGGTCTCGGCCACGATCAGGAAGGAACCAGGCCCGCCGATGACGTTCTCCTCGTAGTACTTGTCGAGCGAGAGGTCCGGCGGGCGGCCGAAGTTGGTGCGGTTCATCATCACCGGCAGGCCGTTGACGACGATGCCCTGTGCGACCAGCTGGTCGCGCACGATCCCGGCCGGCGGGCCGTCGTTGGTGCGGCCATCACCCGAGACGTCGATGACGCGACGCTTGGTGGTGAAGTCCGGATTCTCGAACCGCTCGCCGGCGTGGATGAGGGCAGCGCCGACGGCCGTCCAGCTCTGATACGTACGGGGCGCCTCGGCGAGCTTGTCGGCGAACCGGCGTGCGGCCGTAGCACTGTCGATCACCGACCAGTCGATCACCACCACCTGGTAATGCGCGCCGGCCCACTCGGTGTAGCAGAGGGCGATGCGCCGATGTTCACCGGACAGGATCGCATCGATGACACGGTCGCTGGTGAGCGCCTCGACGTAGCCGCGACGCTGCAGTTCGGCTTCGATCTCGTCGATCGACCGCGAGACGTCGACCGCGAGCACGAGTTGCAGATCGACCGGCGTGGCAGCCTTGGCCGCCGTCGCCGCGACCGTTGCCGCCAAGGAGCCAACAAGCGCAAAACGTCGCTTCATGCCCGTCTCCCGCCGAAGGGGCGAGCATAGCACTGGCGCGACGGCGGCAAAGAAAAACGCCGGAGGGCAACCCCCGGCGTTCCCGTCGATCGTCGCGTGCGGCCTATGATCTATTGATCGTCGTCGAAGCCGCGCTTGCGCGGTTCGTAGTCGCGCTCGCGGCGCTTGTCGGGGCCGGGAGCATCGCGCCGGCGCGCCGGCCGGGTGACTTCGCCGCCCGGAGCTCCGTCAAATCCACCAGGGGCTGGGGGGGCACCTGAGAAATCGGCGCGCCGGTCGCGCATCGGGCCGCCGTCGCTCGGGCCGGATGGAGCACCACGGTAGCCACCGCCACCACCACCGCCGGCATAGCCACCGCCACCACCACCGCGATAGCCGCCACCACCGCCGCCGCCGCCGTAACCACCGCCGCCCTCACGGCCGCCACCGCCGCCATAGGGTGGACGCGGGCCGCGCGGACGGAAGCCGCCGCCATCGCGACCGCCGCCGCCACCGCCGCCAAATCCACCGCCGCCACCGCCGGGCTGGCGTTCGACGGCTTCGCGGACGGCGATCGAGCGGCCATCGAGCAACGCACCGTTCATGGCCTGCATGGCCGCGGCGCCCTGATCGTCGGTTTCCATTTCGAGGAACGCGAAGCCGCGGCTGCGGCCGGTCTCGCGATCCGCGATCACTTTCGAAGAGCTGACGGTTCCGAATTGGGAGAACGCTTCGGACAGACGCTCGGACGTGACCGAGTAGGGCAGATTGCCCACAAACAATTTGCGACTCATTCAAAGCTCTGTGCTGGAGGAAGGATCGAGCGGAGTCCGGCGCGCGCTTGCTGGACCACTGTGTCCAAGCGTTTCGTTGACCGTTGACGGATGACCAAGAATCTCACGGAAGACGTTGCCGGTATCGCGCTCCGCGACTGTGCCGAGACTCGTGATGATGCTCGTCGGCCAGTGTCGCAATGCCGCACTTATGCGCTGATTCACCGGCTGAGTCCACCGCTCGCACCAAGGGTTGAGATCGCATCGGGCAAGCCACACAATCGTCACGGAAATCGGAGGAACACCATGATCGTCGACCATCGTACTTACGAGCTGCAACCCGGCAGGCTGCGCGACTTCCTCGCGCTCTACGAAAAGGAAGGTCTTCCGGTCCAGAAGAAGCATCTCGGCAATCTCGTCGGTTTTTTCACCACCGAGGTCGGCAATGTGAACGAGATCGTGCACATCTGGGGTTACGAGGATCTCGCCGACCGCACCAAGCGTCGTGCCGCGATGGCCGCGGACCCGGCCTGGCAGGCCTATTTGCAGAAGAGCCGAGAATTCATGAAGCACATGAATAACAAGATATTGGTGCCGACGGCCTTTTCACCCACGAAGTAAGGGAAAAATCATGGCGACCGCCCATCCGCGCCGTAGCGGCGCGCAGGTTCTGATCGATCAACTGCGCATTCACGGCACCGACACAATCTTCGGCGTTCCCGGCGAGAGCTATCTCGCGGCCCTGGACGCTCTCTATGCCCAGCGCAACTCGATTCGCTACGTGATCTGCCGCCAGG
>MEMN01000224.1:25958-33387 GCA_001767945.1 Alphaproteobacteria bacterium RIFCSPHIGHO2_12_FULL_66_14 | reverse complement strand
GGCCGATCTCTGGCCGCGCTTGAAGGCACCGGTCTATGCGACGCCGTTCGCCGCTTCGGTGTTGCGGCGCAAGCTCACACAAGCCGGGTTGGCCGATGGCGTCCAGGTCACGGAAATCCCGCTGCGGGGAAAGTTTAGCCTCGGGCCGTTCGATCTCGAGATGATCACGATGACGCATTCGATCCTTGAACCGAATGCACTGGCCATCCGCACCAAGTTCGGCACCATCTTCCATACCGGTGACTGGAAGATCGATGCCGACCCGCTGATCGGCGATCTGACCGACGAGGCGATGCTGAAGCGTATCGGCGACGAGGGCGTGCTCGCAATGGTCTGCGACAGCACCAACGTCTTCGTCGAGGGCGAAGCCGGCTCCGAGGCGATGGTGCGGGCCAACCTCAAGAAACTGGTGAAGGGACGGAAAGGGCGCGTTGCTGTCACCTGCTTTGCGTCCAATCTTGCGCGCGTGGAGAGCATTGCGTTGGCGGCGGTCGCGGTGGGGCGCCATCCCGTCCTGTCCGGTCCAGCGCTGCTGCGCATGATCGAGGCGGCCCAGGAATGTGGCTACATGCTCGATTTTCCCGAGTGTGTAAGCCCTCAGGACGGGGCCTATCTGCCCAGGGACAAGGTGCTATTCATCTGCACAGGCAGCCAAGGGGAAGCGCGCGCCTCCATGGCCAAGATCGCCAATGACGAGCACCGGGACATCGTTCTGGAGGAGGGTGATACGGCCATCTTCTCCTCGCGCGTCATCCCCGGCAACGAACGCTCTGTCGGGCGTCTCCAGAATGCTCTGATGGCGCGGGGTGTCGAGGTTATCACCGACCGCGATGCCGGTATCCACGTGTCGGGCCACCCTGCCCGGGATGAGCTCGTGCAGGTCTACCAATGGGTGCGCCCGCGCATTGCGCTGCCGGTCCACGGCGAGGTCCGCCACATGGTCGAACATGCGGCTCTCGCGCGCGCCTGCCAGGTGCCGGAGGTGATTGTAGCACCGAACGGTACTCTGGTCCGGCTGGCGCCGGGGCCGGCTGAAATCGTCGACCATGTGCCGGTAGGGAGGCTGGCCCGCGACGGCGACGGCCTGGTGCCGCTCGACGGCGGCACGCTTCGCGAGCGCCGTAAGCTGCTATGGAATGGCGCCGCCGCGGCAACCCTGGTGATCGATGGCAAAGGCCGCGCCGTGGCGTCGCCCAAGGTGTCGCTCAGGGGCATAGAAGATGAGGACGGCGCGCTTGCCCAGGCCATCGTCGCGGGGCTGCGCGAGATGCTGGCCGACCTCAGCCCATCCGAACGAAGCGACGATAGGCGGATCGAGGAGGCCTCCCGGCAGGCTGTGCGGCGCGTCGTGCGCGCGCATCTCGGCAAGAAGCCGTTGACGGACGTTCACATCGTCCGCATTTAAGCCGTTGACGACCGCCTGGAGAGCCTGATGATCGGACGCCTGAATCACATCGCCATTGCCGTGCCGGACCTGGCCAAGGCATCGGAACTCTACCGGACGGTCATGGGCGCCAAGGTGAGTGCGCCCAAGGCGCAGCCAGCGCATGGCGTGACGGTGGTGTTTGTCGAATTGCCCAACACTAAAATCGAGCTTCTGCATCCGTTGGGCGAGAAGTCGCCGATCGCGAACTTTCTTGCCCGCAACGCTGATGGCGGTATTCACCACGTCTGCTACGAGGTCGAGAACATCTACGCCGCCCGCGACAAGCTGAAATCCCAGGGGGCCCGGGTATTGGGCGATGGCGAGCCCAAGATCGGCGCTCACGACAAGCCGGTGTTGTTCCTCCACCCCAAGGACTTCACGGGTACCCTGATCGAACTCGAGCAGGTCTGAGGGGGGGCCGTCGCCATGAGCTGGGCTACCGGCGTCATGGTCTACATCGTCATCTGGTGGACGGTGTTGTTCGCCGTCTTGCCGCTGGGCGTTCGGCGGGTCGAGAAGCCGGGTAAGGGGCAGGAGCACGGGGCGCCGGAGCGCCCCGAGTTGCTGCGCAAAGCCATCATCACATCGGTCGTCGCGGCGGTGCTCTGGATAGGCTTCTATGCGCTGCACCGGGCCGACGTCTTCAGCTTTCGCCGGCTGGTCGATGTCAGTTAAACCAAATTCTTAAAATCTACCAGTAAGCTATTGAAATAGAAAAAGGAAACGGCGGGCAAACAGACCGCCGTTCTTCTACCCCGAAACTCGTAGTTCGGCGGCTTTTGCCGCTCTCCTCCCTAAACTCAGGCAGCGCCCAAGACGCAGGCTCTTTAGCGTGGCCTAAGGGCCTTGCCAAGACCTTTTCTTTCGATCGTCAGCCCCTCACCGAACATTTGTTAGGGCGCAGGGTCGTTCGACAACAGACAAATTTCCCTACCGGTTCGATGATCATCCAATGACCACGTACTTGATCACAAACAGAACAGCGAGAACGGCAACGGCAGGATGAACGTCGGCGTAGCGACCTGCGGCAATCTTGATGCCGGCGTACGAAATGAAACCGAAGGCGATGCCGTCGGCGATCGAGAAGGTGAACGGCATTGCCAGCGCGGTGATGACGGCTGGCGCCGCTTCGGTGATGTCGTTCCACTCGATTTCCGTGAGGCTACGCGTCAACAGGCAAGCGACGTAGAGCAATGCTGGCGCCGTAGCGTAGGCCGGAATGGATTTGGCAAGCGGGGCGACGAACAAAGCCAGCAGGAACAGCACACCCACGGTCGCAGCGGTGAGCCCGGTACGGCCGCCGGCGTTGATGCCGGCCGCACTCTCGATATAGCTGGTCGTGGTCGAGGTGCCGACGGCGGCGCCGACCATCGCAGCGGCGCTGTCGGAGATCAGAGCGCTGCGCAGGCGCGGCACGGTGCCATCGGGGCGCATGAAGCCGCCGCGATGCGCCAATGCGATCAGGGTTCCGGTGTTGTCGAACAGGTCGACGAACAGGAAGGCAAACACCACGGTCACCAGCCCGACCTGAAGAGCGCCGGCGATGTCCATCTGCAGGAATACCGGAGCAATCGACGGGGGGATATCGAAGATGCCTTCGAATTTCTGATGACCGGCGAGAATCGAGATGAGCGTGACCACCAGGATGCCGACGATGACCCCGCCCATGACGCGGCGATATTCGAGGGCGACGATCAGGGCGAAGCCCAGGCAGGCCATGAGGACGGGCCAGCTCACGAGCTTGCCGTGGGTAACCAGTGTTTCGGGATGGGAAACGACGATGCCGGCGTTCTTCAGCGCAATCAGCGCCAGGAACAGGCCGATGCCAGCGGCGATCGCCATCTTGAGTGACTTCGGGATGGCGTTGACGAGCCACTCCCGGATCGGCAGCACACTAATGACGAAAAAGATGACACCGGAGATGAAGACGCAGCCGAGCGCCACCTGCCAGGTATGGCCCATGCCGCCCACCACGCCGAAGGCGAAGTAGGCGTTCAATCCCATGCCGGGCGCGAGCGCGATCGGATAGTTGGCGAGGAATGCCATGAGGAGGCAGCCGATGGCGGCGGCCACGCAGGTTGCGACGAAAACTGCGCCGAACGGCATCTTGGCGGCGCTAAGGATCGCCGGATTGACGAAAACGATGTAGGCCATCGTCAGGAATGTTGTGATCCCGGCGACGATCTCGGTCCGGACGTTGGTCCTGTTCTCGCTCAGCTTGAAAATCCGCTCGAGCATGCTTCTCTCCCCCGGTTGTCGCGCTGAGTGTGCGGGCATTGCCCTGTGCAAAACCAGCCAGCCGCGGCCAAGTTTGCCTTTGCAGGGCCTGTTCCCTACAGTCCGCGGCCACCCAGGACGCCCCGAGCAAGGACCGATTCAGCATGCGGATGAGCCAGTATTTCCTGCCGACCATGAAGGAGAATCCGGCTGAGGCGCAGATCGTATCGCACCGTCTGATGCTGCGCGCCGGCCTCGTTCGCCAGACCAGCGCCGGCATCTATGCCTGGCTGCCGCTCGGCTTTCGCGTCCTGAAGAACATCGAGCGGATCGTGCGTGAAGAGCAGGACGCCGCGGGTGCCCAGGAAGTGCTGATGCCGACCATCCAGTCGGCGGACCTGTGGCGCGAGAGCGGGCGCTACGACGCCTACGGGCCGGAAATGCTGCGCTTCAAGGACCGCCACGACCGCGAGATGCTGTTCGGGCCGACCAACGAGGAGATGATCACCGTTCTCTTCCGAGACGGGGTGAAGAGCTATCGTGACCTGCCGAAGAACCTCTATCACATCCAGTGGAAATTCCGGGACGAAGTGCGACCGCGTTTTGGCGTCATGCGCGGGCGCGAGTTCCTGATGAAGGACAACTACTCGTTCGACATCGACAGAGCGGGTTCCATCCGCTCCTACAACAACATGTTCGTAGCTTACCTGCGTACCTTCGCGCGCATGGGCCTGAAGGCGATCCCGATGCGCGCCGACACCGGCCCGATCGGAGGCGACCTCAGCCACGAGTTCATCATCCTGGCCGAGACCGGTGAAAGCGCCGTGTTCTGCCACAAGGGGCTGGTCGACAAGGATATCCTCGGCCGCACGATAGACTACACGAGCGACCTGCAGCCGATCGTGAACGAATGGACCTCGCTCTATGCCGCGACGGACGAGAAGCACGACAAGGATGCCTTCGAGAAGATCCCGGAAGGCGAGCGTCTTGCCGCACGAGGGATCGAAGTCGGCCATATTTTCAACTTCGGAACCACGTACTCCAAGCCGATGAATGCGGTTGTGGCCGGCCCCGGCGGCGAACAGATCACGGTCGAGATGGGTTCCTACGGCATCGGCGTGTCGCGCTTGGTGGGCGGCATCATCGAAGCAAGCCACGACGCGGCCGGCATCGTCTGGCCGGAGTCGGTCGCCCCCTTCAAGGTCGCCATCGTCAACCTGAAGCCGGACGACGGCTCCGTCTCCGGCGCTTGCGTGAGGCTCTATGAAGCCCTGCAGGCAAAGGGTGTCGAGGTCCTGCACGACGACCGCGACCTGCGGCCCGGCGCCAAGTTTGCCGACATGGACCTCATCGGAACGCCTTGGCAGGTCATCGTCGGCCCCAAGGGACTGGCAGCGGGCAAGGTTGAACTCAAGAACCGCAAGACCGGTACGCGCGAGGAACTGCCGATCGATCAGATCGCCCAGCGGTTCGGCTGAAGCGGGGGACGCCGCCCATCATGGCCTTTGCCGCCGTCGAGCGTCTGATTGCCTTCCGGTATCTGAGGGCGCGCCGCGAGGAGGGGTTCATCTCGGTGATCGCCGGCTTCTCGCTTGTCGGCATCACGCTGGGCGTCGGCACCTTGATCGTGGTCATGGCCGTGATGAACGGCTTTCGCGTCGAGATGCTGCGGCAGATGTCGGGCATCAGTGGACAACTCGGCGTCCAGGGTAATCGCGACGGGCTGGATGCGACGCCGGATCTGTTGGCCCGCATCAGGGCGGTGCCCGGCGTTGTCAGCGCCACGCCTTCCGCCGAGGGGCAGGTAATGGCGGTCGCCGGCGATCGGGTCCGCGGAGTTATCCTGCGAGGGATGCGACCGGAAGATTTCCGCGCCCGTATGCCACTGGCTGCGGCGATAGACGGGCCACCCGGAGTGCGCGAGCGGTATCGAGGCCTGTGTCGCGACGGCAACGACAACAAGTCTCTTGATTGGGGTACTTTGACCGGCTTCGGCGACGACTTCTCCGTGGCGATCGGTAGGCGCCTGGCCGACCTGATGGGTTTGAAGGTCGGTGACAGGCTGCAGCTCGTGTCGCCGGTCTCCGTGGCGACACCGCTGGGCGTCATGCCTCGGTCCGTCTCCGCCAGAGTTTCGGCGATCTTTTGCGCCGGCATGTACGACTACGACGCCAACTTCGTCTACGCCCCGCTCGTCGACGTCCAACGTCTTCTCGATCTCGGCGGCAAAGTGACGGGAATAGAGGTGTTCGTGGGTGACGACACTTCGCTCTCGAACAGCCGTCGCCTGGTAATGCAAGCGGTGGGCTTTCAAGGCTGGGTATTCGACTGGTTCCAGGCCAATGTCAGCTTTTTTTCCGCAATCCAGGCACAAACGAATGTGATGTTTCTGGTGCTGACGCTCATCGTACTGGTGGCCGCGTTCAACATCGTCTCCAGTCTCGTCATGCTCGTACGCACCAAGACCGCGGACATCGCCATCTTGCGGACCATGGGCGCCAGTCGCGGCGCGATCCTGCGGGTGTTCCTGATCGATGGCCTGGCAATCGGCGGGGCGGGTACGATCATCGGCGTCGTTCTGGGGCTCGCCTTTGCGCGTAACATTGAGGCGATTCGCCAGTGGCTGCAGCATACCTTCGGCCTCGTGCTGTTCGACGAGACGCTCTACCTTCTTGCCGAAATGCCATCGCATATCGAGTGGGTGGAAGTGGCGGTAATCGCCGGCATGGCGCTGGCTTTCGCCCTGATGGCCTCGCTCTATCCCGCCCTGCGAGCATCCCGGCTCGATCCGGTCGAGGGCCTGCGCCGTGAGTGACGGGGCACCTGCAGTCGAACGCTGGCTGGCATGGCGTTACCTGGCGACCCGCCAGCGAGAAGGCTTCGTTTCCTTCATTGCGGTCGTTTCCCTGATCGGAGTGGCGCTGGGCGTGGCGACCCTCATCGTCGTCTTGTCCGTGATGGGTGGATTTCGCCAGCAACTGCTCGGTCGCATCATCGGCATGAATGGCCATGTCGTGATCACTGCGCCGGGTGGCATGTTGCAGGCGACGGCTGAATTTCTGACGAAACTCAGGGCAACGCCAGACGTCCGTTCCGTACGGTCGGTGTTGGAACGACAGGCTTTGGTCGGAGCGAACAGTCTGACTCGAGGCACCATGCTGCGGGGCGTCCGGACGGATGATCTGCTGACACGCGATATCGTGACCAAGAACATCGTCCACGGCGAACTGGGCGCCTTCGGCACGAAGCCCGGCGTGGTCATGGGCGAACGATTGAGGCAGGCCCTGAATGTCAGTGCAGGCGACAGGGTCACGATCGTCACTCATAGGCTCAACGAGAACGGTACAATCGCGCCGCGTTATTCGGACTATGAGGTGCTGGCGAGCTTCATGACGCGCCGCCACGAGTTCGACGGTGCGTTGGTTTTCGTGCCACTCGAGATGCTCCAGGAAGAACTTGAATACGGGCACAGCGCGGTGTCCTCAATCGACCTGGAGCTAGCCGACCCTGCCTCTGCTCCACGTGTCGGCGAGGCGCTTCGCCGCTCACTGGACCGAAAGGACCTCAGGATCTCGGATTGGCTGGGTCTCAATGCCCGGTTCGTGGGAGCACTTCAGGTCGAGCGGGTGATGATGTTCATCATCCTCACCCTGATCGTCGTGGTCGCGGCGATGAACGTCGTGGCAAGCTTCACCATGCTGGTGCGCGTGAAACGCGGCAGCATCGCAATCCTGCGCACGATGGGGGCGACACCGCGAACGATAGTCCGTGCTTTTTTCCTGGCAG
>MEMN01000224.1:21144-25912 GCA_001767945.1 Alphaproteobacteria bacterium RIFCSPHIGHO2_12_FULL_66_14 | reverse complement strand
GCCTTCGATCGGCAAGCTGCTGTCGATCATCACGAGTGCATCGGGTGGTGGCAACGCCGAGATCGACTTCATCACCTCCATGCCGGTCCGGGTTCAGGCTATCGAAGTAGGCACGATCGTTGTCGTGGCTATCCTGTTGTCGCTTGCGGCCGCCGCCTATCCCGCCTGGCGCAGTACCCGGGTCGAACCGGTCGAGGGACTCCGCTATGGGTGATTTCGTGTTTCCTCTTTCCCTGCGCGACATCAAGCGCACATTCGTGCAGGGCGATCGCCGGCTCGAGGTGCTGCGTGGCGTCTCGCTCGACCTCCGGCCAGGCGAAATCGTGGCGCTCGTCGGCCAATCGGGCAGCGGCAAGTCGACCTTGCTCCATATCGCGGGCCTTCTGGAGCAGCCTGACGAAGGTGATGTGGTCGTGGACGGCAAGTCGACGGGTACGCTCGGTGATCGTGGGCGAACCGCGTTACGCCGCCGGTTCCTGGGATTTGTCTATCAATACCATCACCTGCTACCGGAGTTCTCCGCGATGGAGAACGTGATGTTGCCGCAGATGCTGAACGGCCTGTCGCGCAGTGAAGCCCGCGTTCGGGCGGCGGAACTGCTGGCGATGGTCCAGCTCAAGGAGCGCGGCGACCATCGGCCGGGTCGGCTGTCCGGCGGCGAACAACAGCGCGTGGCGATCGCGCGTGCGGTTGCAAATGCGCCGCGCGTCTTACTGGCAGATGAGCCGACGGGAAATCTCGACGCCACGACGGCCGACGCCGTGTTCCGGCAACTCCTGGTGCTGGTGCGGGAAACCGGCATGGCGGCGCTGGTCGCGACCCACAATCCCGACCTTGCGGCGCGCATGGATCGCACGGTGACGCTGAAGGACGGTGTGTTGTCGACCTGACAGTCCACAGGTTCTGGCGCGATGATAACCCGTGCCCATCGCCGATTTCATTCACCTCAAGGTCCGGTCCGCCTATTCCCTCACCGAAGGGGCGAACAAGGTCGATGCCGTCGTGGCGCTTGCCAAGGCGCAGGCAATGCCGGCCGTCGCCGTCACGGATCGCAACAACCTGTTCGGCGCCCTGGAATTCGCGCAATACGCGGCGAAGGCAGGGATCCAACCCATCATGGGCTGCGATCTTGGCCTCCGGCGAGAGGAAGAAGGTGGCATCGCCACGGCTAGCAAGCTGCCATCGGTCGATTGGCTGACCCTGCTGGTCCAGAACGAGCAGGGCTATCTCAATCTGATGCGTCTGGTGAGTAGGGCCCATTTGGAGTTCAAGACCGGCTCGATATCGGCACTGCCCCTGTTTGAACTGGAAGACCATAGCGATGGCCTTCTGGCGTTTACCGGCAGCACCAGCAGCGGCGTCGGGCGATTGTTGTTGGCGGGCCAGGTGCCGGCCGCGGCCCATATGCTCGAGCGATTGCAGACGCTGTTCGATGGCCGGCTCTACATCGAGCTGCAACGCCATGGCGAGGAGAGCGAGCGGCGCATCGAGGCTCCATTGCTCGATCTTGCCTACGCGCGCGACCTGCCGCTGGTCGCGACGAATGATGTGCATTTTCCCAAGGCGTCGATGCATGAGGCGCACGACGTCCTCCTCTGCATCGAGCAGGGTGCGCACATCGAGGATCCCAATCGTCGCCGGTTGACGCCAGAGCACTACTTCAAGTCGGCCGGCGAGATGCGCGGCGTCTTTTCGGACCTGCCGGAAGCCTGCGACAACACCCTGGCCATCGCCCAGCGCTGTGCCTACATGCCGGAGCCGCGTAAACCCATCCTGCCGCGCTACACGAAACTCGGCGGCCGGGCCGAGAAAGACGCTCTTAAGGAAATGGCCGAAACCGGTCTTGGCGCCTTGAAGGCAGGAGGCCGGCTGGCCGACGACATCGCCTTCGAACGCTACGAGGAGCGCCTCGTCTACGAACTCAACATGATCGAGAAGATGGGCTTCTCGGGCTACTTCCTGATCGTTGCCGATTTCATCCAGTGGGCAAAGGACAACGGTATTCCCGTCGGACCGGGGCGCGGATCGGGGGCAGGGTCGCTGGTGGCCTGGGCGCTCAAGATCACCGATCTCGACCCGCTGCGATGGGGGCTGCTGTTCGAGCGCTTTCTCAATCCCGAACGCGTGTCGATGCCCGACTTCGACATCGATTTCTGCCAGGACAAGCGCGACCGGGTGATCCGCTACGTGCGTGACGAGTACGGTCACGATCGGGTCGCCGCCATCATCACCTTCGGAAAGCTGCAGGCCCGTGCAGTGCTGCGCGACGTTGGCCGTGTGCTCGGCATGCCCTACGGGCAGGTCGACCGGATCTGCAAGCTGGTGCCGAACAATCCGGCCAAGCCGGTCACGCTCGCCCAGGCACTCGAGAGCGAGCAGCTTCTGAAGGAGCAGTACCAGGCAGACGAGGAGATCAAGCGGCTGATCGACCTGGCGCTGCAGCTCGAAGGCCTCTTCCGTAACGCTTCGACCCATGCCGCCGGGGTCGTGATCGGCGACCGGCCGCTCGAAGAATTGGTGCCGCTCTATCGCGATACCGACAACAAGGAGTCTCTGCCGGCCACCCAGTTCAACATGAAATGGGTCGAGACCGCCGGCCTGGTGAAATTCGACTTCCTCGGCCTCAAGACGCTGACGGTGATCGAAAAGGCATGCGGCCTGATCGGCCACGACAAGATCAGGATCGACAAGATACCGCTCGACGACGAGCCGACCTTCAGGATGCTGGCCAAGGGCGATGCCTACGGGGTCTTCCAGATGGAAGGCAGCGGTATGCGAGACATACTGAGCAAGCTGAAGCCCAATCGGTTCGAGGACCTGATCGCGCTGGTGGCGCTCTACCGGCCAGGTCCGATGGACGACATCCCGACCTACATCAGCGTCAAGAACGGGCAGGAGAAACCGGACTATCTGCATCCCTCGCTGAAGGGCATCCTCGAAGAGACCTACGGCATTATGGTCTACCAGGAGCAGGTCATGCAGATCGCCCAGGTGCTATCCGGCTATTCGCTGGGCGGGGCCGATCTGCTGCGACGCGCCATGGGCAAGAAAATCCAGTCGGAGATGGACGCGCAGCGGGCGACCTTCATCGAAGGCGCGCGCAAGAACGAGGTCGAGGACGCGCGCGCCTCGATGATCTTCGACAAGGTCGCCAAGTTCGCGGGCTACGGCTTCAACAAGTGCCACTCCGCTCCCTATGCGCTGGTCGCGTATCAAACGGCCTACCTCAAGGCGAACTATCCGGTCGAATTTTTCGCGGCGTCCATGACGCTCGACATGGGTAATTCCGACAAGATCGGCAATTTCCGGCGCGAACTGGAGCGGCTGCAAATTCCGCTGCTGGGGCCTGATGTGAACAAGTCGATGGCCGAATTCGCGGTCGAGACGACGCCGGAGGGCAAGAAAGCAGTCCGCTATGCTCTGTCGGCTATCAAGGGCGTCGGTCGCGAGGCCATGATGCGCCTTGCCGAGGAACGCCTGGAGAATGGGCCGTTCAAGGATCTGTTCGACTTCGCCGAGCGGCTGGACCAGCGCGTGGCCAACAAGCGGCTGATCGAGGGCCTGGTGAAGGCGGGGGCCTTCGATTCTCTGAACAAGAACCGTGCCCAGACCTTCGGTGCCGTCGAGGCGTTGACGCGCCATTCTCAGGCCACGCACGAGTCGCGCGGCAGCAACCAGAACAGCCTGTTCGGCGACGACACGGCGCAGCGCCGGCCGCAGCTTCCCAAGATGCCGGACTGGGCGCCGATGGAGCGGCTGCAGAACGAGTTCGCCGCGATCGGCTTCTATCTCTCGTCGCATCCGCTGGCCGCCTACGAGCGCAGCCTTCAGCGACTGGGAGTCTGCCGCGCCGCCGATTTGACGGCGCTATTGGCACGCGGCATGCCTGGCCGCATCAAGCTCGCCGGTACCGTCATCGACCGCATGGAGCGGACCTCCGCCAAGGGCAATCGCTTTGCCTTCGTACAATGTTCGGACCAGTCAGGTGCCTTCGAACTCACCGTGTTCAGCGAATTGTTGGGCAGCAAGCGCAATCTCCTGGAGCCGGGACAGGCTGTGCTGGTGTCGGCCGATGGCCGACTTGATGGCGAGCAGGTGAAATTGACGGCGCAGACCGTCGAGAAGCTCGATGACGCGGTCGCCAACGCGGCTGCGGGCTTGCGCATCATCATCTCTGATCCGTCGGTGCTGGATACCTTGCGCAAGACGCTCGACGGCAAGAAGGGACGGGGACGCGTTACCCTGGTCGTCCCGATGCCCGACGACGCGGAGGCCGAAGTGACCCTGCCTGGGACTTATTCCATCGCGGGCGGCTTGCGCGACGCCATCGGCAGCCTGCCGGGCATTGCGCAAGTGGAGGAGATTTGAGCCGCCAACCTGGCCTTTTTGAAACTCCAAGTCCGGTCAGCCGCCGTGGAACGGCGG
The DNA here is from genome assembly GCA_001767945.1 of Alphaproteobacteria bacterium RIFCSPHIGHO2_12_FULL_66_14. Taxonomy (GTDB): domain Bacteria; phylum Pseudomonadota; class Alphaproteobacteria; order Reyranellales; family Reyranellaceae; genus Reyranella. The sequence continues at coordinate 21,487 of MEMN01000224.1, read as the reverse complement.
CGGGAGATGTTCGTCGGGCAGCCGAATCGCCTCTCCTGCAGGCGCCTGTCCTGCCACCCGGCATCAGGCTCGGCACATCGTCGTGGTTCTTTCCAGGGTGGCGCGGGCTCGTCTACGACGGCGTTCATCCCCAGACGGCGCTCAGCCGCAAAGGGCTGGCGGCCTATGCCGAGATCCCACTGTTGCGCACCGTGAGCCTCGATCGGACATTTTATGCAGCGATCTCTGCCGTCGAGTATGCCCGCTACGCCAGCCAGGTGCCGGATGACTTCAGCTTCGTCGTGAAGGCTCCCGCCCTGGTCTGCGATGCCGTGGTGCGCGACGAGGAGGGGCGGGGGAAGGT
>MEMN01000224.1:10151-21131 GCA_001767945.1 Alphaproteobacteria bacterium RIFCSPHIGHO2_12_FULL_66_14 | reverse complement strand
TCTTCGCCGCCCTGCCGCGGGAACTCGGCAAGCAACGCCCGCTTTACGCTCTGGAGCTGCGCAATGCCGAACTGCTGACGCCCCGGCTGATGCGTATGCTGGCCGCTGCCGAGGTGCGCTATTGCGTCGGACTGCACGACCGGATGCCCGAAGTCGAGCGTCAGGCTGTGGCCCTTCGGATGCTCGATGGCGACAGCCCTGGCCCGCTGGTCGTCCGCTGGAACCTGCACCGGGGATTTCTCTACCAGGCGGCCAAGCAGCGCTACGAGCCTTTCGACCGGCTGGTGGACGAGGATCGCGAAACCCGGCGCATTCTGGCCCGGATGGCTGCAGACGCTTTCAGGGCCAAGCAGAAGGTCTGGATCACGGCCAACAACAAAGCCGAGGGAAGTGCGCCCCTGTCGCTCCTCAAACTGGCCCATGAAATCGCCCAAGCCATAGGCTAAGTCATTGATTTCATTGGCGCTTGCAATTCAAAGCGTAAACCCCTAGAAACACGCCACTTCGCACGCGGGTTTGCGGTCGACGGGGAGACATCCCGCCGCTCGCTCCGGTGTCCCATTCGGGACGACGCCCGCGGAGGCCTAACCGGAAAAGGAGAACGGCATGGCTATGCCGACATTTACGATGCGCCAGCTTCTGGAAGCCGGCGTCCACTTCGGCCATCACACGCGCCGCTGGAATCCCAAGATGAAGCCGTACCTGTTCGGGGTGCGCAATGGGGTCCACATCATCGATCTCACCAAGACGGTGCCGCTGCTCGAGCAGGCGCTGCAGCGGGTCCGCGAGGTCGTGGCCAGCGGCGGTCGCGTCCTGTTCGTCGGGACCAAGGCGGCGGCTTCCGAGCGCGTTGCCGACGCGGCCAAGCGCTGCGGCCAGTATTACGTGAACCACCGCTGGTTGGGCGGCATGATCACCAACTGGCAGACCATCTCGGCCTCGATCAAGCGTCTGCGCGAACTCGACGACCGCCTCAAGGGCGAAGTCGTGGGTCTCACCAAGAAGGAGCAGCTCGACCTGACGCGCGAGCGCGACAAGCTCGAGCGGTCGCTGGGTGGCATCAAGGAGATGGGCGGCACGCCCGATCTGCTGTTCATCATCGACACCAACAAGGAAGCGATTGCCGTCCAGGAAGCGCGCAAGCGCGGTATTCCGATCGTGGCGATTCTCGACAGCAACTCCGATCCCGACGGCATCGACTTCCCGATCCCGGGCAACGACGACGCGATCCGCGCCGTCTCGCTATTCTGCGAACTCCTGTCCGGGGCCGTGCTCGACGGTATCCGTGCCGAGATCGCGGCGTCGGGTGGCGATGTGGGCGAACTCAGCGAGCCACCGGTCGAGGAAACGCCGGTGGCAGCCGACGCCACCGGCGCCGAAGCGGCGCCGGCGGAGTAAGCCGGGCCCTTATCGGCGAGGATTCAATGGGGCCGGTCGGAAGACCGGCCCTTGTTGCACCAAACAGGCTGCACCAAACGGAGCAAGACATGGCTGAGATCACCGCTTCCCTGGTCAAGGAACTGCGCGAGAAGACCGGCGCAGGCATGATGGACTGCAAGAAGGCGCTGGGCGAAACGCTGGGCGACCTCGAAAAGGCGGTCGATTGGCTGCGCACCAAGGGACTTTCGGCGGCCGCCAAGAAGGCGGGCAGAGTCGCGGCCGAAGGCCTGGTCGGCGTCGTTGCTTCCGGCAACCGCGGCGCCATCATCGAGGTCAACGCCGAGACCGACTTCGTCGGCCGTAATGACACGTTCCAGAAATTCGTGTCGACGGCTGCCCGCGCCGCGCTCGACGCTGGTGGCGACATGACCAAGATAGCTGCTGCGCCGTTCCCGGGCACCGGTCGTAACATCCAAGGCGAACTCACGCATCTGATCGCGACCATCGGCGAGAACATGTCGCTGCGCCGTAGCGCCTCGATATCGGTATCGGATGGTGTTGTGGCCGCCTACGTGCACAATGCCGTGGCGCCCGAACTCGGCAAGATCGGCGTCCTGGTGGCGCTCGAATCAACCGGCGACAAGGTTAAGCTGGTGGCGCTTGCCAAGCAGCTCGCCATGCACGTCGCGGCCGCCAATCCGCAATCCTTGACCGTGGCCGATCTCGACCAGGCCGCGATCGAACGCGAACGCGCGGTGCTGACCGAAAAGGCCGGCCAGACCGGCAAGGCCGTCGACATCATCGCCAAGATGGTCGAAGGCGGCCTGCGCAAATTTCACCAGGAAGTGGTGCTTCTCGAACAGGTCTTCGTCATCGACGGCAAAAGCCGAGTCTCGAAGGTCGTCGACGATGCCGCTAAGCAGGTCGGGGCACCGGTCCGTCTGGCTGGCTTCTTGCGGTTTGCGTTGGGCGAAGGGATCGAGAAGAAGTCGGAGGATTTCGCCGCTGAGGTGGCTGCCCAGCTCAAGAAGTAGTATGAATTCGGTACCGGTGCGCAGGCAGGTAGCCTACGCCGCCCAAGAACACGTATTCAGAGGCATCTGATGCCATCGGGTCCCCGCTATCGCCGTGTTCTTCTCAAACTCTCGGGAGAGGGTTTGATGGGTAGTCGCGAATATGGGCTGGATCCGGCCATGGTTTCCATGGTTGCACAGGAAGTGAAGGCCGTGCATGGCATGGGCGTCCAGGTTTGCTTGGTGATTGGCGGTGGAAACATCTTCCGCGGCGTCTCCGCTGCGGCCTCCGGCATGGACCGGGCAAGTGGCGACTACATGGGTATGCTGGCGACGGTCATCAACTCACTCGCAATGCAAAGCGCTCTGGAGCGCCAGGGACTGCAGACCCGCGTGCAATCAGCGATCCCGATGACCACGGTGTGCGAGCCTTACATTCGCCGCCGCGCCGCGCGGCACATGGAGAAGGGGCGGGTCGTGATCTTCGCTGCCGGCACCGGCAATCCTTTCTTCACCACCGACACCGCCGCGGCGCTGCGAGCGGCTGAGATGGGCGTCGATGCGCTGTTGAAGGGCACCCAAGTCGACGGCGTGTATTCCGCAGATCCGCGCAAGGACAAGGGCGCCAAGCGCTACGACGCGTTGACCTATATGGACGTCCTGTCGCGCGATCTGCAGGTGATGGACGCCTCGGCCGTCTCGCTGGCACGCGAGAACCATATCCCGATCATCGTGTTCGACATCCACAAGCCGGGAGCGTTCGCCGCGACGATGCGCGGGGAGGGTACCTTCACCATCATCAAGGACGAGGGCTGAAGATGAGTGCGGACGTCAAGGAACTCGAAAAGCGCATGCAGAGCGCCATGGACGCCCTGAAAAAGGAGTTCGCCGGCCTCAGGACCGGGCGCGCGTCGGTCAATCTGCTCGATCCAGTGATGGTCGAGGCCTACGGTCAGCGCATGTCATTGAACCAGGTCGGAACTGTGAGCGCGCCAGAGCCGCGCCTGCTTACCGTGAGCGTCTGGGACAAGGGCCTGGTGGTGTCTACAGCCAAGGCCATCCGGGAGGCCGGACTGGGACTCAATCCAGCGCCTGACGGCCAGATGATACGCATCCCCATTCCAGAACTGACCAGCGAGCGTCGCGCCGAACTCGCCAAACTCGCCCACAAATATGCCGAGCATGGCCGCGTTGCCGTGCGTAATGTACGGCGCGACGGCATGGAGGCACTCAAGAAGGCCGAGAAGGATCACAAGATCTCGCAGGATGAACATCGTCAGAAGTCCGACGAGGTCCAGAAGCTGACCGACCGATATGTGAAGCTGGTCGACGAAGCGCTCATTCATAAGGAAAAAGAGATCAAGACTGTTTGATGTCGACCGCATCGCTGCCCGCCAATCCCGACCCGTCGCTGGGTCCCAACCACGTCGCCATCATAATGGACGGCAACGGACGGTGGGCGAAGGCGCGCGGACTGCCGCGCGTGGCGGGGCATCGCCGGGGTGCGGATGCTGTACGTCGCGTGGTACGCGGCGCGGGTGAACTCGGCATCCCTGTGCTCACGCTATTCGCTTTCTCGACTGAGAATTGGGCGCGGCCGGCTGACGAGGTCAACGACCTGATGGGGCTGCTGCGGCATTACCTGCGCAACGAGCTCGAGGAGCTACGGAAGAACGGCGTTCGATTGCGAGTTATCGGCAGTCGTGACGGCCTGGCACCGGACATCGTGGGCGATATTGCCGATGCGGAGAACATGACCCACGGCAACAGCCGGATCGACGTCAACATTTGCATCAACTACGGCTCACGCGACGAAATCCTGCGCGCGACGCGCAGCCTCGCGCGGCAAGTCGCGGCGGGCGAACTCGCGGCGGATCAAATAGACGCCAATCTCTTCGAGCGCGAGCTGCTGACTGCCGGCGTACCCGATCCGGACCTTCTCATCCGGACGAGCGGGGAACAGCGCATCAGCAACTTTCTACTTTGGCAGTGCGCATACTCGGAGTTGGTATTCGTCGATACGCTGTGGCCCGATTTCGGCAAGGACGATCTGGAGCGGGCAATTGCCGAGTTCCGTCGGCGCGAGCGGCGTTATGGTGGCGTTGGCGGCTGACACCCCGGTGGCGCGCGATCGGCGGTTTCGCGGGCTGCTGCTGCGAATCCTGTCAGCCGCTGTCCTGGGCCCGTTGTTCTTGGCAGCGGTTTGGTTCGGTTTCCCCTGGATTGACCTGGTCGCGGCCGCCGCCGCGCCGGTCATGGTGTGGGAGTGGACGCGGCTGACCCGGGACCGGCCCTTGGTCCGGATCTCTGCCAACATTTACGCGCTTGCCGCCCTGGTGGCGCTACTGTGGCTACGCCACCAGCCGGTACTGGGCCGCGAGACCGTGATCTGGATCGTGGCCTGCACCTGGGCGACCGATATCGGAGCGTATTTCGTCGGCGCGTCGGCCGGTGGTGCGAAACTCGCTCCACGTATCAGTCCTAGCAAGACGTGGTCAGGCTTGATCGGTGGCATGGCCTGGGCGGCGGTGGCCAGCGCCTCCCTGGGACTCGCGTTTGGGTTAGGCTCGACGTTTTCCCTTGCCGTGATCGGTGCCTGTCTCGCCGTTGTCGGGCAAGTCGGCGATCTTGCCGAGTCGGCTGTCAAGCGCGGCGCCGGCGTGAAGGACAGCGGCAAGCTGATCCCGGGACATGGCGGGCTGCTGGACCGTGTCGATGGATTGGTTGCCATTCTCGTCGTGGTGGCAGTAGTGCGCCTGACCGTCGGGGGAGCCTGGCCTTGGACTTGAGTCGCTGGTCGGCGCCCTCACACGATCGGCCGCGAGGCGTGACCATACTCGGATCGACCGGCTCGGTCGGTCAAAGCACAGTCGACCTGATCGCCCGTGATCCCGCGAGCTATCGAGTTGAGGCGCTAGTTGCCGGAAATTCTGTCGAGTTGCTCGCCGAGCAGGCCCGGCGCCTGCGCGCGCGACTCGCCGTGGTGGCCAATCCGGAACGATACCGCGCGCTCAAGGAGGCGCTGGCCGGGACATCGATCGTTGTCGCGGCCGGCCCCGAGGCGGTGGCCGAGGCTGCGGCCCGACCGGCGGAATGGGTGATGGCGGCAGTGGTGGGATTTGCCGGCCTCGCATCGACGCTCGCCGCCGCGCGCCGCGGCGCCATCGTGGCGCTCGCAAACAAGGAAGCGCTTGTTTGCGCCGGCCGCCTGCTGACCGAGGCCCTCGAGGCGTCGGGGGGAGTGCTCTTGCCCGTCGATTCCGAGCACAACGCAATCTTCCAGGTATTCGAGCCGAGCCAGCACCACGCAGTCGACCGCCTGATCCTGACCGCATCAGGAGGGCCTTTTCGGAATTGGTCGCTGGCCGACATGGCTGCCGTAACGCCCGAACAGGCTCTCGCTCATCCGAACTGGGACATGGGCGACAAGATCTCCATCGATTCGGCCACCATGATGAACAAGGGTCTCGAGTTCATCGAGGCCCATCTGCTGTTTCGTCTTCCCGCAGAGAAAATCGAGATCGTCGTACATCCGCAATCGGTTATCCACTCGATGGTGGCATACCGCGACGGCTCGGTACTGGCCCAGCTGGGAACGCAGGATATGCGGGTGCCGATCTCATATGCACTTGGCTGGCCATCGCGCATCGACGGGCCAGCGGCTCGTCTCGACTTTGCTAACCTCTCGGCATTGACGTTCGAGCCGCCCGATTCCGGCCGCTTTCCCTCCCTACGATTGGCGCGCGAGGCATTGGTGACCGGCGGAGTCGCAGCCATCGTGCTGAACGCGGCCAACGAGGCGGCCGTTGCGGCTTTTCTGACGCGCCGTATTGGCTTCCTCGACATCGCCCGCATCGTCGAGGATGTCTTGGTCGGTTGGGAAGGGGCTGGAGTGCCGGTGGAATCGCTTCAGCATGTCCAGGCAGCCGATCTCGAGGCTCGCCGACGAGCCGAGGAAGGTTGTCGGAGACGTTCTCTAAGTGATTGAAATAGCATGATATTAATGATGTAGTGAGACATGCAAAGCGTCATCAGCCTGTTTACGACCTACCTACCGTACTTTGTCTTTGTGTTGACGCTGCTCGTGTTCATTCACGAGTTTGGTCACTACTGGGTGGCGCGCCGCTTCGGTATTCACGCCGAAGTTTTCTCTATCGGATTCGGACCTGAACTGTTCGGCTGGACCGACCGCCGCGGCACAAGATGGAAGGTCTCGGCCATCCCGCTGGGCGGCTACGTGAAGTTCCTGGGTGACAACGATGAGACCAGTGCGACACCGTCCGATACGCCTCTCTCTGCCGAGCAAAAGCGCGGCGCCTTCTTTTCCAAGCCTCTATACGCGCGCGCCGCGGTCGTGCTCGGAGGGCCGGCGGCGAACCTGCTGTTCGCCTTCATCGTACTGACGATCGTCTTCTTTGTTGCCGGCGAGCCGTACTCGCCGGCGACGGTCGCGGTCCAAGTCAACGGTCCGGCAGCCAAGGCGGGGCTGCGAACCGGCGACGAGATCGTTCGTCTGGCCGACCGCCGTGTCGACCGCTACGAGGACATTCAGGACTCGCAGTTCCTCTACTGGGCGAAACCGATGGCGGTCGAGTACCGGCGGGGCAGCCAGTTGCTGCGCGGTGAGATCGTGCCCCAATTCTGCGAGCGGATCGACCGCTACAACAATACGTTCCGTTTCGGTGAACTGGGTCTCGACCAGCTCGTTCGACCTGTGGTCGGAGGATTCTCGCCGAATGGGCCAGCCGAAGCTGCCGGCCTCAAGGTGGGCGATCTGCTGCTGGAGATCGACGGCAAGCCGGTGGAGTATTTTTCGCGCATCCCCGAACTAATCGGGGCGCGTGCCGGCCAGCCACTCGTCGTGAAATATGATCGGGATGGCCGACGTGAGGAGACCACCATCGTTCCGGTCGCGGACAAGGCGGTCGATTGCGCAGGGAAGGAATATGTCGTTGGCCGTCTCCGCATTCGGCCGGCGGGCATTACGGAATTCCGCAGTCACGGCGTGCTGGGTGCGATGGGGGCAGGTGTACGCGCCGTCTGGGGCATGACAACGATGTTCTATACGTCGATGGCCCAGATCCTGACGGCCACGCGGCCGGTCGATGAGCTGGGCGGACCGATCCGCATAGCCAAGGCGGCCGGTGAAGCGTCGCACGCCGGGTGGATCGGGATCCTCAACCTTGTGATCGCCCTGTCGGTCGTCCTGGGCGTGTTCAACCTTCTGCCGGTGCCGATGCTCGATGGCGGGCACTTGGCGATGTACCTTTACGAGGCGGTGCGGGGAAAGCCGCTCAGCCTCAAGGCGCAGGAACTCGGTTTGAGAGTCGGCTTTGCATTGGTTATCGGCATGGCACTCGTCGCAACGTTCAACGACATCAGGCTCCTGCTGCGGTAGCCGTATGAACGGCCGTGTGGGGCAGATCGGGAACAAAAGGGGTGGCTAAGGCATTGATCCCGGTCTATGAAACGGCATTCCCGAATGTGGCCATCGGCAGGTCTGGGAAGGGGCCAGGGGTGAGTTTGATCGTTCGTTGGGCCGTATTGGCTGTTGTGGCAGTTCTTGCATTCGCAAACACGGCGCACGCCCAACGCGGCGGTGCCGCCGGTGGCACGATTTCTGCTGTTCAGATCCAGGGTAATGTGCGCGCTGAGCCGGAGACGATCCGCTCATATCTCCAACTCAAGGAAGGCCAGCCCTACGACGCCGCCGCCGCTGATCGTTCCTTGAAGGCGCTGTTCGGCACGGGCCTCTTCGCGGACGTGGTGATCGAGATGCAAGGCTCGACCTTGGTGGTCAAGGTCACGGAAAATCCGATCATCAATCGCGTCGCTTTCGAGGGAAACAGCAAGATTGATGACGACAAGCTGCGTGACGAAGTGCAGTCGCGGGCCCGCCAAGTGTTCACGCGCGCGCGTGTGCAATCCGATGTCGAGCGCATCCTCACCATCTATCGTCGCAGCGGTCGCTACAACGCGTCGGTTGAACCGAAGATCATCAAGCTTGAGCAGGGACGCGTCGATCTCGTCTTCGAAATCAATGAAGGCGACGTCACCGGCGTCAAGCGCATTACCTTCATTGGCAATGAGGCATTCAGCGACGGAACGCTGCGTGGCGTGATTCGGACCGTCGAGAGCGCATGGTGGCGTTTCTTGTCATCGGATGACCGCTTCGATCCGGATCGGCTCAACCTCGATCGCGAACTCCTGCGCAAATTCTACTTTACCGAGGGCTATGCCGACTTTCGCGTGGTCTCGGCCGTTGCTGAGCTGTCACCCAACCGCGACGGGTTTTTCCTCACTTTCACGATCAGCGAGGGTGAGCGCTACAAGTTCGGCGAAATAGAGGTCTCGACACGCTTCCAGGGACTCGATGTAGATACCCTGAAGAGCTACCTCACGATGGCCGAAGGCGACTGGTTCGATTCGTCCGATATCGAAAAAACTGTCTCGGAGCTGACCGACGTCGTCGGGTCGTTGGGTTATGCCTTTGTCGAGGTCCGCCCCAATGTCCGGCGCAACAAGGACACCAAGACCGTCGACCTGTCCTTCGAAATCCAGGAAGGGCCGCGCGTCTACGTTGAGCGTATCAACATCTCCGGGAACACACGTACCCTGGACAAGGTGATCCGGCGCGAATTCCGCCTTGCCGAAGGCGATGCTTTCAGCAGTGCCAAGCTGCGACGCAGCCAGGAACGGCTTCGCGCCCTTGGCTTCTTCGAGAAGGTCGACGTTTCCGCTGCACCAGGTTCGGCGCCGGACAGGACCAATCTCGAAGTCCAGGTCGTCGAGCAGAGCACTGGGGAGATCTCGTTCGGCGCCGGCTATTCGACCACGGCCGGCATCGTGGGTGACATCTCGATCAAGGAGCGCAATCTCCTGGGCAAGGGCCAGGAAGTACGCCTCGGGTTGTCGATAGGCACCTTGAGCACCAACATCGATTTCAGTTTCACGGAGCCGTATTTCCTGGATCGCAACATGGCGGCGGGCTTCGACATTTTCCGGACGTCGAACGATCGGCAGAATGTCGCCAACTACAGTGATTCTGCCATCGGCTTCGCGTTGCGTAGCGGTTGGGCCTACACCGAGCACACGCGACAAATCGTTCGCTACACTCTGCGCCAGTCGAACATCTACAACGTCCAGCCTTGGGCATCGCCTGTCGTGCAGGCGCAGGCGGGCTATTCGACGGTTTCCGAGGTGTCCGAGACGCTCACCTGGGACACACGCGATTCGCGGCTCAATACGACCAAGGGCTGGCTCCTGCGTAATACCATAGCTGTTGCAGGCGCGATCGGGACCGAGCAGTACGCCCGCACGACTGCGGATGCGGTGTACTTCCAAAGCATCTTCGACGAGTTCGTGATCGCGGTCGGTGGCTCGCTTGGTGTCGTAGTGCCTATAAGCAATACTTATATCAAGTTGAACAACCTGTTCTTCCTGGGCGGCGATACCTTGCGTGGCTTCGCCGTGGCCGGCGTTGGACCTCGCGATGCCGGTACCACTGATGCGCTGGGCGGTCAGTATTTCTACACGACCACCGCCGAGTTGAGTTTCCCGCTCTACGGTATTCCCAAGGAGTTCGGGCTGCAGGGCAAGGCCTTCGTCGATACCGGTTCCCTTTGGGGAAATCAGGCGGAGAACTTCGGAGCGTCGGTCCTCGACAGCCAGCTGATGCGGGTTGGCACCGGTATCGGCGTTCAATGGATATCGCCATTCGGGCCGATCCGGGTAGACTATAGCTTCCCGGTTGTTAAGGAGTCGTGGGACAAGACCCAGAACTTCAGGTTCAGTTTCGGAACCCGGTTCTGAGAGGGACGGGATAGCGGTGAAATGAACATCCAGACTGAAAAGGCAAGCCTCTCGGCAGTGACTTCTGTCGATATCAAGCGCATCCTGCAGATGATCCCGCATCGCTATCCGATGTTGATGGTCGACCGGGTTGTCGACATGCAACTCGACCACAGCGCTGTCGGGATCAAGAACGTCAGCATCAACGAACCGTTCTTCCAAGGTCATTTCCCGTCCGAACCCGTCATGCCGGGCGTCCTGATCGTCGAGGCCATGGCGCAGACTGCGGCGGTCCTGGTCGTGGCCACGTTCGGTGGGGAATCGGAAGGCAAGCTGGTCTATTTCATGTCGATCGACGGCGTACGGTTCCGCCGGCCGGTGATGCCGGGCGATCGCCTTGAGCTTCACGTTGAGAAGATCCAGAGCCGGGCCAACGTTTGGAAATTCGCCGGCAAAGCCATGGTCGACGGCAAACTGGCTGCCGAGGCGACATTCGCCGCGATGATCCGCGACAGGTAGGGGGAGAGAAATGGCCGATACTGCAGCCAACTACCGCATGTTGCACACGATGATCCGCGTCCTGGATCTCGACAAGTCGCTCGAGTTCTATACCGGCCCCATGGGGATGAAGCTGCTGCGCAAGCGCGATGTCCCGGACGGAAAGTACAGCCTCGCTTTCGTGGGTTACGGCGAAGAGAAGGAACACTGTGTGGTCGAGTTGACCCACAACTGGGATCAGGCAAAACCCTATGAACTGGGCAGTGGCTTTGGTCACCTCGCCATCGGCGTGCCCGAT
>MEMN01000224.1:2412-10136 GCA_001767945.1 Alphaproteobacteria bacterium RIFCSPHIGHO2_12_FULL_66_14 | reverse complement strand
AGTCACCAAGTCCGGCGGCAAGGTCACGCGCCCGCCCGGGCCCGTGAAGTTTGGCACGACGGTGATTGCCTTCGTCGAGGACCCTGACGGCTACAAGATCGAATTGATCGAGCGGAAGTAGGCGCCGATCTATAGGATCGACCGCCATCCAAGCAGCATGAGCCCAAGCAGCGCCGCCGACAGACCGAACGTGATGAGGCGCCTCAGCGCGCGATACCGGCGATAATTGTCGTTCGCCGGCCGGCCGAGCCGCACGACACGCGGCATCGGCCTTGGCTTCTGTGTGACCGCCCAGGTCGTCGCCCGGTTCGGCCCGTACGATGATCTCGCCATGTTCTCTCGCTTTCCTCCCCGGATCGCGAACTAGCTCCGCATATGTAGCGGCTTGTAGGGCCGTTCTGTTTGGCCGTTGTAGAGCTGGCGCGGCCGGCCGATTTTCTGGTCAGGATCCTCGATCATCTCGTTCCACTGCGAGACCCAGCCGACCGTGCGGGCGACGGCAAAAAGGACGGTGAACATCGAAGTCGGAATGCCGATCGCCCGGAAAATGATCCCTGAATAGAAATCGACATTCGGATAGAGCTTCTTGGAGACGAAGTAGTCATCCTTGAGAGCGATCTGTTCCATCTCCATGGCCAGCTCGAGCAGCGGGTCGTGCTCGATGCCGAGTGAAGTCAGCACCTCGTGGCAGGTCTGGCGCATCACCTTGGCGCGCGGATCGTAGTTCTTGTAGACGCGATGCCCGAAGCCCATCAGACGAGTGTGGTCCTGCTTGTCCTTCACGCGCGACAGAAAGCCCGGAATGTTCTGCTTGCCGCCGATCTCGTTCAGCATGTTGATCACGGCTTCGTTGGCGCCGCCATGGCTGGGGCCCCACAACGAGGCGATGCCGGCGGCGATGCAGGCAAAAGGGTTGGCGCCCGAGGAGCCGGCAAGGCGGACCGTCGACGTCGAGGCATTCTGCTCATGGTCGGCATGGAGCATCAGGATGCGGTCCATCGCCTTTTCGATCACCGGGTTGATCTCGTACTCCTCGGCCGGCACCGAGAACATCATGCGCAGGAAGTTGGCGGCGTAGCTGAGATCGTTGCGCGGATAGACGAAGGGCTGACCAATAGAATATTTGTAGGCCATCGCCGCGATGGTCGGCATCTTGGCGACCAGCCGATACGACGCCACCATGCGCTGGTGCGGATCGTGGATGTCGAGCGAGTCGTGATAGAAGGCCGAAAGCGCGCCGACCACGCCGCAGCAGATCGCCATGGGATGGGCGTCGCGGCGGAAGCCGCGATAGAATTGGCTGAGCTGCTCATGAACCATCGTGTGGTTCGTGATGTCCTTGACGAACTTTTCCTTCTGCGCCTTGTTCGGCAGGTCGCCCTTCATCAGCAGGTAGGCGACTTCCATGAAATCGCTCTGCTCGGCCAGTTCGGCGATGTTGTAGCCGCGGTGCAGCAGGATGCCTTCGTCGCCGTCGATATAGGTGATCTTGGAGCCGCAGGAGCCCGTAGACGTGAAACCTGGGTCGTAGGTGAACATCCCCGAGTCGCCGTAGAACTTGCGGACATCGACCAGACGCGGCCCGATCGTGCCGTGGATGATCGGCATTTCGTAGGTTTTGCCGGTTTCGTTGTCGGTGAGCGTCGCGGACGATTTGGCCATAGGGTGAACTCTTTTCAGCTCGATTCAGGCAAGGCGCAGGGCCGCGCGAAAGGCGGTGTCGCCGGGTTCAAGGGCACCCTAACAAGCCACCTCTGGCGGCGCAATTGTGGCGGCGGATCGCTATTTCGCGGCGCGTAGCCGGGCTGTAAACCGGCCGTTAATAGCGGCCAACCCGACGCCGATCAGGGCCATTCCGGCGAAATGGCGCGGTTCGAGGCGCTCTCCCAGGAAAGCCGCGCCGAGCAGGATCGCGGTGACCGGTATCAGGAAGGTAACGAGCAGCAGATTGGTCGCGCCGGCCGCCGCGAGGATCCGGAAATAGAGTAGGTAGGCGAGCGCTGTCGACAGCAGCGCCAGACCTGCCAGAGCTGCCCATACAGTCGCCGACGGCGGCCCGGCCAAATCCCAGGGCCGATCGACGATCAGCATGATTGGCAGAATCAATACGGTGCTTGCCGTCACTTGGCCGGCCGCGGCCTGTATCGGTTGTACGCCCATGATCTGGAAACGGCGGCCGTAGACGCCGGCGAAAGCGTAGGAGAGGGCGGCACCGAGGCAGGCCATCTGGCCGATGAAGCTGGAGTCGTCTCCGACCAGGACGTTCGGGCCGACAAGCAGCGCCACGCCGGCGAAGCCCACGAGCAAGGCAACCGCCTTCGCCGCATTGATCCTCTCGTCGCGTGTCAGAAGGTGCGCGACGACGAGGGTGAACAGCGGGGTAGTGGCGTTCAGGATCGAGGCCAGTCCCGAGGCGATCTGGGTCTGGCCCCAGAAGATCAGGCTGAAGGGGATTACGTTGTTCAGAAGGCCCATGGCGATGAAGGCAGGCCAGGGTGCGTCGCGCCGGAACAGGCTCCGACGGGTCAGCCAAAGCACGAGGCTGAGCGCCAGCGCCGCCAGCGCCACGCGGCCGAAAACCACGGTGAGTGGCCGCAGCTCTCCGATGGCGACCTTGGCGAAGAAGAACGAGCCGCCCCACAGGACCGACAGCAGGACGAGGAGAGACCATTCGCGGGCGCGCACGCCCAATGGTCACATGCCCGCCAAAGCCGGTCTATCCGCTGGCCGCCAGCAATCGCGCCGCGTCCCGGGGACCACTACTCTTAACTCTGGACCTGCACCTTTGCCCAGGTGTCCCGCAGCTCGATCGTGCGGTTGAACACCAGAGCCTTCGACCGACTCGCGAAGTCCGGGCAGAAATAGCCCAGCCGCTCGAACTGCACAGCTTCCCCTTTAGATGTCTCCGCCAATGAGGGCTCCAGCAGCGCGCCCGACAGGACTTCGAGCGAGCCTGGATTCAGGTCGGCGTCGAGTTCGCCATCGGCGCCCGGGTCAGGGCGGTTGAAGAGCGTGCTGTACAATCGGACTTCGGCGGGAAGTGCATCCCGGGCGGACACCCAGTGCAGGGTGGCCTTTACCTTTCGACCGTCCGGCGCGTTGCCGCCGCGGCTCGCTGGATCGTAGGTGCAGCGCAGTTCGACCACGTTGCCGTCGGCGTCCTTGACCACCTCGCGGCAGGTGACGAGATAGGCGTAGCGCAGCCTGACTTCTCGCCCCACCGCCAGCCGGAAGAATTTGTTCGACGGATTCTCCATGAAGTCGTCGCGCTCGACGAAGACTTCCCTGCGGAAGCGAAGGGTACGCGTGCCGGCGCCCGGATCCCCCGGGTGATTGACGGCCTCCAGCTCTTCGACGTGGTCTTCGGGAAAGTTCTCGATCACGAGCTTGAGCGGCCGCAGGACCGCCATGCGCCGCTGCGCTGCCTGATTGAGATTGTCGCGGATCGAGTGATCGAACATGGCGAGATCGACGACGCTGTTGGCCTTGGACATGCCGATGCGCCGAACGAAGTCGCGGATCGCCTCCGGCGGCACGCCGCGACGGCGCAGGCCTGCCAGCGTCGGCATGCGCGGATCGTCCCAGCCACTCACAATGCCGCGCCGCACCAGATCCGTCAGGTAGCGCTTGGAAAGGACCGTGTACCCGAGATTGAGTCGGGCGAACTCGGTCTGGCGCGGGCGCGCCGGCACCGGTAGGTGGTCGAGGAACCAGTCGTAGAGCGGACGATGGTCCTCGAACTCCAGGGTGCAGAGTGAATGCGTGACGTGTTCGATGGCGTCGGACTGACCGTGCGCGAAATCATAGGTCGGGTATATGCACCATTGCGTACCGGTGCGCGGGTGAGGCGCGTGCAGGATGCGATACAGGACAGGGTCGCGCAGGTTCATGTTGCCGGAAGCAAGGTCGATCTTCGCTCGCAGCACGCAGGCACCGTTGGGAAACTTGCCGGCGCGCATGTCGCGAAACAGGCCGAGATTGGTTTCCACCGAGCGGTCGCGGTGCGGCGAAGCGCGGCCCGGTTCGGTCAGCGTGCCGCGCATTGCCCGCATCTCGTCCGGCGGGGTGTCGTCGACATAGGCGAGGCCGGCGCGAATGAGATGCTCGGCCCAGTCGTACAACGTCTGGAAATAGTCCGACGCATGGTGCAGATGCTCGCCCCAGTCGAAGCCGAGCCAATGTACGTCCCGCTTGATGGCGTCGATATATTCCTGCTCCTCCTTCACGGGGTTGGTATCGTCGAAGCGAAGGTGGCAGCGACCGCCATATTCGGTCGCAAGTCCGAAATTCAGGCAGATGGACTTTGCGTGGCCGAGATGCAGATAGCCGTTCGGCTCCGGTGGAAAGCGAGTAACGATGCTTTGCACTTGTCCGCAGGCGAGATCGGATTGGACCAAGTCACGAATGAAATCCCGGGCCTCTTCGTTCCCAGTGGCCTCCAGCATCGGCTTCTTGTCATCCATTTACCTGTCAACCTCCACGCGGGCGCGCGCACGAGCAAGCCAATTGTAACATTGCCAGCTATCCAGCAGCCGCCAGCAATCGCACCTTGCTCTCGGCGGGCCCCAGCACGGCCAGCACTTCGAAGATGCCGGGCGACGCAGTCGAGCCGGTCAGCGCGACGCGGAGCGGCTGGGCGACCTGACCGAGCTTCAGCCCGTTCGCCTCGGCGAACTTGCGCACGGCTTCTTCGATCGCCTTTTCAGTCCAGTCGCTCGCCTGCGGCTCCAGCACCGGCGCGAGCTTGGCCATGACGGCACGGGCGTCGGGCGTCAGCACGCCGCGCGCCTTGTCGTCGGAGATCGGCGGCGCGCCGGCGCGTGCGTAGAAGGCAAGACTGTCCGCGAGTTCGACCAGCGTGCGCGCGCGCGGCTTCACGCCGTTCAGGCCGCGCACGATGCGCTCGCGGCCGGCGTCGTCGATCTTGCCGCCGAGTTTCTCCTCGATGCGCGGCAGGACCAGCGGCAGCAGCTCGGCATCCGGGGTCTCGCGCAGGTAGTGCGCGTTGAGGTTGGTCAACTTGGCGATGTCGAAGCGCGAGGCCGAGCGACCGACGCCGGCGAGATCGAACCACTCGATCGCCTGCTCGGTCGAGATGATCTCGTCGTCGCCGTGGCCCCAGCCCAGCCGCAGCAAGTAGTTGCGCAGGGCCGCCGGCAGGAAGCCCATGTCGCGGTAGGCGTCGACGCCGAGCGCCCCATGGCGCTTGCTGAGCTTGGCGCCGTCCGGCCCGTGGATCAGCGGGATGTGGGCATAGACCGGCTCGGGCCAGCCCATGGCGCGGATGATCTGGAGCTGGCGGAAGGCGTTGTTGAGGTGATCGTCGCCGCGGATCACGTGCGTCACGCTCATGTCGTGGTCGTCGACCACGACGGCCAGCATGTAGGTCGGCGTGCCGTCGGCGCGCAGCAGGATCATGTCGTCGAGCTGGGCGTTCTCGACCCTGACCTCACCCTGCACGGCGTCGTCGATGACCGTCTGGCCGGTCTGCGGCGCTTTCAGTCGGACGACGGGCTTGATGCCGGCAGGTGCGTCCTTGGGATCGCGGTCGCGCCAGCGGCCATCGTAGCGCATCGGCTTGCCGGCCGTTTTCTGGGCGGCGCGCATCTCGTCCAGTTCTTGCGGCGAGGCGTAGCAGTGATAGGCGTTGCCGGCCGCCAGCATCTGATTGGCGACCTCAGCATGGCGGGCGGCGCGCGCAAACTGGTAGGTGACCTCGCCGTCCCACGGCAGTCCGAGCCAGGAGAGGCCGTCGAGGATGGCGGCGATCGCGGGCTCGGTCGAGCGCGCGCGGTCGGTGTCTTCGATGCGCAGCAGGTACTTGCCGCCGTGGTGGCGGGCAAACAGCCAGTTGAACAGCGCCGTGCGGGCGCCGCCGATGTGCAGGAAGCCGGTCGGCGAGGGGGCGAAGCGGGTGACGACAGTCATTGCCGTGGGATCATTGCTCGATGTGCGCGGGTTTTGCCGTATTTCGGCCGGAAAAGCGCGCCGTAGGTAGGGGAGCGTTCCTGTAGTGTCAAACCTGCGCTCCTGGATCCTGCAACAGCTCGACGCCGAGCGCGGCCGCTGGATGCTGTGGCTGCCGGTGGCGATGGGGCTGGGCATCGCCGTCTACTACGAACTGCCGAGCGAGCCCGCGCTCTGGGTCGGGCCGATGCTGGCGACAGGGTCGTTGGCCGCCGCCCTCCTGGCACCTTCGGGCACCCTGGCGCGGGCCCTGGCAATCGGAGCCGTCGCGGCATCGGCGGCGCTGGGTCTGGTCGCCTGGCGCACCGCGAGCCTCGCCGCGCCGACGCTCAGCCGCCCGTTGTTCAGCATCAATGTCGAGGGCAGGGTGGCCGATATCCAGCGCCTGCCCGGCGGCGTGCGCGTCGTGCTCGAGGCCGTACGCCTCAAGGGACGCGGTGCGCCGCCGCCCGAGATGATGCCGCTCAAGGTGCGGATCTCGCTCAGTCGCGGCGCGCCGCCGCTCACCATCGGCGACCGCCTGCTCGTGCTCGCCAACCTATCGCCGCCGGCCGGGCCCGCGGCGCCCGGCGCCTTCGATTTCCAGCGCGTCGCCTGGTACCAGCAGCTGGGCGCCGTCGGCTATGCCCTCGCACCGGCCGCGATCATCGAGCGCGGCAAGCCGGACGGTTTCGTGCGCACGCTCGACGCGCTGCGCGCCGATGTCGTCGCCCGCATCCTGAAGGCCTTGCCGGAGTCCGAGGGCGGCGTGGTCGCGGCCTTGCTGGCGGGCGAGCAGACGGCGGTCGACAAGGACGTGGCCCAGGCCATGCGCGATTCGGGTCTCGCCCACATTCTCTCGATCTCCGGCCTCCACATCGTCTTCGTCGTCGGCCTGGTGATGGGCCTGGTGCGCTACGGCATTGCGCTCATCCCGCCGCTGGCCCTCAGGGTCGATGCCAAGAAGGTGGCGGCCGTGCTCGCGCTGGCGGCCGCGCTCTTCTACACGGCGCTGGCCGGCGCGCCGGTACCGGCGCAGCGCGCCTGCGCCATGGCAGGCTTCGCGCTGCTCGCCATCCTGCTCGACCGCACGGCGCTGTCGCTCCGCCTCGTCGCCTGGTCCGCCATCATCGTGCTGGCCGTGGCGCCGGAGTCGCTCACCGGTGCCTCGTTCCAGATGTCGTTTGCCGCCGTCGTCGCGCTCATTGCCGGCTGGGAGGCCGCCAGTGGGTGGCGCCGCCGCCTGCACGAGCGGGCGGAACTCACGCGCCGCCGCTGGCTGTGGCGCCTAGGCGCGGCCCTCGGCGCCAGCCTCGCCACGACCCTGATCGCCTCGGTCGCGACCGGCGCTTTCGCCGCCTACCACTTCAATCGCGTATCGCTGCTGGGTGTCGTGGCCAACCTGCTGGGCGTGCCGCTCACCGGCTTTTGGATCATGCCCTGGGGCCTGCTCGCTATGCTGCTGATGCCATTCGGCCTCGAAGCCTTTGCCCTGGTGCCGATGGGCTGGGGCGTCGAGGGACTGAATGCCATCGCCCGTCACGTCGCGGCCTGGCCGGACGCCGCCATCTTGGTGCCGTCGCTGCCGGGTGCCAGCCTGTGGCTGCTGACGGTGGGTGGCCTCTGGCTCTGCCTGTGGCGTCGCCGCTGGCGGCTGGCCGGCCTCCCGGTCGTGGCGATCGGCCTGCTGCTGGGCCCGCCACCGGCGCCGGACCTGCTGATGAGCGAGAACGGCCGCGTGCTCGGCCTGCGCGACGCGCACGGCCAGGTCCATGTCG
>MEMN01000224.1:0-2341 GCA_001767945.1 Alphaproteobacteria bacterium RIFCSPHIGHO2_12_FULL_66_14 | reverse complement strand
CTGGCCGAGGCCTGCGGCACGGCCGACATCGTGCTCGCCTCCGTGGACGCCCATGCCAGATGCCGGGGACCGCGCCTCGTCATCGACCGCCGCGACGCCTGGCGCGAGGGGGCGCAGGCGCTCTGGCTGGACGACCTCGGCGTGCGCCGCGAGACCGCCAATGCCCGTCGCGGCGACCGGCCCTGGGTGCCCAACAGTTCGATGCGCCAGACCGCGCCGGTCAGGGCGCCGGGCGCCTGATGTGGACCATTTTGCGGCACACCTCGTTGTGCCACGCGGTGTGCCACGGACTGCGCCAAAACCCCGGGCCAAACCCTTGATCCGGCTGCCTGATCGCCCCCTGACAAATTGTGCCACCAATCCCGGATGTTCTTCGAGATGAGCGTGCCAAAAGAATCGGCGGAGTGGACCAGTTCGTGGGCCATCTACGGGCCACAAAAAAACGCCCGCCGGATTTCTCCGCGGACATTTCCCATCATGGCAGAAATACTAGCAAAAACCTGCTGAACTTGCAAATCAGATTGCCGCCCAATCGGGCAGGCTGAACCCGCCGTCGAGCTGCACCCGCAGGCTCCTGAGGGCCGTCGAAATCAGCGCGTACTGGCCAATCGTGAAGACGAGATCGAGCAGCTGGTCCTCGCCATAACGAACCGCCAGGACTTTCCAGACCGGATCGGAAATTTCGCCGACGGTCCGGGTTTCGTCGACGGCGGCGATCAAGGCACGTTCCGTTGGGGACCAGCTCTCGTCGGTGCCGTCGTTGCAGAGGGCGGCAATTTCCTGATCCGAAAGTGCGGCGAAGAACCTGGATATTCTGACGTGCTGGGACCAGACGTATCCGCACTGCCATTTGAAGGCGCTTCTGAGGATCAGGATCTGCCGATCCCTATGCCCGAGCGACGAGGCCGGGATGATGTAGGTCGCGAAGGGAAGCCACTTTTCGTAGAGGCCGGGGTTCTTGCCGAATGTCAGGTGCATGTTGGGCGGCGAATTGCCCATCGCCTCCATGCGCCTGTACATCGCCTCGACCTGAGGCGCGGCGTCCTCACGCTTGAGCGGCGCTATGCGTGGCGGCCGGCTTGCCATCTGTTCCCAGGGAAGCTGGGAGGGAACCTGGGACGGGCCTAGTTGTAGCGGCGATAAAGCCCCGCCAGCCGGCCCTGTATCTTGACCCGGTCGGGTCCGAAGATCCGCGTCTCGTAGGCGGCGTTGGCGGGCTCGAGCGCAATCGAGGCGCCCTTCTTGCGCAGGCGCTTCAGCGTCGCCTCGGTGTCGTCGATCAGCGCGACCACGATCTCGCCGGTCTCGGCGGTATCGGCGCTCTTGATGATGGCGATGTCGCCGTTCTGGATGCCGGCCTCGACCATCGAGTCGCCCTGGACCTCGAGGCAGTAGTGCGCGCCCGAGCCCAGCAGGGTGACGGGTACATCGACCGTGGTGGAATTGTCGCGCAGCGCCTCGATCGGCGTACCGGCGGCGATCCGGCCGTAGAGCGGCAGGCTGAGGGCCTGGGCCTCGTTGGCGACCAGGATGGCGCCCGCCAGCGGCACGCGGTCGCCGCGGATGACCTGGGGCACGAAGCCCTCGCGGCCCTCGGCCAAGCCGGCACGGGCGAGCATGGGCATGACATTGGGGGCCGGCATGGCGGCCGTATCGGGCAGCTTGAGAACCTGCAGGGCCCGCGCACGATGTGGCAGGCGGCGCAGGAAGCCACGCTCCTCCAGCCCCGTGATCAGGCGGTGGATGCCGGACTTGGACTTGAGCCTGAGCGCCTCTTTCATCTCGTCGAACGAAGGCGAAACGCCGTCATCGTTGAGGCGCTTGTTGATGAACATCAGCAGTTCGTTTTGCTTGCGGGTTAACACCGTCTTCTCCCCAGAACGCCTACCAGATTTCGGAACAAACCCTGAAACCCGACGCATGTTCTAGTTTAGTTCCGCCGCCGGGTCAAGTTTTCCCGGGGAACACGGGGATCAATAGCCGCCAGGAAGGTTCGCGAGATCAATCACTTGCACGGTTTCGCCGGCCTTGCGGGCGGGGTCGTGTGCCGGGCGGACAAGGAACGCATCCGACGCCGCCAGGACCGAAAGCATGGAGCTGTCCTGCACCGGATTCGGCGTCACGGTGAGGCTGCCGTTCGCCGCGCGGGCGAGCGCCGAGCGGACATAGTCCTCGCGCGTATCGTTCATCTTGACGTCGACAGCCAGCCTGGCCGGCTGCATGGGTGGCAGGTCGCCCGGCTGGCCCAGCATCCGGTCCATCGCCGGTTTCATGAACAGCAGCGCGCAGACCATGGTCGAGACCGGATTGCCGGGCAGGCCGAGCACGCGGGCGCGGTCTT
>MEMN01000223.1:31207-31332 GCA_001767945.1 Alphaproteobacteria bacterium RIFCSPHIGHO2_12_FULL_66_14 | reverse complement strand
CGCAGATATCGACCTTGAAGTGACGGTGGCGGTTGCTGGTGCGCGCTTCGGCGAGGGACCCGAGGTTGCCGGCGTAGGTCAGCTTGTCGACGTTGGCCACCGACCAGTCGGTGTCGCGAATGATG
>MEMN01000223.1:30822-31082 GCA_001767945.1 Alphaproteobacteria bacterium RIFCSPHIGHO2_12_FULL_66_14 | reverse complement strand
GATCTGTCCAAGGAAGAGCTTGGTCCGTTCGTTCCTCGGGTTGGCGAAGAATTCCTCCGGTTCGTTCTGTTCGACGATTTCGCCGCGGTCCATGAAGATCACGCGGTCGGCGACGGCACGGGCGAAGCCCATCTCGTGAGTGACGACCAGCATTGTCATGCCTTCGCCGGCCAGCTCGATCATGACGTCGAGCACCTCCTTGACCATCTCGGGGTCGATGGCCGATGTCGGCTCGTCGAACAGCATGATCTTGGGCCGCA
>MEMN01000223.1:19046-30778 GCA_001767945.1 Alphaproteobacteria bacterium RIFCSPHIGHO2_12_FULL_66_14 | reverse complement strand
GAGAGCTGGCCGGGGTATTTCAGGGCCTGCTCGGGAATGCGCACGCGCTTGAGGAGGCTCATGGCGATCTCCTCGGCTTCCCTCTTGGGCATCTTCTTCACCCAGATCGGCGCCAGCGTCAGGTTGTCGAGGATGGTGAGGTGTGGGAAGAGGTTGAACGACTGGAAGACCATGCCTACTTCACGCCGTATCGCGTCGATGTTCTTGACGTCGTTGGACAGCGTGACGCCATGGACGACGATGTCGCCGGCCTGATGCTCCTCCAGCCGGTTGATGCAGCGGATCAGGGTAGACTTGCCCGAGCCCGACGGGCCGCAGATCACGATCTTTTCGCCCTCCTTCACGTCGAGATTGATGTCGGACAACACATGGAACTGG
This sequence comes from Alphaproteobacteria bacterium RIFCSPHIGHO2_12_FULL_66_14, assembly GCA_001767945.1. Taxonomy (GTDB): domain Bacteria; phylum Pseudomonadota; class Alphaproteobacteria; order Reyranellales; family Reyranellaceae; genus Reyranella. Next base: position 30,400 of record MEMN01000223.1, on the reverse strand, counting down.
CCGAACCATTTGTTCACGGCCTTGAGTTGTATCACCGAGCCGACGTTGGAAAGATCGTGGACGGCAGTTGCGGCCATGAATTTTCTCCCTGACGGCGCCTAGCGGCGCGTCCCCCGGTTGAGTTCGATCTCGAGGCGCTTGCTGTAGCGCGACATCGAATAGCAGAAGATGAAATAGATGAAGGCGGCGAACAGGTAGATTTCGCCGGGGAAGCCGGCCCAGTTGGGGTCGACCAGCGCCTGGTTGGCAGTGTTGAGGAAGTCGAAGATGCCGATGATCAGCACCAGGGACGTGTCCTTGAAGAAGCCGATGAAGGTGTTGATCAACGGCGGGATCACGACGCGCAGCGCCTGCGGCAGGACGATCAGCGCCGTCTTCTGCACATAGTTGAGGCCCATCGCGTCGGCCGCCTCGAACTGACCCTTGGGCAGGGACTGCAGGCCACCGCGGATGATCTCGGCGATGTAGGCACCGGCGAACAGGATGACGGCGACTTGAGCGCGCAGGAACTTGTCGAAGGTGACGCCGCTCGGCAGGAAGAGCGGCAACATCACCGAGGCCATGATCAGCAGGCTGATCAGCGGCACGCCGCGGATCAGTTCGATGAAGCCCACGCACAGGCCCTTGATTAGCGGCAGTTCGGACCGCCGACCGAGCGCCAGCAGGATGCCGTAGGGGAAGGCGAAAACCAGGCCATAGGTGGCCAGGATCAAGGTCACCGGCAGGCCGCCCCACAGGTTGGTCTCGACGTAGCTCAATGGCGCGATGGCGAGGCTCCACGCCGGCAGGATGCCGGCGATGCGCAGCACCAGGCCCGCGAGGCCGATGGCTGCCAGCGCGCGATAGGCGTTCATCTCTCCGGCAGCGCCGATGTTCCTGCGCAGGATCAAGCCGACGGCGCCGACCGCGAGGGCGACGAAAAGAAAGAGGCTGAGCGGCAGGTGGATCTCGCCGAACATCAGCAGGAAGGTGATGAACGAACCCACTCCCCAGATCACGATCAGGCGCCAGTTCCACATGCGCCGGTCGGAGCTCAGGATCAGCATCGCCAGCATGGCGATGACGGCGAACAGGGGCCGCCAATGCTGCTCGTAGGGGAAGGAACCGAAGAAGATGTAGCGCCATTTCTCGCCGACGATCGCCCAGCAGGCGCCCTGGGCCCGGCATTCGGAGCCGCTGGCCGCGGTGAAGTTGGCAGTGAAGACCGCCCACTCGAGGAACCAGGACAGGATCCAGCCGACGGCGACGATCAGCACGACCGTGGTGATGCCGTTGGCCCAGCTCGAGAACAGGTTCCTGCGGATCCAGCCAAGCGCGCCGCTGTCGTCGACGGGCGGGGCGAGCTGTCGGCGTTCGCCGACGGGCGCAACGTCGGTCATGCTCAGCGCTCCCTCAGGGAGATGCGTTTATTGTACCAGTTCATGAATGCCGAGATCGACAGGCTGACCGTCAGGTAGGCGGCCATGATCAGCAGGACGTTCTCGATCGCCTGGCCGGTCTGGTTGATCGTGACGTTGATCGACGCCACCAGGTCGGGATAGCCGATGGCAATCGCGAGCGAGCTGTTCTTGGTGATGTTGAGGAATTGACTGGTCATCGGCGGCACGATCACGCGCAATGCCTGGGGCAGCAGCACGAGCCGCATCGCCTGGCCGCGCGACAGGCCGAGCGCCGCCGCCGCCTCGCTCTGTCCCTTGTGCAGGGCGAGGATGCCCGAGCGCACGATCTCGGCCACAAATGCCGATGTGTAGAGCACCAGGCCGACCAGCAGTGCGGTGAATTCCGGCTGGATCACCGTGCCGCCCTCGAAGTTGAAGCCCTTGAGGGCCGGCCAGCTCATGGAACTCGGCGCGCCGGCCGCCAGCCAGACGGCGATCGGCATGCCGAGCGCGACGCCGATGCCCGCCGAGATCGACGGGAAGGGCTGGCCGGTTGCTTCCTGGCGCTTCTTGGCCCAGCGATGCTGCATGATCGCGCCAAGGATCCCGACCAGCAGCGCGACAGCCATCCACTTGTGGATCGGGTCGGCCATCGGTACCGGGAAGTAGAGTCCGCGGTTGCTCAGGAATACCGAACCCCACAGCGTGCTGATCGCCTGCCGCGGGCCGGGAAAGGCCTCGCTGATCAACTTGTAGAAGAGGAACAGCCACAGCAGCAGCGGCACGTTGCGGAAGCCCTCGACGTACCATTCGCAGATCTTGGACAGCAGCCAGTTGGGCGACAGCCGGCCGATGCCGAGAAACGTTCCGAGGATGGTGCTGAGGATGATGCCGAGGACGGCAACCCGCAGCGTGTTGAGGATGCCGACCCAGATGGCGCGGGCATAGGTGCTGGCCGGCGAGTACTCGATCATGGTGTCGCCGATCTCGAAGCCGGCCTCGCGTCCGAGATAGTCGAAGCCGCTCGCGATCTTCTGGCGCGCGAGGTTGTCCATGGTATTGCTGACGAGATACCAGGCAAGCGCTCCAACGAGACCGACAACCACGATCTGGAAGACCCAGCCACGGACGACCGGGTCGTTCCAAGGTACTACCCTCACGCGCGGCGTGGAGCCGAGTGCCTCGACTGCCATACGCTAGTCCCCCTGTCTGCCGCGGTTGCTCCGCGTGCCTCGCTCGATCGATGTTGCGGTCAGTGTAAGTGGGAATTCCGCACTTGCAACCTGTCAAACCGGCGCCACCGTGGTCCGGTTTTTGCTCACCTTAACAGCCGATTTGCAAGGCGGCTCAGCGGATTGGCGGTGCGTACTGCAGTCCGCCTTGCGTCCACAGCATGTTGAGGCCACGGGGAATCTTGAGCGGGGAGTTGGGCCCGACATTGCGGTCGAACGCCTCGCCATAGTTGCCGACCTGTTTGATGATGTTGTAAGCCCATTTCTCGTCGACTCCGAGCGCCTTGCCCATGCCAGGCGTGACGCCAAGCATTCGCTTGAGCAGTGGATGGTCCATTGCCGCCGCCTGGTCGACGTTCTTCGAGGTGATGCCATACTCCTCGGCTTCGATCATGGCGAACAGCGACCAGCGCACGATGTCGGCGAACTGATTGTCACCGTGGCGCACCACCAGAGCCAGGGGTTCCTTGGAGATCGCCTGCGCCAGGACGAGGAAATCGTTCGGATTTGGTGCGTAGGCGACGCGGGTCGCATAGAGGTTCGACAGGTCGGCGGTCAGCGTGTCGCACTTGCCGTCGAAGAACGCCTTGCGCATGTCCTCGACCTTGTCGAAGGGCAACACCTTGAAGGCCATCTTGTTCTTCTGGAAATAGTCGACGACGTTGGCTTCCGTCGTGGTGCCGGGCTGCAAGCAGATCGAGACGCCGTTCAGGTCCTTCGTCGTCCGTTTGCCGAGCTTTCGGGCGACCAGGAAGCCCTGGCCGTCATAGTAGTAGATGCCGGCAAAATCGACTCCCAGCGCAGTGTCGCGTGTCAGGGTGAAGGTCGAATTGGACGCCAGCACGTCGACCTCTCCGCTCTGCAGGGCGGGAAAGCGCTTGGCGGCATCGAGCGGGACGAATTCCACCTTCTGGGCGTCGCCGAAGATCGCGGCGGCGCCAGCGCGGCAGAGATCGACGCCGAGTCCGCTCCACTTTCCCTTGTCGTCGACGCTGGAGAAGCCCTGGGCAGTAGCCGCGACGCCACAGACGAGCTGCCCGCGCGCCTTGACGGCATCAAGCGTTGGTCCGGCCTCCGCGCGATGGGTCGGTAGAATCGCTGCAAGGCCTATCGCCGCTGCCAAGACCGTGTTGCGCATGGTGCTCCCCGACTTTTCCCCAACAGAAAGTCTCGGCGCTGGCGACGAAGCTGGCAACCGGCAAAAGATAAAGGCCGCCGCCCTTTCGGGCGGCGGCCTGCCGTGGTCTTGCCAGTCGCTGGCGGATTGCCGATCAGCGGATTGGTGGGGCGTACTGCAGGCCGCCCTTCGTCCACAGCTTGTTCACGCCGCGATCGATCTTGAGGATGCTGTCCTTGCCGATGTTGCGGTCGAAGCTCTCGCCGTAGTTACCGACCTGCTTGATGATGTTGTAGACCCACTTCTCGTCGAGGCCGAGCGCCTTGCCCATGCCCGGCGTGACGCCGAGGATGCGCTTGATCGTCGGGTTGTCGCTCTTCAGCATCTGGTCGACGTTCTTGGAGTCGATGCCGTACTCCTCGGCCTCGAGCATGGCGAACAGCGACCACGTCACGATGTCGCCGAATTGGTTGTCGCCGTGGCGCACCACCGGACCGAGCGGCTCCTTGGAGATGATCTCCGGTAGCACGATGTAGTCCTCGGCCTTCTGCGGGGCCGGCACGTTGGCCACGCGCACCGCGGCGAGTGCCGAGGCGTCGGTGGTGTAGACGTCGCAGCGGCCGGCGAAGAAGGCGGCGCGGATCTCGTCAGCCTTCTCGATCACCACCGGCTTGAACTGCATCTTGTTGGCGCGGAAATAGTCGGCGAGGTTGAGCTCGGTGGTCGTGCCCGGCGCGACGCAGACCGTGGCGCCGTTCAGTTCCTTGGCGCTCTTCACGCCGAGCTTCTTGTTCACCATGAAGCCCTGGCCGTCGTAGTAGGTGACGCCGGTGAAGTCGAAGCCGAGCGCGGTGTCGCGCGTCAGGGTCCAGGTCGTGTTGTTGCTGAGCAGGTCGACTTCGCCCGACTGCAGGGCGGTGAAGCGCTGCTGCGCGGTCAGCGGCACGTACTTGACCTTCTCGGCGTCGCCGAAGATGGCGGCCGCCACGGCGCGGCACACATCGACGTTCAAGCCCCGCCACTTGCCCTGGCTGTCGGCCAGATTGAAGCCGGCGGTGCCGGTGCCGACGCCGCAGATCAGCGCGCCGCGGGCCTTGATGGCGTCGAGTTCCTTGCCGGCGTGCGCCGCCCCTGCGGCACCGATCAGCGTGGCCGCGGCGATACCGGCGGCGGTAAGTTTGTTGAACATTATGGTCCTTCCCTCGTGGTTGCCTCTGACACCCAACCGGCCTCTTTGGTCTGGCCGTTCATGGGCGATGGTGCAATTCGTAGGCGATCAAACGCGCCAGCGCAACGTCGCCGCTTCGGCCGATCGGCAGTTCGCCCTCTGGTAGCCGATCAGAGACGATCCGAGCCCTGGGTGGAAAACGGGTTGCGCGACCACGGGTCGGCGCCCTGCAGACCGGGGAACTTCTGGTCTTCCGACCGCGAGCCCCTGCTGCTGCCTGCACGCCGGACTTCCTGCTGCCACTGGCGATAGGCGACGAGCGCCTCGCCGTTCAACGTGCCGTTGCCGCCCTTCTGGGAAACGTAGGGCGCAGGATCGACGAACTTGCCGTTCACGATCACGGAAAAATGCAGGTGTGAGCCGGTCGACCGGCCGGTCGAGCCGACATAGCCGATCAGGTCGCCCTTCCGGACGCGGCTACCTGGACCCATGCCGTTGGCAAAGCGCGACATGTGGGCGTAGAGCGACTCGAAATTGTCGGCGTGGCTGATCTTCACCGTCCGGCCGTAGTTGAAGTACCAGCCCTGATGGCTGATCACGCCATCGGCGGCGGCATGGATCGGTTCGCCGGTCTTGCCCTCGAAGTCGATGCCGTTGTGGAAGCCGCCGCCGCTCTTGCGGCCATAGTAGCGGCGGATACCGAACGGCGACGAAATGCGGGCCCCCGGCCGCGGATCGGTGAGGGCGGTTCCGCCCAGCCGGCGGCCTTGCTCGTCGAACCAGCCTTCGGGCTGGTCGGGCGGCGCGAACCACCAGAAGGATTGCTTGTTCTGCCCGTCGCCGAGGCTGGCAAGAAGAATGCGTGGCGCACCATCGACGGTACGGCCTTGGAGGACTTCGACCTTCGCGGCGGCAGGTGCGAAGCCAGACAGCGCCCGGGTCAGTTCCGAGAGTGTCGCCGAGCTGGCGCCGGCCGGCGCCAGGCTGGAGGCCAGCGTCGCGCTGCTGACTTTCACGAGAGTTACCGAGCCGGCTACGAGCGACCGGGCGCCGGGGCCGATGGCCGATGTCGTGCTGGGGACGGTGGAGACTCGCTGATCATCGTTCTCGGTGGCGCCGGGGGCGAGCTTGAAACCGAACGTCCCGTCCGCCGTCCGCTCGAGTTCGACGGCCAGAGAGCTGGCGGAAAAGAGCTGCAACGCCACCAGACGTTTGGGCTTGTTGGCACCCAGGGATGCCAGGGTGGCACGCCCGGAACTGGCGACTTTCACGTCGGGTTGACCCAATGCCTTGCGGACAGCATCAGCCGCGGCTTGGGCATCCGCAGGGTCGACCTTGAGGCTGGCGAGCTGTTCGACGACGGAGCCGTCGCTGCCGATGGAAAAGGGCTGAATGTCGGCGGTGGGGGGGGCTTTGGCGGGCGCGCGGAGCTGCTTCTTGGTGGGCGCCTTGACCTGGGCGATCGACCCGGCGGCGCAGAAAAGCTGAAATGTGGAAACGGCAAGGGTGGCGGCTATGAGGGTGCGGACGGTTCGCCAGCGCTGGGCGCGCTCGTCACGCGTTGTCATTGACGCCATCCGCCTCTCCCGATCCATTGAACTCAACAAACTATCTTGGAGGCCAATCAACGAAATCACCGACCTCCCCCGGTCGGCGCCCCCCGCGATGCCTCGCTTCGGGCGATACTGGCTACCGACTATCCACAAGTCCAACAAAAAGTTGCAAAAATGCAACACCCGTGCAATGTCACTAACTGGCTGTTGTCGAACGACTTTTTGCCTTTAGTGCCGACGCCGGTCGCGAATGGTCGCAGGAGACGGATCAGCGATACGGAGGGTCTCCCGCAGTGCGGGATAGCTTGCCAGGAGGCCGGCAGCCTCTGCCATCTCCTCGACATCGTTGAACATCGGGACGCCGGCACGCTCCATGGTGGCGAACCATTCGGCCTTGGCGGGCAAGGTCCCCATCATGCTGTGAAGCAAGGGCAGCCGGGCGGTGGCGGCGAGGTCGGCCAGCCGGGCGATCACTGGGGCGGCGTCGACCATGAACGGCACGACATGGATCATCATGACCATGTCATAGGTTTGGGCGGCGTGGTTCATGGCCGCTTCGAAGGCGAGGCCGAAACGGTCTTCCCGGGCGTCGGCGAGCAGATCTATCGGGTTGGCGACGGAGGCTTCCGGCGGCAACTGCTGACGCAATACCTCGGCCATGGCGGTCGGCAGAGGGCCGAGGTCCAACCCCTCCAGCGAGGCCCGGTCGGCGCAGAGCACGCCGGGGCCGCCCGAATTGGACAGGATCAGCGCCCGCTTGCCCAAGCCTCGCGGGAAGCGGCCGAATGCCTTGCCGGCCAGCAGTAGCCGGCGCAGGCTCTCCACCCGGACGATGCCGCAGGAGGTGCAGAAAGCATCGATGGCGGCATCGTCGTTGGCGACGGCACCGGTATGCGCCGAGGCCGCCCGGCCGCCGATCTCGGTCCGGCCGCCAAACAGGGCGATTACCGGCTTGATGGCAGCCACGGCGCGGGCGACGCGGCGGAAGCGCTCGTGATCCTCGATCGATTCGACATAGAGCAGGGCCGCGCCGATTTCCGGGCGATCGCCCAGCCAGGCGAGGTAGTCCTCGACGCCGAGATGGACGGCATTGCCGACCGAAACCACCGACATCAGCGGCAGGTTGCGGGCATTGGCCTTGTCGATGAACTCCTCGGCGAGCGCCCCGGATTGGGAGATGAAGGCGAGGCCGTTGTCGGCGCCGGCCGCGCCGCCGGGCGGCAGGTCACGCAGGAAGGTGGCGGCGAAGCGCCACGCCGGATCGAGATGGATCACGCCGGCACAGTTCGGCCCGGCGATGGTGAGGCCGCGGTCGGCTGCGAGCTTCAGCAGCGCCTCGTTGCGCGCGACGCCGACCGGGCCAGCTTCAGCGAAACCGCCGGGCAGGATGAGCAGATTGCGAATGCCGCGGTCGGCCGCCTCGCGCACAGCCTCGAGAATGGCGTCGGGACGAATGACGATGACGGCGAGGTCGACCGGCGGGTCGATGGCGCCGATCGAGGTCACCGAGTCGTAACCGAAGATCGTGCCGCCCTTGGGATTGACCGGCACCACGCGACCGCCATATCCGGCTTGGCGCAACATCTGCATGATCGCTCCGCCGGACGACGTCGACCGCTCGCCGGCGCCCACGACAGCGACGCTGCGAGGTGCGAAGAACGGTGAAAGGTCGCGGATGGCCATGGCGAATTGTTTGCAGCACAAACATTGAAGGAGAGCAAGATGGCCGATCCGATCGAGCTGCTGATTCAGGGCCGGGCGCACGATCTGGGCGGCGGCTTTGCCGTGCGGCGTGTGTTGCCGAGTGTGAAGCGCCGCATGGTCGGGCCGTTCATCTTCCTCGACCATTTCGGCCCGATGGACGTGCCGCCGGGCGGCGGCATGGAGGTGCGGCCACATCCGCACATCGGCCTCGCCACCGTCACCTATCTGTTCGATGGCGGCATCTTTCATCGCGACAGCCTGGGCTTTGCGCAGCCGATCAAGCCGGGCGACGTCAACTGGATGACGGCGGGCAGCGGCATCGTCCATAGCGAGCGTACCGAGCCGGAGATGCGCGCCACTGGCTTCCGCATGCATGGCGTCCAGACCTGGGTGGCCCTGCCCAAGACGCACGAGGAGACGGCGCCGGCGTTCGAGCATGTCGAGGCCGCCAGACTGCCGGCCTGGCACGATCGGGACGCGGCGCTTCGTCTGATTGTCGGCACCTATGCCGGGCGCACGGCGCCGACGACGCACTTTTCGCCGATCTTCTATGTCGGTGCGGAACTACCGGCGGGCGCGAGGCTCGCCGTTTCGCCCGAGCATGCCGAGCGTGCGATCTACGTGGCCGACGGATCCGCCATCATCGGCGATCGTGCGCTGGCTGTGGGCGACCTCGTCGTGTTGGCTGCCGGTCCGACGGTCGATCTCGTCGCGGGCGCGGGTGGCGCCAAGTTGATGCTGCTGGGCGGTGCCGTGATGGACGGCCCGCGGCACATCTGGTGGAACTTCGTGTCGTCGACCAAGGAACGCATCGAAGCCGCCAAGGTCGACTGGCGCGACGGCCGCTTCGCAATGGTGCCGGGCGATTCCGAATTTATCCCGCTGCCGGACAAGTGACCGCCGTCACGCGACAGGCGGCGTCCAAGTCGTCTCGTCATCGAGCGGATAGACCGGCCGTGGCAGCTTGGTCCAAGTGAAGTTCGTCAGCACCGGCGACGTCAGGCCTGGGCAGTCGACTTCGTAGATCTGGTCGGGCTTGAAGAACTCGTCGAAGCCGCCGCGGAAATGGCCGCGACTCTTGACGATCACGACTCGCGCCTGAGCGATGTCCAGGCCGAACATCTCGAACTGCCGTGGGTCCATGCACTGGCAGCGATGGCTGATGACCACGATCTGGATGCCGCCGAGATCGAGCAGCACCGAGGGTCCCATGTCTGACGAGACGTTCTTCAGCACGCCGCGGCGGCCGACATAGCGTCCGTCCGACAGCTTCACGACCTTGGCCTGACAGTCGAACGGCAGGGAGAATTCCTGGTGCTCCTCGGTGTTGAACGAGGCGGTGAAGATCGCGCCCTCGCCGAGCTGGTGGGCTTTGGCGGCGAGCGCCGCATCATTGAACACGCCGAAGAAGACATGCTGCGCCCCGGCACTCTTCATGGCACGCAGCAGATAAGTCGTGTTGCCGCGCCCGCCACCACCGGGATTGTCGGCGACATCGGCCAGGATGATCGGCTTGCGGCGGCGGTCGCGACCGACCGAGACGGCGAGCTGGACAGCATCGCCGAGCGACATCATTGCGCGCTTGAAGCGTTCCTTGGTGCCCCAGGCGCGTTTGGCGATGTCGAGCGAGAGGTCGGCGGCGGCCCGGCGATTGCCGTTGCGTGCCGTGACGACCGCGGTGAGGCCGTTCTTCGGGCTGTCGCTGTAGGCGAAGCCCGCCATCACCGAAACATTGAGGATGTCGCCGCCGACCTTCGTCTGGCCGTACTTTATGAGGTCGGCATAGGGGCCCTTGGCGGTGAGCAACGAGATCTGCGGCGCCACGATCGGCACCTTGACCATTTCGATCGCCGTCTTCGCGCCGCCAAGACACTCGCGCATATGCTTGGCCGCCTCGACACCGCGCTCGTAGATGTCGGTGTGCGGATTCTCGAGGTAGCCGACGAAAACCGAGAGATTGTCGATCATCTTGCGCGAGACGTTGGCGTGCAGATCGAACACGGCGACCACAGGGATATCCGGTCCGACGACGCGGCGCACGATCTCGAACAGATCGCCGTCGGGATCGTCGGTTCCCTGGGCCAGCGCCGCGCCATGACTCGAGACGAATACCGCGTCGAGCGGCAGAGCGGCCTTGAGGCCTGCCTCGATCTCGCGCAGGAAATCGCGGAAGAAGCTTTCCTCGACCGGCCCACCCGGCTGGGCGAGCGCCACGCGGAGCGGCACCGGCGTCCAGTCGCCGGTGCGATCCATCTCGGTGAAGAAGCCGGGCAGATCCGGCATGGTGATCGACGCGCCGGAACGTGCTTCGCTCACGATACGGTTGCCACGGATATCGACGTCCTGCTCGAAATCGGCGGCGGTGGTGACGGGCGAGAACCTGTTGCATTCGATGGCGAAGCCGAGAATGGCTATTCGCGGGTTGTCCTGGGACAACGTTTCCTCCTACTGCTGGCGCGCGAGAAACGCCTCGACCAGCCCGTTGAACGTAGCGGCCTGCTCGAAATATGGCGAGTGGCCGGCGTCGGGCATCAGGGCAGATTCGCCGCAGGGCAGGGTTGCCGCGATGGCGCTTGCCAGGAAGGGCGGAAAGACCACGTCCTCGCCGCCGGCGATCAGAAGAGTCGGCACAGTGAAGCCTCGCATGTCGACCGTGGTCCGGGTCGCCGTGCGGCGAAGGCCGGCCCTCAGCCTGTCCTTGTCGAGAATGCCTGCCATCTCGTCGATGCTGCGATAGAGAAGGTGCAGCGCCGGCGAACGTTGCGCCGCGCGGGCGCCCATTGCCGGATGAATGCCGTTGGCGGCACCCTTTTCGAGCTTGTCTTCGGCGCCCTTCAGCCATGCATCGTACTGCTTGCCACCCGACGGATCGCAGCCGCGGCGGTCAAGGGTGCCGGAGGTCGAGCTCAGCACCAGTGCCTTCACCTGGAGCGGATGGGCGATCGCATACTCCAGCATCGTCCAGCCGCCCATCGACTGGCCGATCAGGCGCACGTCGGGAAATTCCAGATGGTCGATCAGGGCGGCGAGGTCGCCGGTATAGTCGGCGGGATCGGGGCCGCCGGCGACGGCGTCGGACGGCGCGAAGCCGCGATGAGCGAAGGCGACACAAGTATAGCGTGGCGCGAAGTGCGCGACCTGCTGCCACCAACTCAAGTGATTGCCGCCCAAGCCGTGCGCGAACAGCAATGCCGGCCCGCT
>MEMN01000223.1:7999-19012 GCA_001767945.1 Alphaproteobacteria bacterium RIFCSPHIGHO2_12_FULL_66_14 | reverse complement strand
AGGGCGAGGCGGGCTGCTCGGCGAGCCTCGCCAGCGCCAGATGATAGACCGCCTGCGATGCCGCACCGGCAGCGACGTGGATGGAGGCAGCGGCGGCCCTGCCCATGCGCGCCGCGGCGGTCGCGGCCTTGCCGTGCACCAGATCGCCGGCCTCCGTCGTGAGTTCGGTCAGCGACGACCAGAGGGCGCGCTCCGGATAGTGCGCCTCGGCCTCGGCAAGCAGCGCCCGTCGCAGGGCTTCTTCACGATCCCACCATGCGGGCGTCCAGTCGGGCGACTTCAGGAGGCATTCGGCGTCCGGCCAATCGCGCGCTTGGCCGATCTCGATCGTGCCGAGACCCAGCGCCGCGCTGTACGCCGCCGCATCAACGCAGTCGCCTTCGGTGAGAGGTTCGCCGAGGGCTGCGAACCATGACGCCGCGCGAACCTCGGCCCGCAGCGTCTCGAGCCGCTGGCCGGGCAGGTCGACGACCCCGTTCACGTCGTGGCGCTCACGCCGCCTGCCGGATCTCCGGCAGGGTAAGGCCGTACTTGGCGGCCACCTCGGTGGCGCGCCTCACATAGTCCTGGCGCATCTCGTCGTTGGTGCGCTGCTTGATCTTCCACTTGCGGAAGATCTCGTTGTTCTTCGACTTCGAGCCGCCGAAGAAGGACGGCAGGTAGGGATAGTATTCGTTCACGGCCGCCTGCAGCCGCGCCTTGCCTTCGGGCGTCTTCACGAGCTCGGCGGAGAAGTCCTCGCCGAACTGGGCGTGGAAGCGCTCCTCCGGCATGGTCGCGCGCGCGAGGTTGCGCAGCGGATGGAAGGTGCAGTGCAGGAGGTCCTCGACCTGCAGGATCTCGGCGAGGTCGGCCAGCAACTTGATGGCGACGAACTCTTCCCAGGTTTTCAGCGGGAATGCGAAGATCGACAGCGGCTTCTTGCCCGCGCCCGGCACCATGCGCTCCTCGGGAATGCCCATCTGCACGCCGAGCTGCTTGAAGCGCACGTGATGGCCATATTCCTCCATCGCCACGCGGCAGGTCAGCCATTTGGCGTAGGGCGTCGGCGCATAGGCGATGGCCGGCTCGTCGAACACCTGGGCGCCGTAGAGTTCGTTGATGGCATGGCTGATGACGAGCTTCGAGACAGCCTCGCGATACTCCGCAGGCGCATCCTTCAGCTCTTCCACGGTCTTCACGACGATATCGGTCATGGCTGGTCTCCTCAGACGAGAGGTTCGGTGTTGAAGGCTTCGAGATCGGTCGTGAGGTCGGTGAATTTCGGCCCCAACTTGGCGACCAGATCCTGTGCGAGTGTCGCGGGCGCGCCTGCTTCCAGCGTGGCGACAGGACGCGGCTGGGCGAACAGAAAGACCTCGCGGCCGCGCACGCCCAGAAGCTGGCCGGTGATGGCCTTGCCGGCCGGCGAACAGAGCGCCGTCACGACGTTGGCGACGTGATGCGCGCCGATCTTGAGGGCCCGCTCCTTATAGGTCTTCTGTGCCTCGTTGGCCGGCTGGATGATGTCCGTGACACGCGTCCTCGCAAACGGTGCCACGGCATTGGCCGTGATCTGGGCGCGCGCGAGGTCCATGGCGGTGACGCGCGTGAGGCCGAAGAGGCCTGCCTTGGCGCTGGCGTAGGCCGCCTGGCCGAGATTGCCGTAAAGGCCGGCCGACGAGACGATGTTGACGATGCGGCCCCAGTCGTAGCCGTCCTTGCCACCGCGGCCCGACTTGCCCTGCTCGCGCATGACGCCCGAGGCGGCATTGATCAGGTAGAAGGCGGCCGAGAGGTTGGTGCGGATCACTGCATCCCAATCGCGCGGATCGGCGCGGAAGACGAAGGCATCGCGCAGGATCGCGGCATTGTTCACGATGATGTCGATGCCGCCGAACTGCTTCACGGCCATGTCGACGAGTTGCCTGGCAACACCCGGCGAGGCGACGCTTTCGCTGAAGGCCACGGCATTCTTGCCGAGCGCCTTGGCGGCCTCGCGCGCGATCTCGGGATCGCCGTCATCGCCTGATATCGAGGCGCCGTTGTCGGCCACGATTACTTTCGCGCCCTCGGCCACAAGTGCCTCGGCGATGGCGCGGCCGATGCCACGGCCGGCGCCGGTGACGATGGCGGCGCGTCCTTCCAACAGTCCGGTCATTGTTGCGCTCCCGTTTTCTTGGCGGCGCTGGCCATTTCGGCCGCGGTGTAAAAGGCATCGGCATGGACGTCGATCCGGCGCATGCCGCGCCGTTCGAGAAGCTTCGTCGCGGCCTCGACCATGACCGGCGGCCCGGCAAGGTAGGCCTTGCAGCCGTCGACTTCGTCGAAGTCGGCGGCCACGGCGTCGTGGACCAGGCCGCAGCGCCGGGTCATGCCGTCGCCTTCGCTCAGCACCGGAATGAAATGCAGGTTCTTGTACCGATCGGCCAGCGCCTTGAAATGGTCGTGCAGGTAGAGGTCGCGCTCCGTGCGGACGCCGAAATACAAATAGATGTGCTGCGGCAGGCTCTTCTGCACGGCGCGCTCGACGATCGCCTTGATCGGTGCCATGCCCGAGCCGCCGGCGACGGCGATGATCGGACCGCGGTGGGTCTCGCGCAGGTACGAGGCACCGAACGGCCCCTCCACTCGCACGCTGTCGCCGACCTTGAGCTTGCCGGCGACATGGAGGCTGGTGGCGCCGCCAACCGTGCGACGGATGTGGAATTCCAGGATCGGATCGCCCGGGACGTTGGCCATCGAATAGTCGCGCGGCGGGCAGCCGTCGAAGGTGACGGAGGCGAACTGGCCGGCGGAGAAATCGAAGGGACCACCCGAGACGATCTCCAGCCGGACGCGCTTGATGTCGTGTGTCGCATCGTCAAGCCCGACGACTTTGCAGGCCAGCACGCGGCGAGGATGGACGACCAGGTCGTCCTCCTCGAGCCAGGCGACCTCGCATTCCTCCCAGGGCACGGCACGGCACGCCAGGATCAGGCCGCGCTCCTTCTCCTCGTCAGAGAGCGCGAACTCGGAGTAGCCCTCCATCGTCACCTCGCCCTTGACGAGGTGCGACTTGCAGGCGCCGCAGTTGCCGGACTGGCAGCCGAAAGGATAGGAGATGCCGGCGTCGAGGGCGGTCTCCAGGATGGTGGCGCCGGTCGGCACGTCGATGGTGCGGTCGGCCTGGGCGATACGGACTTTGAAGCTCATCGGGAAATGTGCGCGAGAATTTGTTTGATCCCCAAACAATCGCCGTTTACCACTCGCATCATGGGCCGTCCACCCGCCAAGCCAACCTCCCCGAAACTTGATCGCGGCGTCCTGCCGACGCTGCTGGGCTACGTGCTGCGCCGCGCGCAGTCGGCGGTGTTCGCCGACTTCGCCGCAACCTTCCAGACGGCGGGCGCCGCGCTCACCCCCGGGGAATTCGGCCTGCTGGTCCTCGTGGCCCGCAACACCGGCCTCAGCCAGATGGCGTTGGCGCGGGCGCTGGGCATCGACCGCTCGACCCTGGTGCCGATCCTCGACCGCCTGCAGGCGCGCGGCCTGCTGGTGCGGCGGCGCTCGCCCACCGACGGGCGGACGCATGCGCTGGCGCTGACGCCCTCCGGCGACAAGGCGCTCGTGCGATTCACCGGTTTGGTGCGGGCACACGAAAGGCGCATCGGCTCGCGTCTTTCGACCGCCGAAACACGCACCCTCATAGGGTTGCTGGAGAAGGTGCGGAGCGGCGCGCGTTCGTTATAGTCCGGCCGCGATGAATTCAGCCCATCCCGACTTCCAGCATCTCGCCAACCATTCGCTGAGCGACTCCGACCTGCTCGAGCGCCTGCGCGCCGATCCACCGGAAGCGGTGAAGACATTGAACGGCGAGATCATCGACCTCGATTCGGCGCGCGGCACCTGCCGCTTCCGGTTCGAGATCGTACCGGCCTTCTGCCATTCGCACGGCCGCATCTGCCAGGGTGGCTTCCTCACCGGCATGGTCGACACCGCGATGGCCAACGCCGCCATCGCCAAGGGCAAGCTCGCGGTCGCCGTGCCAACCCTTGAGCTGAAGATCAGCTTCTTCGAGGCGATGGGGCCGGGTGTGGTGTTCGCCGAGGGCCGTGTGATGCGCTGGGGCGGCTCGGTCGGTTTCCTCGACGGCGACCTCAAGGACGAGAAGGGCCGGCTGATCGTCCACGCCACCTCGACCATCAAGATCGTGCGGTCGAAGAAGGCCTAGAACCGCGCCAGCCAGTGCTCGGCGATCTGCCGGCGGGTGGCGAACCACGCGCCACGTTTCGCTTTCATGTGCGACACGATGCGGTCGAGCGCAGCGATGCGGCCGGGCCGGCCAATCATGCGCAGATGTAGGCCGATCGACATCATCTTCGGCGAACGCTCGCCCTCGGCCCACAGGGTGTCGAAGGCGTCCGTCGTGTAGTCGGCGAAGTCGCGCGCCGTCACGAAGCGGTGGAAGCCCTGGTGGTAGTGCATGTCGTTGGTGTCGAAGCTGTAGGGCACCACGACGTGCCGCTTGCCGCCCAGCTCGACGAAGAACGGCAGGTCGTCGGAGTAGTCGTCGCTGTCGTAGAGGAAGCCACCTTCCTCGATCAGCAGGCGCCGCGTGTTGGGCGAGGGGGTGGAGCGCGTGTGCCAGCCGACCGGACGCGTACCCGCCGTCTCCGTCAGCACGCGCACGGTTTTGGCGATCGCCGCGCGCTCGGCAGCTTCCTCCATGTGGGCGTGCTTCTCCCAGCGCCAGCCATGGCAGGCGATCTCGTGGCCGCGTTTCACCGCGTCCTCGATCAGCCACGGCGACACTTGCGCCGCCATCCCGCAGGTACTGACGGTAACGGGCACGCCGAGCCGATGCAGCGCGTCGGCGACCCGCCACCAGGCGGCCTTGGTGCCGTATTCGAAGTGCGATTCCATGCAGCGGTCGGGAACACCCACGACCTCGTCGGTGACCTCGTAGACCTTCTCGTTGTGGGGATCGCCCGAAGACAGCGACATCTCGGCGCCTTCCTCGAAGTTGATCACGAACGAGACGGCGACCCGCGCGCCGCCGGGCCACTTCGGGTCGGGCGGCGTACGGCCATAGCCTTTCAGATCACGCATCTCGATGACCTATGACATCGGCGAGCGCCGACGAGAGACCCTTCGAGTCCTTGGCCGCCGGCCGGCGATAGGTGCCGGCGGTCGCCTTGCGCGGCTTCAGCCTCACCAGCCCCTCGGCCATCGTGACAGCGGCCTGGATGCCGTCGACCAGCGGCACCGGCACGCGCTCCCGGATCCTGTTGGCGAGGCCGGCGAGCGGTGCACCGGCCAGGATCACGACATCGGCGCCGTCATTCTTGACCGTGTGGAGGGCGAGATCGACCAGCACCTGTTCCTTCTCGTTCTGCACATCGTCAATCGATTGGAACGCCTCGTCGAGCATGCGGATGGCGGCGCAACGGCCGGAGAGTCCATGCCATTCCACGATCTCGGCGAACCACGGCTCGAGCGCCTTGGCGAAGCTCACGATGGCGAACCTGCGGCCGAGCGTACAGGCGACCAGCATCGCCGCCTCGGCCATGCCGACCACCGGGAAATCGAACAGTTCGCGCGCGCCGCCCAGGCCCGGGTCGCCGAAGGCCGCGACGATGGCGGCATCGAAGGTGCCACGTCGCTCAGCCAGCATCTCCAGCATCACCGCGCTGCCGATGGCCGCTTCGGCTCGGGTGGCGATGTAGGGCACGCCGCGCGGCGCGGTCATGGCGAGAAGGTCCGTTCCCGGACTGGCGACGAGCTTGCCGGCAGCGACCAGCCGGTCGGTGACTCCGGTGGAGGTGTTGGGATTTGCGACGAGAATCTTCATGGTGCGTCCAACCGCAAGTTTCGTGCCGATCAACCGCCCTTCAGCCGTGCCACTTCGTCTTCCAGCTCCTTGATCCGCTGCGTGAGCTGGTTCACAGCCGGTGCGATCTCGGCCTCGCTGTAGCGTGCCATGATGTGCTGGCGACAATTGATGTCCCAGGCCTCGATCCGGAAGGCGATCGCGCGCTGCGGCTTCGCCTTATAAGAAGTGTCGACCAGCCGCTCCATCAGTTCGAGGTCGTCCTCGATCACACGGGCGCGGCCCCAGAGTTTCAGTCTCTGCTGGGTGGCGAAGTGCGGAATGAAGATGTGGGCGCGGTCGTTCTCCTTGAGATGGCCGAGCGTGATGTACTGCCGGTTGCCGGCGAAATCGGCGAAGGCCAGCATGTGGCTGCCGATCGGCTTCAGGAAGCCCGCCGGTCCGCCGCGGTGCTGGACGTAGGGGCGTCCGTCGGCGCTGGCCGTGGCGAAGAAGAAGGTGTCGATCGCCGCCAGGAATTGCCGCAGGTCGTCGGTGATCTCCGACTTCCACGCGCGTCCCTCGAACTGGGCACGCGATCCGAGACGCATCTGCTCCGCCTTGACCGCCGGCGAGAACAGCACGTCTTCGGGCCCGCTCACCGCCGCTGCTCCATGGCTACTCCAGTTTCTTGCCGAGCTCGCCCGCCACTTCCTGGATGAACTGCCAGGCGACGCGCCCCGAGCGCGAGCCGCGCGTGACCGACCATTCGACCGCCTGCTTGCGCAGCATCTCCGCCGGTACGCCGAGCTTGTAGTAGGCGGCGTAGCCCTCGATCATCGCGAAGAACGTATCCTGGTCGGCGTTGTGGAAGCCGAGCCAGAGGCCGAAGCGGTCCGACAGCGAGACCTTCTCCTCGACCGCTTCCGACGGGTTGATCGCGGTCGAGCGTTCGTTCTCGATCATGTCGCGCGGCATCAGGTGGCGGCGGTTGGAGGTGGCATAGAAGACCACATTCTCCGGCCGGCCCTCGATGCCGCCCTCGAGCACCGCCTTCAGGGACTTGTAGGCCGCATCCTGGCCGTCGAAGGAGAGGTCGTCGCAGAACACCAGGAAGCGGCGAGCCGAACTACGGATCTTCGACAGCAGCGCCGGCAGGGAGGGGATGTCCTCGCGGTGGATCTCGACCAGCGCCAGAGGTCCCGGCGGGCCGCCGAGCTCACGGTTCACATGAGCATGGACGGCCTTCACGATCGAACTCTTGCCCGCGCCCCGTGAGCCCCACAGCAGCGCGTTGTTCGCCGGCAGCCCCTTGGCGAAGCGCCGGGTATTCTCGAGCAGGGTCTCTTTCTGGCGGTCGACCCCCATCAGGAGCTCGAGACTGACCCGGTTGACCTTGGGCACGGCCTCGAGCCGGTGGCCGGACGCATGCCAGACGTAGGCTTCCGCCGCCCCGATGTCGGCCCCCGGGGCGAGGGGAGGGGCGAGGCGGTCGAGCGCTTCGGCGATGCGTGAAAGTGTTGCTTTAAGGTCTTGATCCATCATTGCCGGCCGCGTGAAAGGGGGCGACCATATCGTTCCGCGCTTGCATTGCAAAGCGGGGCGGGACCGCTATAGTCCGCGCGCTTTTTCGACGGCCGGAAGATCAGGAGCAGAAGATGTTCATTTCCCCAGCGTGGGCACAGGCGACGGGCGGCGGCAGCGGGGATTTCCTCGTCCAGCTGTTCCCGCTGATCCTCATCTTCGTCGTGTTCTATTTCCTGCTGATTCGCCCCCAGCAGACCAAAATGAAGGCCCAGCGCGAGATGCTCTCCGGCGTCAAGCGTGGCGACCGCGTCGTCACCGGCGGCGGCATCATCGGCCTGGTCACCAAGGTGATCTCCGACAACGAACTCCAGGTGGAACTTGCCGACGGCGTGCGGGTTCGCATCGTCAAGCAGACCATCACCGACATCCTGACCCGCGGCGAATCGGTGCGCGGCGCCAAGGACTCGGACGAAGACGACAAGCCGATGCTGCCGCCGGCGCCGCCGGCGAGCGAGAGAAAGAGTCTGCTCGGCAGCCTGTTCGGCGGCAGGAAGTAGCCGAACCGGCTTGGAGAAGTAGGTCGGAATGCTCAACCTTCCGCGCTGGCAGACCATCGTCATCATCGCCATCACGGTGCTGTCGGGACTGTTCGCCCTGCCCAACATGCTGCCGACCGGCGTTCTCGACGTGCTGCCGCAGTGGTATTCGCAGAATCGGATCAATCTCGGCCTCGACCTGCGCGGCGGCGCCCACTTCCTGCTGGAAGCCGACCTGCGCAGTGTGCTCACCGAGCGCCTGACCAATCTCTCCGACTCGGTCCGCGCTGACCTGCGCAAGCAGCAGGTCGGCATCAAGGACGTCACAGTCGAGCCCGGCCGCGCCCTGATCGTCACCCTGCGCGACGAGGCCCAGCGGACCAAGGCGATCGATGCCATCCGCGCCCTCGACCCGTCGCTCGCGGTGTCGGGCAGCGGCGACACGATCCGTCTCGCCTACTCGGATCAGGAACTGTTCCGCCGCAAGAAGGAAGTGATCGACCAGTCGATCGAGATCCTGCGCCGCCGCGTCGACGAGACCGGCACGCTCGAGCCGACCATCGTGCGCCAGGGCGACGAACGGATCCTGCTGCAGGTGCCCGGCATCAAGGACACCACCGACCTCAAGCGCAAGATCAACCAGACGGCCAAGCTCACGTTCCATCTCGTGAACGAGGATGTGGCGGCGGCCGGCGCGAACATTCCGGCGACGCTGCCGCCCAACACCTTCCTGGTGCCGACGCGCGAGGGCATGCAGGACCTGCGGCGAACCAACCCCAAGGCCTGGGCGGATATCCAGGCGGCCAATCCCCGGATGTCGCCCGAGCAGATCTGTCGGCGCTACCAGCCGCAGTGCCTGCCGGTGCTGAAGCGCGTGGTCGTGGGCGGCGAGGATCTCGACGACGCCAAGGCCACCTTCGAGCAGCAGCAGGGCGGCCGGCCGATCATCAGCTTTACCTTCAATTCGGCCGGCGGCCGCGCCTTCTGTGCCGCCACCCGTGCCAACGTCGGCAAGCGGCTCGCCATCCAGCTCGACGGCGAGATCATCAGCGCCCCGGTGGTGCAGAGCGCGATCTGCGGCGGCAGCGGCATCATCACCGGCACCTTCACCACGCAGCAGACGCAGGAGCAGGCGCTGCTGCTGCGCTCGGGCGCACTGCCGGCGACGCTCACCATCATCCAGGAGAGCACCGTCGGCGCCGATCTCGGTGCCGATGCGATCCGCGCCGGCACCGTGGCGGCGCTGGTCGGCACCGCCCTGGTGGCGATCGTCATGTTCGTGGCCTACGGCCCGGTGTTCGGCGGGTTCGCGAACCTTGCCATGCTGGTCAATCTCCTCATGGTCTTCGCCGGCATGTCTATCCTCGGCGCCTCGCTCACCCTGCCGGGCATGGCGGGACTCGTATTGACGGTCGGCATGGCGGTCGATTCCAACGTGCTGATCTACGAGCGCGTACGCGAGGAGAAGGCGCTCGGCCGCTCGGCCTTCAGCTCGATCGCCACCGGCTATGAGCGCGCCATGTCGGCCATCATCGACGCCAACCTCACGACCCTGATCGCGGCCGTGCTGCTGTTCGGCTTCGGCTCCGGGCCGATCCGCGGCTTCGCCACCACCCTGTCGCTCGGCCTGCTGACCTCGATGTTCAGCTCGACGATCTTCACCCGCATGCTGCTCTCGGTCTGGGTCCGCTGGCGGCGTCCCACCGAACTCGTGATCTGAGGCGCCGCCATGTGGAAGCCCGTTCACCTGTTCGCCTTCAAGAGGAAGTTCGACTTCCTCGGCTGGCGCAAGGCGGCCCTCATCCTGTCGACGCTGATCAACGTCGTGTCGATCCTGGCCGTCATTTTCGTGGGCTTGAATTTCGGCATCGACTTCAAGGGTGGCATCGCGCTGCAGGTCCGTGCCAAGCAGGGCGTGGCCCAGCTCGATGCGTTGCGCGCCACCATGGGCGGCCTCGGCGTCGGCGAGGTCTCGCTGCAGGAGTTCGGCGAGGCCAGCACCGTCCTGATCCGCGTCCAGCGCCAGGAGGGCAATGCCCAATGCGTGGCCGGCGCCCAGCGTGTGATGCAGAAGCGCGCCGGTTCGGGCTGGCAGGTCAGGCCGGGACCAGCCGGCACCGGCGATGTCGAATTCACCGCCCCCACGGCGCTCGACGGCGCCGGTTGGCGCGATGCGGTGAGCCGGGCCGGCCTCACCATCGTCGAGCGTCAGCTGCCGCGTGGCACGACGGGCACCGCCAAGATCGACATGTCGCCGGAGCAGCGCGCCGAATGGTGCCAGCAGGTGGCGATCAAGCTGGTCGAGGACGCGATCGGCGCCAATTATGAAATTCGAGGCACCGAATCGGTCGGCCCGAAGATCGGCGACGAACTGATGGTGAGCGGCATCTGGGCGGTGCTGGCAACGATGGCCGCCATCGTGATCTATGTCTGGTTCCGCTACGAATGGCAGTTCGGCGTCGGCGCCCTGATCGCCATGCTGCACGACGTGATCACGACACTCGGCATCTTCGTCCTGCTGCAGCTCGATTTCAGCCTGACCGCGCTCGCCGCGGTGCTGACCATCGCCGGCTACTCGATCAACGACACAGTCGTGATCTTCGACCGCGTGCGCGAAAACATGCGGCGCTACAAGAAGCTCGGCCTGATCGACCTGCTCAACCTCAGCCTCAACGAAACTTTGTCTCGCACGCTCATGACGTCGGGAACCGTCTTCGTGGCGGTGTTGGCGCTGGTCCTGTTCGGCGGACCTGTTCTCTACAGCTTCTCGGTCGGCATGCTGTGGGGCGTGATCGTCGGCACCTATTCGTCGGTCTGGATCGCCTGCGCGGCGCTCGTCTACCTCAACCTGAGGCCCGATCAACTTCGGCCGGCCGACGAAGAGGCCGCCAAGGCCAAGGCGTGATCCCGCCGCGCCCCGCTCCAGGCGGCAGGGCGCCGGACGACAAGACCCTGCCGGCGCCCGATCCGGCCCAGGTCCAGCTCATTCGCAGCTACGGCCCCGGCCGCTTCCTGATCAGTGATCGCGAGTGGCGCCAGCCGGTGCTCGTTGCCCCGCTCTCCACCACTGCGTGGAACGTCACGCGCGCCGAGGATCTGACTCTGGAAAGCCTCGAGCCGCTCAAGGCCGCCCCGGTGCCGACCGAGATCCTGGTGCTGGGCTGCGGCGCGCGCGCGATC
>MEMN01000223.1:0-7963 GCA_001767945.1 Alphaproteobacteria bacterium RIFCSPHIGHO2_12_FULL_66_14 | reverse complement strand
GTGGCCGCGGCGCTCATTCCGCTGTAGTCCTCGGCCATGACGGTCGAACTCCATCTTGCCTTCGTCGCCGCCTGCGTCGTCCTGATCGCGATCCCGGGTCCCAACGTCGCCCTGATCGTGGCCAACAGCGTGGCCCACGGCGTGCGTTATGGCCTCGTCACCGTCGCCGGCACGGCAAGCGCCATGGTGCTGCAACTCGCCCTCGTGGTGCTGGGAGCCTCGACGGCCCTGGCGGTCCTCGCCGGTGTCTTCGACTGGCTGCGCTGGCTGGGCGTCGCCTATCTCGTATGGCTGGGCGTGCGCGCCTGGCGCGCGCCGCCGGTCGATCTTGCACACACCGAAGCGGAGTCGCGCTCGGCCGGCGCGATCTTCGCGCGCGGCTTTCTGGTGTCGCTCACCAATCCCAAGACCCTGCTGTTCTATGGCGCCTTCCTGCCGCAGTTCGTGGCGGCCGGCGGCGGCGAGACGACCCGGCAGTTGCTCGCGCTGGCCGCCACCTTCCTTGCCGTCGCCGTGCTGCTCGACGGCGCCTGGGCGGTGCTGGCGGGCCGGCTCCGCGGGCTGCTTGCAACGCATGCGTGGCTGCGCAACCGGCTGACCGGCGGCCTGCTGATCGGCGCTGGCGTCGGCCTCGCTCTGGCGCGCCGGCCCTGACGGTCGGCAAAAGATAAAGTTGACATTTCAGCAGGTTTTGGCCTATATTTCCTGTAGGCTGGCGGGGATTGCGCCGGCCCTTTTCTTTCCGGCAAGACCTGCCCGCGGCCGCCCGCGGGTTCGCGCGCCCTTAACTTGTTGGTGGGGCGCTCGGTGCAGCCGCCCTGGGTCCTGACCCAGGGATGAGAGCAATCCATCCAAGCCCAAAGGGCTTTGTGCTGGCACTGCTGGCGCCAACAGGGAAAAGAGCCACGCTTCGAACCGTGGACAGATATCGCGCGCAAGCTCGGGCAGAGATCCGGGCACACATTCGGGCCCAACACGCGCACGTTTCAGGTGGGCCCCGTGAGCCGGGCAAAACCCCGTATTTATTGGCTCTTCGGCGTGCGGAGAGCCTTATTTCTTGTCGTCGAGTTGGGCCAAAACCGCAAAGTTGGGCCCATCGCTTCCGCTTTGTCGGCAAGAGTCCGGACATGAAAACGGGGCCTCGCAGGGCCCCGTTTCCGTGGTCGATGTCGGATGGATCAGACGGGCGCGTTCTGCTGCGCCACCATGCAATAGAGCATGCCGATCGAGAACATGGTGTTGAAGCGGCTGGCGTAGAGCGCGGGCTTGGCGGCCGCGGCCTTCTGCTCGGCGGTCGCTTCGACGAGGCCCAGGATCTTCTGCTGCGCCGGCCAGATGATGAACCAGACGTTGAAGGCCATCACGAGCGCCATCCACATGCCGATGCCGATCATGACGAAGCTCGGCCGCAGCGTCAGCGCCTGCACGATGTAGCCCAGCATCCAGGCGAGCAGCAGCCCGGTCACCACCGTGGCGAGCGCGGCCCAGCGGAAGTAGAAGAGGACGTTGGGTGCGAGGAACTTGCTGATGGCCGCGCGGTGCTCGACCGGCTGGATCGTCGGCATGGTCGGGACCTGCACGAAGTTCAGGTACCAGAGCAGGCCGATCCAGAACACGCCGCTGATCACATGCAGCCAGCGCATGACGAAGGTTGCCCAGGCATGGTCGATCTTCGTCATCTGGCCGGTGACGAGGCCCACCACGACGACGATGGCGATGAGCAACACGACCCCGGCGCCGACCGTGCGTCCCGGTGATGTGAAGATGGCACCCATGAGGATTTCCCCTTATCTTGTTGATGGGATTAGCGAATCCCTATGAAACTCATTATAAACTCGTCGTCGGCTGCGTTCAACGGTCGCATATGAATGTTTATCCCCGATGACCGGTTCCTACCGGGCACCCGAAACTTCCCACCGCTTCGTCCTGGACACGGTGCGGGCGGCCGACCGCGATCGCTTCCTCGCGGCCCTGTTCGCGCCGGACCCTGCGCGTCGCGGCCTGCTGGCCCTTTTGGCTTTCGATCACGAACTCGCCCGCACGCGAATCGTCACCCGCGAGCCGATGCTGGCCCGCATCCGGCTGGAATGGTGGCGCGAGGCGGTGGCCGAGGCGGCGGGCAGCGGACAGCCGCGGGCGCAACCGATCGTCGAATCGCTGAGCGAAATATCACGGCGGCATGGCCTCGGTGCCGAGCGGCTCACGGCGCTGATCGACGCCCGCGAGGAGGAGATCGACGGACCGCTCGATGTCGTGCGGGCCGGACACGTGCTGGCCGACCTTGAACTGGCCGTGCTGGGCGTCAGCGATCTTGCGACGCGCGACGCCGCTCGCTCCGTCGGCGCGGCCTGGCTGATGGGCGAGGGGCCGGAACGCGACGCCTTGCTCGCCGAGGCGCGGGCGCAGCAAAGCATCATCGACCCGGCGGCGCTGCCGATCCTGCTGCCGGCCCTGGCGCTCGACGGCGGGCTGAGCCCGTGGCGCAAGCCGTTCGCCTATTGGTGGGCAGCGCGGCGCGGGCGGTACTGACAAGGATGTCCAGGCGCATCGACAAGACATGGGTCGTGCTCGACAGCATCGAGAACGACCAGCACGACCGCTGTGTCGACCTGTTCAGGCGCCCCGACGGCAGCTTCGGCTTCGAGGAATTCCGCAGGGACGTCGAGGACGCTGGCGCCTGGACGCCGGTTGCCTACTATTCGCGAGCCGCCTATGCCTCGAACGAGGCAACACTCGACGCCGCGGTCGCGCGCGTGGTGTGGCTCGGCGAGGCGGTGAAGTCCCGCCGGAAATAGGGAGGAGGCAGCGTGGCACGCATCAAGGCGAACGGCATCGAGATCGAGTACGAGACGTTCGGCAGGAAAGCTGATCCGGCGCTGTTGCTGATCATGGGGCTGGGGGCGCAGCTCACACTCTGGCCGGAGCAGCTGTGCGAGGGCCTCGCGTCGCGCGGCTTCCACGTCGTGCGCTACGACAACCGTGACGTCGGCCTGTCGACCGACTTCGACGAATGGGGCGCGCCCGACATCATGGGCGCCTTCATGAGGCTCATGAAGGGCGACAAGGTCGCGACGCCCTATCTACTCGACGATCTCGCGAACGACGCCATCGGTTTGCTCGATGCGCTGGACATCGATCGTGCGAATATGGTCGGCGCCTCGATGGGCGGCATGATCGCCCAGATCGCCGCCGCGAAGTTTCCGCAGCGCACGCGTTCGCTCGTCTCGATCATGTCGACCAGCGGTCGCCGCGGCCTGCCGGTGGGCAAGCCCGAGGCGGTGGCCATGCTCTCGGCGCAGCCCGAGGGTCCGGCGCGCGAGCAGCTCATCGCGCATGCCATCAAGCTGCGCACCGTGATCGGCAGTCCGGGCTTCCCCGCGGACCCCGCCGAGTTGCGCGCCCTGGTCGAGCGCAACATCGACCGTCGCTACTATCCCGCGGGCGCTGCGCGGCAGTATCTTGCCGTCCTCGCTTCAGGCGATCGCGTCGAACTGCTCAGGACCGTCAAGGTGCCCACGCTGGTGCTGCACGGCGCCGACGATCCGTTGCTGCCCGTCGACGGCGGCCGCGACGTGGCGAGCCTGGTCCCGGGTGCCAGGATCGAAATCTTTCCGGGCTGGGGCCATGATATTCCCAAGGAGATGGTCCCGAAGCTGGTCGAGAGCCTCTCGAAATTCTGCAAGGCTGCGTGAGGATCAGACGATGAAATTCGGCATCTTCTACGAACACCAGCTGCCGCGCCCGTGGGGGGCGAAGAGCGAGTACCAGCTCCTGCAGGATTCGCTGACGCAGATCGAGTTGGCCGACAGGCTGGGCTACGACTACGCCTGGGAGGTCGAACACCACTTCCTGGAGGAGTATTCGCACTCTTCCGCACCGGAAGTCTTCCTGGGCGCCGCCAGCCAGCGCACCAAGCGCATCCGCCTCGGCCACGGCGTCATTCAGCTCACCACCAACAATCCGCATCGCGTCGCCGAGAAGGTGTCGACCCTCGACCTGCTGTCGGGCGGTCGCGTCGAGCTCGGCATGGGCGAGGCGGCGGGGCCGGCCGAGCTTCATCCCTTCAACATCCGCGTCCGCGACAAGCGTGAGCGCTGGGAGGAGGCGGTGAAGGCCATCATCCCGATGTTCACCAAGGAGAGCTGGGAGTTCCACGGCACGTACTACGACTTCGAGGCACGCAACGTCATTCCCAAGCCGTTCCAGAAGCCGCACCCGCCGCTCTGGGTCGCCTGCTCCAACATCGCCACCATCGCCAAGGCCGGAGAGTGGGGCATGGGCGCGCTCGGCTTCACCTTCGTGACACCGGAGGCCGCGCGCGCCTGGGTGCACAAGTACTACAACAACCTTTTGAACAACTCGAAGAAGCTCGCCGATTACCCGAGCAATCCCAACGTGGCGATGGTGTCGGGCTTCATGTGCGCACCGACCGACGAAGAGGCCGAAGCCAAGGCCGCGGGCTGGACCTTCTTCATCTTTGCGCTCAGCTACTACGGCCGAAAGGGCGTCGATGCGCCGGGCACGTCCAACCTCTGGGAGGAGTACCAGGCCTGGCGCGGCGGTCCCGAGGAGAAGAAGGCGCTGGAGTCGGGCCTGATCGGCTCGCCCGAGACGATTGCCAGGAAGCTCCGCCAGTTC
Organism: Alphaproteobacteria bacterium RIFCSPHIGHO2_12_FULL_66_14; assembly: GCA_001767945.1. Taxonomy (GTDB): domain Bacteria; phylum Pseudomonadota; class Alphaproteobacteria; order Reyranellales; family Reyranellaceae; genus Reyranella. Next base: position 3,325 of record MEMN01000223.1, on the reverse strand, counting down.
CAGGCGAGCCGCGTCGATCAGGTGATCCTGCTCAACCAGGCCGGCAAGACCAGCCATCAGGACATCTGCTCCTCGCTGGAACTGTTCGCCAGGGAAGTGATGCCGGAATTCCACGCCGCCGAGGCCGAGCACGCCGCGTGGAAACAGAAGGTGCTCGACCGCGAGATCGTGCTCGAGGACCTCGATGTCGCGAAGTACGACATCTTCAGCCATCAGAACGAGCACATCGTTCGCCTCACGCCCGAGCAGTTGAAGCAGAAGATGGCGGAGAAGGAAGCGGCGGCGAAGCGCGCGTGAGCGCCAAGCACGTTCCCGTCCTGATCGCCGGCGGCGGTCCGGTCGGGATGACCCTGGCCCGCACGCTGGCGCTCTACGGCGTGCGCTGCCTGCTGGTCGAGCGCAATCCTGCGACCACGCGGCATCCCAAGATGGACATCACCAACGGCCGCTCGATGGAGCTGTTCCGGCGCCTCGGTGTGGCCGACAAGCTACGCGCCGTCGCCGTGCCGGAGGAGAACAACTTCGACATCTCGTGGATCACCTCACTTGCCAAGGAAGCAGGGGGGCGAGAACTGCACCGTTTCCGCTATCCCAGCGTCGCGGCGAAGCGCGCGGAGATTCGCGCCCGCAACGACGGCACCCAGCCGCGCGAACCCGCCATGCGCGTGAGCCAGGTGATGATCGAGCCCGTCCTGCGCGACGCCATCGCGGGTCATCCGATGGTCGAGGCGCGCTGGGGCACGGCCTTCGAGGATCTCGAGCAGGACGAGACGGGCGTCACCGTCACGCTCCGCACGACGGAGACCGGCACGACGGAACAGGTACGCTGCGACTTCCTCGCCGGCTGCGACGGCGGCACCAGCGCCGTGCGCGACAAGCTCGGCATCGCGCTCGAAGGCCGCGCCGCGGTGGCGCACCGCTACATGATCCACTTCCGCTCCGCGGCGCGCGACCTGTTGCAGGCTTTCGGCATCGCCTGGCACTACCAGACCGACAAGGGCACGCTGATCGCCCAGGACGACAGGGACACCTGGACCCTGCAGACGCGCGTGCCGCAGGGTGTCGACGCCGCCACGCTCGATCCCGATGCCCTGCTCGGCGCCTGGGTCGGCCGTCCCTTCGCCCGCGAGATCCTGGTCGCCAATCCCTGGTTCACGCATCTGTTGCTGGCCGAGCGCTACCAGGGCGGCCGCGTCTTTCTGGCAGGCGATGCCGCGCATCAGTACATCCCGACCGGCGGCTACGGCATGAACACCGGCATCGGCGACGCGGTCGATCTCGGCTGGAAGCTTGCCGCCACGCTCAGGGGTTTCGCGACGCCGGCTTTGCTCGCTTCCTACGAAAGCGAGCGGCGGCCCGTTGGCTATCGCAACCGCATCGCCGCGGAGCGGCACACCGGCGTGCGCCTGAAAATCGCCGAGCTCTACCGGAGCAAACGCGATCCCGAGGCCCTGGCGCGCGCCATCGCGGCGCTGGGCAACGCCGAGAACGAAAGCTGGGGCATCGAGTTCGGCTATCGATACGACGGCGTCGAGGGCGACCCGGTGACGTACGAGCCGACGACGGCGCCGGGCGCGCGCCTGCCCAGCGTGTTCCTCGCCGACGGCGGCGCGCTCTACGACCATCTCGGTCCGTGGTTCACCCTGCTGCGCTTCGGCGATGCCGATCCGTCGTCGTTGATCGACGCGGCACCGGCGCCGCTGGAGATCGTCAACGTCGCCGAGCCGCGGCTTGCTTCGATCTACGGGGCGAAGCTGGTGCTGGTGCGGCCCGACACCCATGTCGGCTGGCGCGGAAACGCCTGCGGCGACGGCCCGGCGGTGTGGCGCCATGTGCTCCATGGGAGACTGTCATGAAGATCGCCGTCATCGGCGGCGGCATCGGCGGACTCTCCGCGGCGCTGGCGCTGCTCGAGTCCGGCTTCGACGTCCAGGTCTACGAGCAGGCGGCGCGCTTCGGCGAGATCGGCGCCGGCATCCAGATCAGCCCCAATGCCTCCCGCCTGCTGCATCGCCTCGGACTCGGGCCGGCGATGGACCAATGGGGCGTGCGCCCGCTCGCCATCCACCAGAGGCGCTGGGACGACGGCCGCACCCTGCAGCACGCTCCGCTCGGGCCGGAGGTCGAGGCGCGCTTCGGCGCACCCTATTATCATTTCCACCGTGGCGACCTTGCCGCCCTGTTGGCCGAAGCACTGCCGAAGGAACGTGCCCATGCCGGCCATCGCCTGGTGGACATCGAGGAGAGGGGCGAGCGCGTGGTCGCGCGCTTCGAGAATGGCGCGTCGGTGGAGGCCGACCTGCTGATCGGCGCCGATGGCATTCACAGCAAGGTGCGGGCGCTCATCTTCGGGCCCGAGAAGCCGCGCTTCACCGGCTGCGTCGCCTGGCGCGGCCTGGTGCCGGCCGAGCGCATCGCGCACCTCGATATCGAAGTCGCCTCGCACAACTGGATGGGGCCGGGGGCCCACTGCGTGCATTACTGGGTCGCGGCCGGGCGGATGATGAACGTGGTCTGCGTCGTCGAGCACGGCACCTGGACGAACGAGTCGTGGACCGACAAGGGCAACGTCGCCGACGTGCTGGCCCGTTACGAGGGCTGGCATCCCACCGTGCGCGGTTTGATAGAAGCCTTTCCCGAGACCTTCATCTGGGCGCTGCACGATCGCGCGCCGTTGCCGGCGTGGACGCAAGGCCGCGTCGCGCTGCTGGGTGACGCCTGTCACCCCATGCTGCCGATGATGGCGCAGGGGGCGGCGCAGGCGATCGAGGACGGGGCAGCCCTTGCGTCGCTCCTGAAGGCGACGCCGGACGACGTGCCTGCGGTGCTGCGATGCTACGAAGAGGTCCGCAAGCCGCGGGCGACCCGTCTTCAGGAGGCGAGCGCCGCCAACCGCACGCGCTTCCATCTGCCCGACGGACCGGAGCAGCAGAAGCGCGACAACGTGATGGCCAAGTCGGGCGACCGCTCGCTCGACAACATCGCCTGGCTCTACGACCACGATGCGGCCGACGTTGCCGTCAAGCGCACTACCTCATCCTGAGAAGCGCCGCGAAGCGGTGCGTCTCGAAGGATGAGGTGGGTCTATCACAACGAGATACGCTCTAAAGGCGCATGTGAATGCGCCGACGCGACGCTCCTCAGGATGAGGTGTTCTTGATCGAGCGTCAGCCCTTGTTCGGGTTGATCAGGAATTTCTCCCCCGTCGCGCGCTTGGCGTAGGCGGCGATGTTCTTGAGATCGAGCGTCTCGGGCAGCGAGATCACCTTGGTGTAGTGGCTGGCAAACGTCGTCTTCAGCGAATTGACGACGCGCTCGCGCAGCC
>MEMN01000222.1 GCA_001767945.1 Alphaproteobacteria bacterium RIFCSPHIGHO2_12_FULL_66_14 | reverse complement strand
TCGCCTTCCGGCACGCCCGACATGCCGTCGATGAAGTGGTGGGCATTGCGCTCGACATGGGTGAGGCCGAGCAGCGACACCAGGGCAAGGTCCTGCTGGACGCTGGTGCCCGGCCCGGTCGTCAGGTCCTCGGCCGACATGAAGTAGCGCGTGCTGCCGACTTCGGCGTTCAGCCGCTCTACCCGCGCGGCATTGAGAATCGACTTGTAGAAGCCCTTGCAGTTCTTGCTGGAAACGCCGGAATAGCCCAGCGTCAGCGCCGTCGGGAAAGCCGACAGCTCGCCGTCCGACTCGTCGATGATCACCGGACGATATTCAGCGAGCTCGGTCACGGGCCGGCTGAGGGCCTCGGCGCGTTTGATCGGCTGCTCGATGAACAGCGTCGCCTTGACCATGCGCGCCAGCGCCGGCGTCTCCTCGACCTTGCACCACAATTCGAGGATGCCCTCGACATCATCGTACTGCTCGTTGCCATCGAAAGTGACGCGATAGTCGCCGGCCCCGGCATCAAGCACAGCGGCGATGCGCGACAGCCGGTCGAGGTCGGCCCCGATGTCGCCGCCCACTTTCAGCTTGTAGTAGCGGCCGCGATAATGAGCGACGACCTCCTCCAACGTCTCCGGCAGGCCATCATTGACCCGCTCCGAGGCCGGCCGGTCGGCCGCGGTCAACGGATCGACGAGACCGACCGTATGGCGCAGGTCGATGGTCTCGCCGGGCTTCAGCCCGGCAAGAAAGGGCTGAAGGTGAGCGTCCTTGATGTCAGGGGTGAGGTCGGTGGCCTCTATTCCCGGCATGTTGGTCGAAATCATCGTGGCGAACGATTGCCTCGTCGCCCTGCCCAAGGCATCGAGGATCGCCCTGTCGAGCAGCGCCGGGCCATAGGAGGCGACCAGCGGGTTGAGGCCGAGCTGCGCTCCGCGCGCCTGCTGCGCCAGATAAGTGCTGGCGAACAATCCGAACGGCGTGTCGAGGCCATGCGCCTTGTAATGGTCGATGGCGATGTCTAGCGACTGCCGAAGCTGGTCGAGATTCTGGGCGTCGGTGAAGGCCGGGCTCTTCTCGAACCACTTGGCGCCCAGTGCTTCGGCCGCGGTGCCCTCGCTGGTCCGGCCATCCTCAAGCTTGATCCGCACACGAATGATCGCATGGATGCTTTCGGTAACAGTGATGACGCCGAAGCGGAACGGCAGGCGCAAGCGAACATCGCGCTCGAAGCGATCAACCTTGGTCAGCTTCACCTTCATGCGCCTTGCTCCAGAAGTCCCGCGACGTAGCCGATCATCCGCGCCGCGCAGGTGGGACCATCGGGTTCGTAGACGAAAGGTTCCATGGCGACCCAGCCGGTGTAGTCGGTTTCCCTGAGCGCCTGCACGACGGGCGCGAACCTGTCTCCGCCCTGCCCCGGCCCGCGCTTGCTGCGGTCGTTGAACTGCACGTGGGCCATCAGTCCGGTTGGCATCCAGCGCCGAACGGCATCGGCCACCGGCTCCTTCTCCTCCAGACTGGCCGCCAAAGTGTCGATCATGATGCTGAACGCTGGATTTCCATTGCGCTTCACGACCTCGGTCGCCTCGGCCAGCGTATTGATGAAATTGCAGTCGGGCCGAGCGAGCGGTTCCAGACAATAGGCGACACCGGCCTGGCCGGCCTCCGACGCCGTGATGCGCCACGCTTCTTCCGCCCGCTTGGCGTCGTCAGGGCTGGCCACGCGACGCTGCGCCGGCGAGCCATGTACGAGATAGTCGCCGCCGAGATCGGCGCAGAGCTCGACCAGCGCGCGCAGGACTTCGACACTCTTCTGCCAAACTGCGCGGTCGGCCGTCGTGATCGAGAGGCCAGCCGGCGCCGCCAGCAGCCAATGCAGCCCGCTGATCGCGACCCCGGCATCGGCGCAGGCGCTGCGGATCTCTGCCCGGCGCGACGCCGGCATGCGCCAGGCGTCGTCGCCCAGGGTGAAGGGCGCGACCTCGAGACCGCGATAGCCGAGGCCCGCCGCCAGCGCGCATTGCCGCTCGAACGAGAGTTCGCGGATCACCTCGTTGCACAGGGACAGCTTCACTGATGATCCTCGCCTTGACGGGCATATGCGCGTTCGCCAGTCTGAACGAATGCACGCTCATGATATCAGCGGGATGAAAGCGATGAACAGGTTCATCGCTCGGCGCGCATGACGAAATTCTCCCATCTCAGCCGTCAATATTGGCCGACCTTCGTGCTGTTCGCGTTCCTGCTGGCAAGCTGGCAGGCCGCCGTGAGCTTCGGCGGCATCCGCGAATATCTCCTGCCGGCGCCACTCTCCGTGTGGAACGCGCTGTGGCACGGCGACACGTCGTGGGGCCAGCACATCTGGGCGACGACGTTCGAGATCATCGGCGCCTTCTTCCTCGCCGCCGGCGTCGGCGTGGCCCTCGGCGTCGCCATCGCCTGGTCGCCGTTGCTGGCCAACGCGCTCGTGCCGTTCCTGGTGTTCGTCAATACCCTGCCCAAAGTGGCGATCGCGCCGCTGTTCCTGATCTGGATGGGCTACGGCATCTTCCCCAACATGCTGATGGGGGCGCTGATCGGCTTCTTTCCCGTGGTCATCAACACCGCCGTCGGCCTCAGCCAGGTCGAAGCCGACATGCTCGATCTCGGCCGCGTCTTCAGCGCTCCCAAGTGGAAGATCTTCGTAAAAATTCGCATTCCCAACGCATTGCCCTACATCCTGAGCGCGCTCAAGATCACCGCGACGGCCGCCGTCGTTGGCGCCATCGTCGGCGAGTTCGTCGCCTCCCAGAGGGGGCTAGGCTACGTCATCGTCACCACCCAGAGCAGCATGAACACCTCGGTGGCGTTCGCCGCGCTGATCTGGATCTCGGCTGTCGGCCTTGCACTCTATGGCGCCGTCGTGTTGGCGGCTCATCTGTGGGCGCCATGGGCCGAAGGCATCGACTGACATCGGGGTTGGGAAAAGGGAGACTGTCATGACACGCACACGATCGCTCGCACCGGCGCTCGCACTGGCCGGCCTGTTGGCCACCAGCGCCGCCGCCTCCGCCCAGGAGAAGTTCAAGTTCGCCCTCAACTGGTTCGCGGTCGGCGACCACGCCGCCTACTGGGTCGCCCTCGACAAGGGCTACTACAAGGCCAAAGGCCTCGACGTGACCCTGGAGAATTCCAAGGGTTCCGGCGATTCGATCGCCAAGGTCGACACCGGCCGCGCCGACGCCGGCCTCGCCGACACCGCCGTGGTCATCGCCTCGGCAGCGCGCGGCACCACGGTCAAGGTGGTGGGCATGGTGTTCGACAAGACGCCGCTCAACATCTTCAGTCTCAAGAGCAAGCCTCTCACCAAGCCCAAGGACCTCGAGGGCGCGACGCTGGGCGCCCCTCCGGGCGACAGCCAGCGCCAGATCTTTCCGGCCTTCGCCAAGCTGAACGGCATCGACGCGTCCAAGGTCACCTGGGTCAATATCGAGCCCGCCGCCAAGATCGCCGCCGTCGCCGAGAAGCGCATGGACGGCGTCGGCGACTACTCGACCGGCCTGCCGCTCTACGAGAAGGCCGCCGGCAAGGGCAACGTCGTGATGATGCAATGGGCCGACTTCGGCTTCGACATGTACTCGATGTCGATCATCGCCAGCGCCAAGACGATGAAGGAGCGGCCGCAGGTGCTGAAGGCCTTCCTCGAGGCCTCCTACATGGGATGGCGCGACGTCATGGCCGATCCGAAGGCCGCCATGGTGATCTTCAAGAAGCGCGTGCCCGAGGTCGACGTCGAGTTGATGACCCCGAACATGTTGCTGGGCCTCGGCCTGATGAAGACCGACCGCTACGCCAAGAACGGCATCGGCTCGATCGACGACAAGAAGATGTGCGACTCGGTCGAGTTGGTGAACACCTACATGGGCCTGCCCAAGAAGGTCGAGTGCAAGAACGTCTATTCAAAGGACTTCTACACCCTGGTGCAGATGCCCAAGAACTGACGTATCGGGCGTGACCAACAGGCTGATCGACCTCGACAAGGTCGGCATGATCTACGAGGCGGCGAGTGGCCCCGTCG
>MEMN01000221.1:15451-20942 GCA_001767945.1 Alphaproteobacteria bacterium RIFCSPHIGHO2_12_FULL_66_14 | reverse complement strand
TATCGTGGCCGGGCTTCGGCCCGCAACGGCTGGCACGATCTCCGTCGCCGGCCGCGAGGTGACGCAGCCGATCCCCGACATCGGCATGGTGTTCCAGGCACCGATCCTTTTGAAATGGCGGACCATCCTGGAAAACGTGCTGCTGCCGGCCGAGCTTGCCGGCAAGGACGCCGATGCGCTGCGCCAACGCGCCCTCGAATTGCTCGAGATGGCCGAATTGAACGGCTTTGCCGACAAGCTGCCACGCGAGCTCTCCGGCGGCATGCAGCAGCGCGCCTCGCTCTGCCGCGCCCTGCTGCTCGACCCGCCGCTCCTGCTGATGGACGAGCCGTTCGGTGCCCTCGACGCCATGACCCGCGACGACATGGCGCTGGAACTGCTGCGGATCTGGGGCGAGCGCGACCTCGCCCGCGAGGCGCGCAAGACCGTGCTGTTCGTCACCCACTCGATCCCCGAGGCGGTGTTCCTGTCCGACCGCGTCGTCGTGATGTCGCCCCGCCCCGGCCGCATCGCAGCCGATCTGCGGATCGACCTGCCGCGACCCCGGACCGTGGAGCTGCGCGCCTCCGAGACCTTCGGTCGCCTCAACCTGGAGATTTTCCGGACCCTGACTGGCAGAACGGTTGGCGCAGCCGATACTGCCTGATAAGACGCGGCGGACACTTCGAGGAGAACACATGGCCATCGCCGCCACACCGATCAAAAGCGCCGCCAAGGGCATCAGCGCCGACGCCAAGCCATTCGACTGGGAGGACCCGTTCTTCCTCGACGACCAGCTCACGGAAGAGGAGATCGCGGTCCGCGACGCCACGCGCGACTACTGTCAGGACAAACTGATGACGCGCGTGCTCGAAGCCAACCGGCACGAGAAGTTCCACCGCGAGATCATGAACGAGATGGGCGCGCTCGGACTCCTCGGCTCGACCCTGCCTGAGAAATACGGCTGCGCCGGTGCCAATTACACCACCTATGGCCTGGTCGCGCGCGAGGTCGAGCGCGTCGATTCCGGCTACCGCTCGGCGATGAGCGTGCAGTCCTCCCTGGTCATGCATCCGATCTACGCCTACGGCACCGAAGAGCAGCGCATGAAGTACCTGCCCATGCTTGCGACCGGCGAGTGGGTCGGCTGCTTCGGCTTGACCGAACCCGACCACGGCTCCGACCCCGGCGGCATGAAGACCCGCGCCGTGACGGTACCCGGCGGCTACAAGGTCTCGGGCTCCAAGATGTGGATCACTAATTCGCCGATCGCTGACGTGCTGGTGATCTGGGCCAAGCTCGATGGCGGCGCGATCCGCGGCTTCATCCTCGAGCGCGGCATGAAGGGCCTCGAGACACCCAAGATCGAGGGCAAGTTCAGCCTGCGCGCCTCGGTGACCGGCGGCATCATGATGGACGAGGTGATGGTGCCGGTCGAAAACATGCTGCCCAACGTCGCCGGCCTCGGCGGTCCGTTCGGCTGCCTCAACAACGCCCGCTACGGCATCGCCTGGGGCGCCATGGGTGCGGCCGAGTTCTGCTGGAAGCAGGCGCGCAACTACACGCTCGACCGCAAGCAGTTCGGCCGGCCGCTGGCTGCCAACCAGCTGATCCAGAAGAAGCTGGCCGACATGCAGACCGAGATCGCGCTCGGCCTGCAGGCCTGCATGCGCGTCGGACGCCTCAAGGACGCGGGCCACGCCCAGCCGGAGATGATCTCCCTGATCAAGCGCAACAACTGCGGCAAGGCCCTCGACATCGCCCGCGTCGCCCGCGACATGCACGGCGGCAACGGCGTGTCGGACGAGTATCACGTGATCCGTCACGTCATGAACCTCGAGGCCGTGAACACCTACGAGGGCACCCACGACGTGCACGCGCTGATCCTCGGCCGCGCCATGACCGGCATCCAGGCCTTCTCCTCCGGGGCCTGACCGGGTGGAATTGCCGCCCACCGGCGACATCGCGATCGTTGTCGCCGGGGCGCTGGCCGCGGGATTCGTGAACGGGCTGAGTGGCACCGGCTACGCGCTGGTGGCACTGGGCTTCTGGCTGCAGGTGATGTCGCCGCTGACGGCCGCCCCTCTCACCGCGCTCTGCGGCGTCGCCGGTCACGTACAATCCCTGCCGACGATCTGGAAAGGCGTTCGTTGGCCGCGCCTGTGGCTGATGCTGGCCGCCGGCATTGTCGGCGTGCCGATCGGCACGATGCTGCTCGAGCACGTCCGGCCGAGCCCGCTGAAGATCGGCGTCGGAATCCTGCTGATCCTCTACAGCGCCTGGATGGCCTTCGTGCGCCGCCCGCCCATCGTCACCGGCGGCGGTCGCGCCGCCGACGCTGTGGTCGGCCTCACCGGCGGCGTGATGGGCGGCATGGCGAGTCTCAGTGGACCGGCGCCTGCGATCTGGGCGCAGCTGCGCGGCTTCGGCAAGGACGAGCAGCGCGGCGTCAACCAGCCCTACAACATGAGCGTCCTGCTGTTCGCCCTTGTCTCGGCGGGGGTTGCAGGCTTCCTCGACCGCACCTTCTTCATTTGGGCGGCCATCGCCTTGCCGACGACGTTGATCGGCGCGCGCATCGGCCTTGCGCTCTATGGCCGAGTGAATGAATCGCAGTTCCGCCGCATCATCCTCAGTCTGCTGGGACTGTCGGGCGTGACCCTGATCGCCTCAAGCCTGCGCTAACCATTTCAGGCAATCGCTCTCCTGGAGGATCGTCTCCAGGCCATGAGCCGCCTTGGCTGCAGCGTACTTGCGGCGGATCTCGGCCAGCGAGCGGGCGTGGTACTTCTGCGGCACCTGAGACCACGCCGCACCACCGAGAGACATTTCGAAGCTCTTGTCGCCCGCCGCGATGGCCTGGGCATTGGCCGCGGACCACGGCAGGAAGAGTGCGCCGACCTCCTCCTTGAGCAACGGCATGAGCGTGGGCGCCAGCGCCGGCCACGCCTCGAACGCGCCTTCGGCCTTGGGCGATACCATCCTCTGCACCCAGGCCATGACCTTGGGTGCCGAAGCCCGCATGATCGCGCCCGGCGTCGGGTCCGTCGCAGCCTCGTAGAGCTGCCCCCACAAGCCGAAGTCGGCCAACGCCGGGCGTCCACCCAGCAGATAGGGCCGCGCCGCGAGATGTGCGTCGAGCAACGCGAGCGCATGCTTGAACGACGCCTCGATCAGAGGCTGGGTCTTGTCGTTCGATCCGACGAATCCCAGCCGGCCGGTCATGCGTTCGGCGACGGCGGCACGGGCCTGCGCAACGGCAAGCGTTCCCTGTGTCCCCATCATCTGCGTGGCAATGCGCTCGGCGGTCGACCAGACATCGGGCTGGTAGCGCCAGCGATAGTGGAACATCCACTTGTTGCCCCACTCGTCGCCGTACTCCTCCAGCAGCGCCGAGAGGAAGGCGAGCACGGGGTCGGCAGGGACGGTCGCAGGCTCCGATGCCAGGGCCTCGAAGCGCTCTAGGATTGGTGTGGAATCCTGCACGCCCTCGCCTTCCGGCGTCACCACGAGCGGCACCAGCGGCAGCTTGGCGTACTTCTGGAATTCCGCCTGGACCGCGGGCGAGCGCGGGATCCATTCATGGGCCAGGTTCTTGTAGCGGAAGAAGGAGCGGACCTTCACCGAGTAGGGCGACAGTTCCGAGCCGAAGATCCTGTAGGTGCCGGTCACGTCGTGAACCTCAAATCCAGCGTTTACGCTTCAACCACACGAATAATCCTGCCACGACGACGACGGCCAGCCCCCAGAACCAGAGATAGCCGTACCTCCAGGCGAGTTCAGGCATGTTGCCGGTATCACGGTCGAAATTCATGCCGTAGACGCCGGCAAGAAACGACAGCGGCATGAAGAAGACGGTGATGATGGCCATCGTCTTCATGACCTCGGCCATTCGGTTGGACGAGTGCATGAGGTAGACTTCCATCAGGCCGTTGGTCATTTCACGGTAGCTCTCGACCAGGTCGAGCACCGCCACCGAATGGTCGAAGCAGTCGCGCAGGTAGGTGCGCGTCTCCGGCATGATGAAGGGCACCTCCGGCCGCATTACTGCCAACACCGTCTCGCGCTCGGCCCATTCGATCCTGTGGAAGATCACCAGTGCGCGTCGCGCCTGATGGATGTGATTGAGCGTTTCCTCGGTCGGATGGCCGAGCGCCTCGTCCTCGAGTTCCTCGAGATGGTTGGACAGCGCTTCGATCAGCGGGAATTTGCGGTCGACCACGAGATCGATCAGCGCATAGACGAGATAGTCCACGCCGAAGGTACGCAACCGCGAGCCCGCCGTCTGCAGGCGGTCGCGCACCGGCTTGAAGATGTCCGTCTTGTGGTCGTGGAAGGAGATCACGTAGTTTTCGCCGAAGAAGATGCTGACCTGGCGCGGGTGCAGCTCGCCGTCCTCGTAGGCCGGATCGCTGAGGACGATGAAACCTTGCCCCTCGTAGAGATCGAGCTTGCTCCGCTGATGGGCGTGAAACACGTCCTCCAGCGCCAGCGGATGCAGATTGAAGGCCATGCCGAGGTCGCGCAGCATCTCCGAACTGGGCCGGCCGGCGACGTCGATCCAGGTGTGGCCGGGCGTGCCCAGATGGAAACGGCACTCGTCAACCTCCACTCCGGGGACGATCTTGACATCGTCCGGCGTGTACTCGACCAGCGTGAAGTCAAGTGCCTCGTCGGGCACCGGAGCGCGTCCCGCCAGCGTCCCAGGGGCCGTGCCGGGCTTGGTATGGCGATGAAACAAGCCGGCCATGATTCCTCTTTTCCGGATCCCGCCCTGGCGCCCCTTGCGGACGTCAGACTTCCTGCATGACCTGGACGTCGGGGCGGCCAGCGAGATAGTCGCCGAGCTTCCGCCCGAGTTCCTTGAAGTGCGGCGCGGCGCGATGGGCATCCAGCGCCGCCTGGTTGTCGTAACGCTCCAGCATGACGTAGACGTTAACGTCGGCAGTCTTGTGCAAGGCATAGAGCTTGTTACCCGGCTCGTCAGCTCGAACCTTGGCCTGCAGCGCCTTCATCGTCGCCTCGAAATCGGCGTTGGTGCCCGGCTTCACGGTCAGCTTGGCGATCACTCCCAGCATGTCTTCCTCACTTCTTCTTTTTGGTCGATTGGGCTTGGTCGATCTCCCGGCCGCCGAAGTAGAAGCGGTTGTAGGTCGGGCTGATGATGATTTCGTTGACGCAGGCGCGGGCCGGCATCGTGGCCACGAAAGCGATGGTGCGCCCGAGGTCTACCTCCTGCAACATCCGTTCCTGCTCCGCCTTGGGTGGCACGACCGGCCGCTTGTTCAGGATCGGTGTCGCCACTTCGGCCGGACAGATGACGCAGGCCCGCACACCATTGACCCCGTCCTCGGCATTGATGGTCTCGGTAAGCGCCGCGGCGCCGAACTTGGAGGCGGTGTAGCTCGGGCCGGCGAGCGGATTCACATACTTTCCAAACCAGCTCGAGACGTTGATCACCACACCGTCGCGCCGCTTGCGCATGCCGTCGAAGACAGCGTGACAGCAGTAA
>MEMN01000221.1:8563-15419 GCA_001767945.1 Alphaproteobacteria bacterium RIFCSPHIGHO2_12_FULL_66_14 | reverse complement strand
TTCCCACGCCTCGGTCGTGAGTGCCGACCAGCGGCGGTTGGGAACGTTTGTCCCGGCGCTGTTGACCAGGATGTCGATGCGGCCAAGCTTCTTCTCGATGGCGGCAGCGACCCGGGCCACAGCCTTCTTGTTGGCGACGTCGAGCTTACGGATATCGACCGTGCCGCCAGCCTTGCGGACCAGCGCCGCCGTCTCGCCGAGCGTCGCCTCCGAGCGACCTGAAATCACCACCCGGCAGCCGGCATCGGCCAGCGCCAGGGCCCCGGCACGGCCGATTCCGGTGCCGCCACCTGTCACCCAAGCGATCTTGCCGCTCAGGGGACCGCTCACGCCGGCCGCCGCTTGATCAGGTACTTGTGCTCGCCGTCGCTCACCAGCTCGCCCTTCTGGTTGTGGATGGTGAGCTTCAGGACGGCGACGCCGGTAGTGCGGCCGGGCTTGAGCTCGCTCACCACCAGCATCGGATAAAGCGTGTCGCCGCAATAGACCGGCTTCAGGAATCGCGAGGACTGCTCGAGGAAGGCGATCAGCGAATCGCCGACGAAGTGCGGGAAGATCCCGCCGCCCGCCGCGCCCTGGATCGCAACCTGCAGGCCGTGGGCGAGAAGATCGCGATGGCCTCGCGCCTGGCAGTATTCGCGGTCGTAGTGGATCGGATGATTGTCGCCGCTCGCCAGCTGGAAGGCTGCGAACAGCGCATCGGTCTGGGTGCGCGAGTTGATGTAGAACCTCTGGCCGACCTCGAGATCCTCGAACCAGTGGGTCGGCCCGAAGCGGTGCTCGGCTGGATCGAAGGGTTTGGCGTCGGTGTCCGGCACGGCTGTCCCCTCTCTTGTGGTCCTTGCGACTTCTACGCCGCTTTGGCCTTGCGGCCCATGCCGTCGTAGAGATCGAACATGCGCTCGCGCCAGGCGTGAACCGGGTCGTCGGCCTCGAGCAAAGCGAGGGGGCTGGCGATACCCGCCCACAGGAAGGCGCCGGCGAGCGCATAGTCCGGATAGGCCGGATGATTGCCGGCGAGAAACGGTTGCTCCCTCAGCGTGCGGCGCGCGGGCTCGAGTACGGCGCGGAAGGAAGCGACGCCCTTCTCGCGCGCCTTGGCCTGGAAGTCCGCGAAATCCGTGGTGCCGAGCCGCTTGCCGCGCGATTCGAGGAAATACGGCTGATCGACCGGGCGCACGATACCGTAGAGGTCGGCCACGACGATAGGGAACATCGCCGGCTGCACCGCCGTATCCACCCAGCCGCTCACGAAACGCGCATAGGAAAGCGCCATCTCGCTCTTGAACAGCGGCTTGTCAGGATAGGCCTTGTCGAGATGGGGAGCGATCGCCCAGCTGTCCTTCACCGGCGTCTCGCCGTCCTTGATCACCGGCACGGTCTGGGAGCCTGCGAAAGCGATCTTGTCCTTCTCGGTGAAGCCCACCGGCACCTCGGTCCATTTCAGGCCCTTGTGGGTCAGCGCGAATTTGGCACGCCAGCAGAATGGACTCGGCCGGCGGTCGTCTTGCAGCACGAGGTCATAGAGCGTGATCATGCGAACCTCACTTTCCGTCAAGCATCTTGATGATGCCTGAGAAATCCTTGGCTGCGTTGCCGCTGTTGACGAACAAGTTGAAGAGTTGCGCCGCCTCGGCGCCGAGCGGCGTGCTGGCGCCGGCCGCGTTCGCCGCCTGCTGGGCCAGCATCAGGTCCTTCAACATCATCGCCGCCGTGAAGCCTGCCTGGTAGTCGCGATTGGCTGGCGATGCGGGAACCGGGCCCGGCACCGGGCAATAGTTGGTGAGCGACCAGCACTGGCCCGACGAGGTCGAGGCGACGTCGAACAGCTTCTGTGCGTCCAGTCCCAGCCGCTTGGCCAGCATGAAGCCCTCGCTGACGGCAATCATCGAGATGCCGAGGATCATGTTGTTGCAGATCTTGGCCGCCTGGCCGTTGCCGCTGGCACCGGCATGCACGATGTTCTTGCCCATCTTCTCGAGGATCGGTCTCGCCTTGGCGAAGGCCGCATCGGCGCCACCGACCATGAAGGTGAGCGTCCCGGCCGTGGCGCCGCCGACGCCGCCCGACACCGGTGCGTCGACCATGTCGAGTCCGGCCTTCTGGGCCAGTGCCGCGACAAGACGCGCGCTATCGACGTCGATGGTCGAGCAATCGATCAGCAGGACGCCCTTAGCGACGTTGGGCAACACGTCCGATTCATAGACGCCGCGGACGTGCTTGCCCGCCGGCAGCATGGTGACGACGATTTCGGCGCCCTTCACCGCCTCGGCGGCCGAGGCCGCCCGGTGCGCGCCCTTGTCGACCGCGGCCTTTACTGCGGCGCCCGACAGATCAAAGGCCGTCACGTGATGCTGCGCCTTGGCGAGGTTGGCGGCCATCGGGCCGCCCATGTTGCCGAGACCGATGAAGGCGATTTTCGCCATGATGTCCTCCCTGCTGTGCCGGCTCAGTCGAAGAACAGGTCGTTCGACACCGGCTTGAAATGCTCCTCGACCAGCTCGCGCGTCACACCCTCGATGGTCGGCGGATTCCACTTGGGCTTCTGGTCCTTGTCGATCAACAGCGCACGCACGCCTTCGAAGAAGTCGTGACCCTTCTGCATGCAGCGCTGCGACATGCGATACTCGATCGTCATCGAATCTTCGAACGACCGATTGGCGCAACGTCTGAGCTGTTCGAGCGTGATCGCCATGGACAGCGGCGAGAGCTTGAGCAGCGCCGCAAGCTGCTTCTGGGCCCACTCCCCGGGACGCTTCTTGAGGTTGGCCACGATCTCCTGCAGCGAACCGGCGGAGAAGCAACGGTCGATATCGTGCATCATCGCGGGCAGCGTCGGCATGCCCGCGTCACCGGCGAAGCTGGCGATCACCGCGTCGACCTTGCGGTTGGCATCGGAGCCCGACAGATCGGCCGCACCCAGCGCTGCCTGCAGATCGTTCATGGCCGCGCTCGGAACATAGGTGTCGACGATGCCGGCCCACAGCGCGTCAGCCGCCTTCAGCCGGTGGCTGGTCAGCGCCAGGAAGGTGCCCAGCGCGCCCGGCAGGCGTGAGAGAAAATAGCCGCCGCCGACGTCGGGAAAGAGACCGATGGTGGTTTCCGGCATGGCGAACAGGAACTTCTCGCTCGCCACCGAATGCGAGCCGTGAACCGAGAGCCCGACGCCGCCACCCATGTCGATGCCGTCGATCAGCGAGATCCACGGCTTGGCGAAGCGGTAGATGCGGCGATTGACGATATACTCGTCGCGGAAGAAGTCACGTCGCACCGTGCCGTTGGGTTCATCGCGCATCTCGCGATACAGGCCGGTGACGTCGCCGCCGGCGCAGAAAGCGCGATCGCCGGCGCCCCGCAGCACCACGGCCTTGACTGCGGGATCCTTCTCCCACTTCGGCATGACTTTTTCCATTTCCAGGATCATGCCGTACGACAGCGCGTTCAGCGCCTTGGGCCGGTTCAAGGTCATCAGACCCAGGCCGTCCTTGATTTCGAACAGGATTTCAGCTTCGGACATAACGACGACTCACCCCATCAATAGGCGACGCGAGATGATCACCCTCATGATCTCGTTGGTGCCTTCGAGAATCTGGTGTACCCGCAGGTCGCGCAAATAACGCTCGATAGGGAAGTCCTTCAAGTAGCCGTAGCCGCCATGCAATTGCAGCGCGTCGTTGACGACGCGGAAACCGGTGTCGGTCGACAGGCGCTTGGCCATCGCCGCGGCTTGCGTCGCCTCAGGCGACTTGGCGTCGAGCAGCGAGGCGGCCCGCCAGATCATCAGCCGGGCCGCGTCGAGGTCGGTCGCCATGTCGGCCAGCTTGAACTGTGTGGCCTGAAAATCGGCCAGCGGCTGGCCGAACTGCTTGCGCTCGACCACATAGCGCGACGCCGTCTCCAGGCAGGCGCGCGCGCCGCCCACAGAGCAGGCGCCGATGTTGATGCGCCCCCCATCGAGCCCCATCATCGCGATCTTGAAGCCGTGACCCTCGGGGCCGAGACGATTGGCGACCGGCACCTTGCAGTTCTCGAAGATCACCGCGGCGGTCGGCTGGCTGTTCCAGCCGAGCTTGTTCTCCTGCTTGCCGAACGAGAGGCCGGGCGTCCCGCTCTCGACCACCAGCGTCGACACGCCGCCCGCCCCCGGCCCGCCGGTGCGCAGCATGACGACATAGATGTCGCTGCGTCCGCCGCCCGAGATGAAGGCCTTGGTGCCGTTCAGGATGTAATGGTCGCCGCTCAGCTCGGCGCGGGTGGCGAGCGCCGCCGCATCCGACCCGGCGCCGGGTTCGGTGAGGCAGTAGCTCGCGAAATGCTCCATCGAGCAGAGCCCGGGCAGAAAGCGCTTGCGCTGGTCGTTGTCGCCGAATCCGTCGATCATCCAGGCGGCCATGTTGTGGATCGAGATGTAGGCCGCCGTGCTGGGACAGGCCGCCGCCAACTCCTCCATGATCAGCGCCGCATCGAAGCGGCTGAGCCCGCTGCCACCAACGTCCTCCTTCACGTAGATGCCACCGAAGCCTAGGGCCGCCGCCTCGCGCAGGGTCTCGACCGGGAAGACCTTCTCGGCATCCCAGCGGGCGGCTTCGGGCAACATGCGATCCGTCGCGAACTGTCGCGCCGTGTCGCGGAACGCCTGCTGGTCTTCGGTGAGGGTAAAATCCATACGCGGCGGATCATATCGGGGGGGCCTCCTCAGTCAAATTGCGCGGGCAAACAAGCCGCATTGCGGCCTTTAGCGGTTCGCGCGATAAGGCGGCTCATGCCCAAGCGCTTCACGACCCTCGGCCGCTATCCCTCGACACGGCTTCGCCGCAACCGCCGTGAGGAGTGGTCGCGGCGCCTCGTTGCCGAGCACAAGCTCTCGGTCGACGACCTGATCTGGCCGGTGTTCGTCCAGGAAGGCAGCAAGTCCCGCACGCCGGTCGAGTCCATGCCCGGCGTAGACCGCCTCTCGGTCGATCTCTTCGTCGAGGCAGCCAAGGAAGCGCGCGATCTCGGCATCCCCGCCATCGCGATCTTCCCGGAGACGGACCCCAAGACGAAGACACCCGACGCGCGCGAGGCCTACAATCCGGGCAACCTGGTCTGCCGCGCCACCACGGCCGTGAAGAAGGCCGTGCCGGACATCGGCATCATGACGGACGTCGCCCTCGATCCCTTCAACAGCGACGGCCACGACGGCATCGTGCGCGACGGCCGGATCCTGAACGACGAATCGGTCGAGGCCCTGGTCAAGCAGGCCATCGTGCAGACCGAGGCCGGTGCCGACATCCAGGCACCCTCCGACATGATGGACGGCCGCATCGGCGCCATCCGCAAGGCACTCGACGCCAAGGGCTACCAGCATGAGCAGATCATGTCGTACGCCGCCAAGTACGCGTCGGCCTTCTACAACCCGTTCCGCGACGCTATCGGCAGTTCGGGCGCGCTGAAGGGCGACAAGAAGACCTATCAGATGGACTACGCCAACTCCGACGAGGCGCTGCGCGAAGTGGGCTTCGACATCGAGGAGGGCGCCGACATGGTCATGGTGAAGCCGGGCCTGCCCTACCTCGACATCGTCCGCCGCGTGAAGGACGCCTTCGGCGTGCCGACCTACGCCTACCAGGTGAGCGGCGAGTACGCGATGCTCCGGGGGGCCGGCGACCGCGGCTGGCTCGACTGGAACAAGGTGCTGATCGAGACGCTCACCAGCTTCAAACGCGCCGGCTGCGATGGCATCCTGACCTACGGCGCGGTCGACGCCGCGCGGCTACTCAAGTCCAAATGATAGAACGCCCGTGATCGAACGCCCCTCGGCGCGGCTGATCCTGCTCGATCCGCAGGATCGCCTGTTCCTGTTCAACGTCCACGATCCCAAGGTATTCGATCCGGCCAACCCGTTCTTTGATCCCTTCTGGGTGATGATCGGCGGCATGGTCGATCCCGGCGAGGACTTCGTCGAAGCCGCCGTCCGCGAGGCCGGCGAGGAGACCAAGCTCCCCGTGACCGGCGAGCCGCGCTGGGTCTGGACGCGCGAGCGCCGCATGAGCTGGCGCGGCAAGGATGTCCTGCACAAGGAGCGCTTTTTCCTCGCCCGTACCGATCGGACGGAGGCCGACACGTCCGGCCTCGATGAAAAGGAGCGGAGCTGGACCCGCGGTCATCGCTGGTGGACGGCCGACGAAATCGTCGAGTCGGGCGAACGCTTCGAGCCGCTCGACCTCGGGGTCAGGCTGAAGACCCTGCTGCGCGATGGCCCGCCCGGGGAGCCGGTCGTTCTCGACTGATCTTGCTGTCGTCAAAGACAATTTGACGACGTCAAGATTCTTTGGCGCGCTGCCCGACGCCCAGCATCTGCCGCACGTCGGCGAACGCCATCATATCCCGCATCCAGGCGAAGGAGCCGTCGTCCTTCATGGCACGCCCGGCCTTGACGAAAGCCGCCAAGGCAAGGCGGGAAAGCGCGCCGCCGACGCTGATCCGCTTGGCGCCAGCGGCGGCCAGCTGCTTTGCCGTGATGGCAGGGTCGAGCCAGCCGGTGACGACGTTGAACGGCCGCTTCAAGGCGCCCGTCACGTGGCGCACCTCATCGAGGTCGCGGAGGCCTGGCGCATAGAGCACGTCGGCACCGGCAGCCTCATAGGCCTGCAGCCGGCGGATGGTGTCAGCCATGTCGTTGCGCCCGTGCAGCAGGTTCTCGGCCCGTGCCGTCAGCAGAAAGGGCACCGGCAGGGAATGGGCAAGCTCCGCAGCGGCCCACACGCGCGCCACGGCGAGATCGAAATCGTAGATCGGGTTCTTGGGATCGCCAGTGGAGTCCTCGATCGAACCGCCGACGGCGCCGGCCTCGGCGGCAAGGCCGATTGCCTCG
>MEMN01000221.1:692-8527 GCA_001767945.1 Alphaproteobacteria bacterium RIFCSPHIGHO2_12_FULL_66_14 | reverse complement strand
TGGCGGGGCCGAGGCTGGTGGTAGCCAGTGCCTCGAAGCCGAGCGCGGCCAGCAGCTTGGCCGTACCGGCGTCCCACGGGTTGGGAATGATGAAGGCGCCGGGCCGCTCGTGCAGGGCGCGGAAGGCCGCGGCTTTCTCCACTTGGCTGCGCATCTCGTATCTCCTCGTTCAGGCACAATCCGATCGCCCCAACGTCGCCGTCGCGCTATCAATTGTAAAATGCATACTTTCTTGAGTTGGCATTTGGATTCCTGATCCATGAACATCGATGAAATACAAACCTTCGTCGCCATCGCCGACCTCGGGGACTTCACCCAGGCCGGGCGCCAGCTGCATCGCTCGCAACCGGCCATCAGTCGCCGTCTCGGCCTCCTCGAGGACGAGCTCGGCGTGCCAATGTTCGAGCGCATCCGCGGCCACGCCCGACTGACTGAGGCCGGCCGCGCCTTCCTGCCCCATGCCGAGGCGGTGCTGGCCGCCCTCAAGGATGGACGCGAGGCGGTGCACAGCCTCAAGACCGGCATGCGGGGCGCGATCTCGCTGGCTCTGGTGGGCACCCTGGCCGACACCCACATCGTCGACGTACTGCGCCGCTTCGCGCGACGCTCGAAGGACGTGCGCCTCGAACTCCGCACCGCCTCGAGCGCCGAGGTGACCAACCTGGTTCGGCGCGGCGAGGCCACGCTGGGCTTGCGCTACTTCGCCAGCGACCACCCTGAACTCGTCTCGCTGGCGGCCGGCAGCGAGGCGATGTTGGTGGTTGCCACCCCCGGACATCGCCTGGCCCGACGGCGCGTGCGCCAAGCGCGCATGCTGGAAGGCGAACGCTGGATCGGCTTTCCACCGGCGTCCGACGAACGCGATTCCTCCGGCCATGTGCTCGCATGCCAGTTGATCCGGGCCGGGCTGGAGGCCGCCGACGTCACTCTGATCGACAGCCTGACGGCCCAGAAGCGCCTGGCCCAGGCAGGCTTCGGCCTGGCGCTGGTGCCCGAGAGCAGCGTGCGCGACGAGCTGCGCCAGGGCGCCCTGGTGGCGCTGGATGTTCCCGCGATGCGGACCATCATCCCGATTGCCGCCATCCACCGCCGCACCGCCTATCTCAGCCCTGCCGCCAAGGCGTTGCTGGCGCTCCTGACACGCGGCTAGCGGCGGCGCCGTTCCTCGTCTTCCCGCTTGCGCCTCTCTTGCTCGGCCGAGGCGCTGCGGTAGGCGCGCCACGCCAGAACCAGAGCGACAAGGGAGCAGGCGACACCCACGATCAGGGTCACTGGTTCGACCTCACCCATGATCGAAGAACCTCGCGATCACCCCGTCGCTCCACGGTTGGTCGTTGCCCGCACCGTGAAAGCCTACATGGCCGCCCGACTCCGGCAACAGCGGCACGAGCGCCTTGTTGGCCGCCCAGTCATAGCCGCGATAAAGCGCGGCCGGTATCCAGGGATCGTCGCCCGCCGCCAGCACCAGCGTCGGAACGCGGATTCCCGCCATGAAGCGCACCGGCTTGCAGCGCTCGTAGTAGTCCTCGGCACCGGCGAAGCCGTGGCGCGGCGCGATGAAGACCTCGTCGTAGTCCCAGATCGACGTCGAGCCCAGGATCGCCGCGCGTTCGGCGACGGACAGCGAGGCGCCCTCGGCGGTCGCCTCGCGCTTCATCTGGCCGAGGATGTAGCGATGATAGAAGCCGTTGCGCCGCCGCATCATGTAGCCGCAGGTGACCGACAGGTCGATCGGCGCGCACACCGTGGCGGCGGCGGTGAGCGGCGAGGCGGCACCCTCTTCACCGAGATATTTCAGCAGCATCGCGCCGCCCAGCGAGTAGCCGACCGCGACCAGCCCATCCTCCGTGAGGCCGGCCGGCAGGAGCGCCAGCAGCGCCCGGAAATCCTGGCTGCGCCCGGCGTAGTAATGACCGCCGCACAAGGCCCGCGACGGGCCGGCCCCACGCAGGTTGAGCCGCAGCACGCGATGGCCGCGCTCGAGGAGCAGCCGCGCCTGGCTCAGGATGTACCGGCTGTCCTCGCTGCCAGTGAGGCCGTGAATCAGCAGCACGAGCGGCGTGCCGGGCTTCGGCGTCACCGGCCGATGCAACGTGGCAAGCAGCGTGTCTCCGGTGCCGTCGGCCAGCGGAAAACGAAGCCGCTCGCCGCCATGCGGCGCAAGGTCGAGCGCCTCGCCGCGCAGGCGGTTGGCCACGGTCTGCAGGTCGCCACCCCACCACGGAAAGCGTGGCCGGAACGGTGGAAAGTCGAGGGAAGCGATGGACGTCTGCACGGCTAGTCCTTATTCACGGCCGGCACCCAGATGGCAACGCCCTCCCCCTCCCCAGGCGCCGCGGCTGTCGGCGTCTTCTACGCAGTCGTCGCCGCCGCGATTTTCAGCACCGCCGGTGTCATCGTGCGACGCATCGACCTGCCGGCCTGGGACATCTCGTTCTGGCGCTCGGCCTTCCTCGTGGTCACGATGTTGCCGCTGCTGTTGTGGCAGTACCGCCGCATCTGGATCGACGTTCGCAATGCCGGCCCCGCGCTGCTGCTGAGCGCACTGCTGCTTGCCGGCAGCTTCGTGGCCTTCATCCTGGCGCTTGGCCTGGCACCGGTCGCCAACGTCCTGATCATGTTCGGTGCCACGCCATTCATCACCGCGATCGCCGCGCGGATATTCCTCGGCGAGAAACTGCACGCCCACACCGTCCTCGCCATGGCGGCAGCGGTGGTGGGGCTTGCCATCAGCGTTGCCGGATCGCTGCAGGCAGGCGCACTTGCCGGCATGGCCGTGGCCTTCATCGTCGTGCTCTGCATGAGCGGCAACTATGTCGTCGTCCGCCATCGCCGCGACGTCGGCATGGCGCCGGCGATCTGGCTCGCTGGCGTGATATCGGGGCTGGTCGCCCTGCCCTTCGCCCACCCCGAGACCGTCATGTGGTCGCAGGTCCCGTGGCTCTTCGCGCTGAGCCCCGGCCAACTCGTGGGCGGGCTCCTGCTTTACATGGCGAGCCTCAAGCGGATTCCCGCCGGCCGTGCCGCATTGCTCGGCCTGCTCGAACTGGTGCTGGGCCCGATCTGGGTGTGGCTGTTCGATGGCGAAAAGCCGGACGACCTCACTTTGATCGGCGGCACCATCGTCATTGCCGCCGCAGCGGCCAATGTATGGCTGGATTCGCGGCGGCACATTGGCTAGGAGCCGGGCATGAAGCGTGCTGCGTCGGCCGCTGCGGCGGTTCTTCTCCTGCATCTGCCTCTTCCGGCCGATGCGGAGCCGGTCGCCTCTCTCGCCGACGGCCGCGCCGGGCGAATCGAGTTTCCCTCCGTGACACCCAGCGGACCGACCGAACTCGTGCGCAGAACCTATCCCGCAACGGGATCGATCGTCGCCGGCTCGCTGATTCTGCCGCCGACTGCCGGGGCCAGGATGCCCGCCATGGTGATCGCCCATGGTAGCGGCGGCATCCTGAAAGGTCGCGAGGATGCCTGGGCGGCGCGCCTGAACGCGCTCGGCATCGCGACCTTCGTCGTCGACAGCTTCACGCCACGCGGACTGAAGTCGACGTCGCGCGACCAGAGCCGGCTGTCTACGATGGCCAACCTGGCCGACGCGCTTGCCGCACTGCGCCTGCTCGCCACCCACCCGCGCATCGATCCGGCGCGCATCGGCGTCATGGGATTTTCGCGCGGCGGACAGGTCGCCCTCTACAGCGCACTGGAGCCTTTGAGGCGCGGCATGATCGACGGCGATCTCCGCTTCGCCGCCCACGTCGCGCTCTATCCCTCCTGCAGCATTCCCTACCGTGCCGAACGGGTGAGCCACGCGCCGATCCTGATGCTGCTCGGCGGCGCCGACGACTACACGCCGGCCGCCGCCTGCCGTGACTATGCCGCGTGGTTCGTCGCCAAGGGCGTGCCGGTCGAAGTGATCGCCTATGAGGACGCGCACCACGATTTCGACATCCCCGATCCACCCCGCTTCCTGTCCGCTCTCCAAAGCGCCCGCGGCTGCAAGGCGGAAGTCGAGGTCGACAGCGGCACCGTGCGGCGGCTGGACACCGGCGAGGCACTGCGCGACCAAACGATGATTTCCGCCTACTTCCGCTCCTGCATGCAGCGCGGCGCGACGATGGGCGGCAATTCCGCAGCCCTTGCCCGTGCCGAGCGCGATGTCGCCACATTCCTGCGCGCGGTTTTCAAGCTCCCGGTGCGGTGAATCGCCGTCACGACCGGCTGGATTCGCGGCGGCCCACTGGCTAAGAACCGGACATGACCCAGAATGCCACCAAGGGCCCGCTGTCGGGCATCGTCGTCGTCGATCTCTCCCGCATCCTCGCCGGCCCCTACTGCACCCTGCTGATGGCCGAGATGGGCGCCCGGGTGATCAAGGTCGAGCCGCCCAAGGGCGGCGACGACGCCCGTGCCTACGGGCCCTTCATCAAGGGCAAGTCGACCTATTTCGCCTCGGTCAACCGCGGCAAGGAAAGCATCGCCCTCGATCTCAAGAGCGACGCCGACAAGAAGATCTTCGAGAAGCTGCTCGAGAAGGCCGACGTGCTGGTCGAGAATTTCCGTCCCGGCACGATGGAAAAGCTCGGCTACGGCTGGGAGACGCTGCATGCGAAGTACCCGAAGCTGATCTATGCCGCAGCGTCCGGCTTCGGCCACACCGGCCCGAATTCCAAAGACCCGGCCTACGACATGGTCATGCAGGGCATGGGCGGCATGATGAGCATCACCGGCAACGAGGGCCAGCCGCCGTCGCGGGTCGGCATGTCGATCGGCGACATCGGCGCCGGCCTCTACACGGCCGTCGCCGTCAATGCCGCCCTCGTCCACCGCCTCAAGACCGGCGAGTCGACCAAGGTCGACATCGGCATGTTCGACTGCCAGTTGGCGCTGCTCGAAAACGCCATCATGCGCTACACGGTCGAGGGCGAGATTCCCGGCCCGCTCGGCGCCCGGCATCCGACCATCACACCCTTCCAGGCATTCCGCACCTCCGACGGCTCAATCATCATCGCCGCCGGCAACGACGGGCTCTTCGTCAAGACCTGCGAGGCACTTGGCCGACCCGACATGGCGACCAACCCCGCCTACAAGACCAATGCGCTCCGTCAGAAGCACCACGGCGAGCTGGAACGTGAGATCGAGGGCATGCTCAAGGCCAACACGACGGTTCACTGGATCGAGGTCGTATCCAAGGCCGGCGTGCCCTGTGGACCGATCAACAACATCGCCCAGGCGCTGGCGCATCCGCAGGTGGCGGCACGCAACATGGTGGTCGAGGTCCCCGACGGCAGCGGCGGCATGCTGAAGCTCGCCGGCAATCCGCTCAAGATGTCGGCCTTCGCCGACCCGCCGGCGCGGCAGCCGGCACCCGATCTTGACGGCGACCGCCAGGCCATCCTGTCCTACCTCGGCGGTTAGGCCGTGCGGGCACCCCCCGCCATGTTCATGATCCGCCTTGGCGCCGGCCTGGCGAAGTTCGCCGCCGGCACGGCGCTTGCGATCCTGGTCTTTCTCACCGGCGCCTACTTCCAAGTCCGCGGCGCGCTGCCGCCCTACAGCGGCCAGGTCGAGGCCACCGGTCTCAAGGCCCCGGTCGAGATCCTGCGCGACAAGAACGCCGTACCCCACATCATCGCTGGATCGATCGACGACGCCGCCTTCGGCCTCGGCTACGTTCACGCTCAGGATCGCTTCTGGCAGATGGAGCTGACACGCCGGCTGGGCCAGGGACGTCTCTCGGAGATCATTCCGCCGTCGGTGATCGGCAGCAGCCTGATCGATACCGACCGCACCATGCGCGGACTAGGCCTCTATCGGCAGGCGAGCGAGAGCGTGAACGCGCTGTCGCCCGGCACCCGCACCCTGCTCGAGTCCTACGCCGCCGGTGTCAACGCCTGGCTTGCCGCCGACGACCAGCAGTACGGCCTCGAACTCACCGTCATCAAACTGTTGTCCGGCGGCCGCTACCGACCCGAACCGTGGCAGCTCGCCGATTCACTGGTGTGGGGCAAGTTGATGGCGCTCGGCCTCGACGGCAACTGGCGCGCCGAACTCCTGCGGCTCAGGCTCGCGCAAAAGATCGGCGAGGACGGCGTAAAGTTCCTGATCGAGCCGTCCGGCGACAACGGCGACGCGACGTTGTCGATGGTGCGGGCGGCAACCCGGGACATCGACCTGGATCGGCTCTATCGCATCACCGACAACGACGCCACGCGCAAGCGTGAAGCGTCGAACGAGTGGGTGCTGTCGGGCGTGCACGCCGTGTCCGGCAAGCCGCTGCTCGCCAATGACCCGCATCTGGCGCTCAGCTTCCCCGGCGTCTGGTACCTCGCGCGTCTGGTCGGACCCGGCTTCGATATCCGTGGCGCCTCCTCGCCCGGTTCGCCCGCCATCGTCCTCGGTCACAACGGCACCGTCGGCTGGGGCTTCACCACGACCAACCTCGACAGCCAGGATCTTTTCGTCGAGCGCGTCGATCCGACCGATCCCGGGCGCTACATCACGCCCGACGGCGCGCGGCCGTTCATGGTGCGCGAGGAGACGATCAATGTCCTGTGGGGCGATCCAGTGTCCATGAAGGTGCGTCAGACCCGGCATGGCGTGGTCGTCGACGACTTCATTCCCCGCACCGACGACCAGACCCAGACCGGCCTCACGCCTGCCGGCCACGTGCTGGCGCTCCAGGCGACGGCGCTCGATGGCGCCGACACCTCGGGCGAAGGCTTCGCCCGCCTCGGGTTGGCGCAGAACTGGGACGAATTCCTGGCCGCGGCGCGCAAGATCGTCTCGCCGATGCAGAACATCGTCTATGCCGACACCGCCGGGAACACCGGGCTGATTTCGCCGGCGCGCGTGCCGATCCGGCGCAAGGGTGACGGCTCGATGCCGGTGCCGGGCTGGACGGGAGAATACGACTGGGCGGGCTTCGTGCCGTTCGATGCCCTGCCGCGGGCCTACAATCCGGCCGGGGGCATCCTCGTCAACGCCAATGCTCGGGTGGTGCCGGACAACTATCGCTACTTCATCAGCCGCGACTGGGCCGAGCCCTACCGCCAGCGCCGCGCCAGGCAGCTGTTGCACGAGGTCGAGCGTCACCCGGTCTACGGCATGATCGTCATCCAGGCGGACAATCTCTCTCTCGATGCCACCGATATGGTGCCGCTGTTGCTCAAATCGGCACCGCGCAACCCGCGCGCCGCCAAGGTCCATGGGCTGATGAAGCAGTGGAACCATTTCATGCTGGCCGGCCGGCCCGAGCCGCTGATCTACACGGCCTGGCTGACCGAATTGCAGCGCGGCCTGCTCGCCGACGAGTTGGGCGAGGAGCTCTACAAATCCCTGACCGCACCCAACGTGCCGTTGTTGACGCGAATCCTGAACGAGCAGCCGGGCTGGTGCGACGACGGCGGCACGCGCGCCACCGAGACCTGCGAGGATGCCATCGCGCTTGCCCTCGATCGCGCGCTCGACGGCATCGCGCGACAGCAGGGAACCAACGCCGAGACCTGGCAATGGGGCCGCGCGCACCTCGCCGTTCACCGTCACCCGCTGTTCGACGGCGTGCCGCTGCTGCGCGACCTCGCGTCGGTGCGCTTTCCCTCCGACGGCGGCGCGCAGACCCTGAATCGGGCCCAGCCATCGTATCGCGGGGCCCGGCCGTTCGATGCCGTGCATGGCGCCGGTTACCGCGCCGTCTACGATTTCGCCGATCTCGACAACAGCCGGTTCGCCATCCCGCTGGGCGAGTCCGGCAACATGCTGTCACCCTGGGCGCGCAACTTCGTCGACGGCTGGCAGGCGCTGCGCTATATTGAAATTTCCGGCACGCGCGCCGAAGC
>MEMN01000221.1:0-630 GCA_001767945.1 Alphaproteobacteria bacterium RIFCSPHIGHO2_12_FULL_66_14 | reverse complement strand
AGCGGACCTGACCATGTGCGCCAGCTCTTCCTTGCGGTAGGGCTTGATCAGGACGTCGAATCCCGCCACCCCGCCGTCCCGGCTGTCTTCGGCCTCTTCGGCGAAGCCCGTTGTCAGCAGCACTGCCAGTTTCGGCCAACGCTCGCGAACGATCTTGCCGAGCGCCAGGCCGTCGATCTTGCCCGGCATGATCATGTCCGTCAGCACGAGATCGAACTCGCCAACGCGCTCCTCCAGCAAGCTCAAGGCGGCATCGCCGCTTGCTGCCTCGACGATGCGATAGCCTAACGACTTCAATACTTCTGCCACGGTTTCCCGCACGTCGTCGTTGTCGTCGACAAGAACGATGCGCTCCGTCCCTCGCGGAAGAGCCGTGGCCTTGCGCTTCGCTGGATCGGCCAGGCGTTCCACCGATCGCGGCAGAAATAGCCGCACCGTCGTCCCCTTGCCCACCGTGCTGGCCAGGCGGATCTCGCCGCCCGATTGATGGACGAAGCCATGGACCATGCTGAGCCCGAGGCCGCTGCCGTGTCCGGGGCCCTTGGTCGAGAAAAACGGCTCGAATGCCTTGGCGAGAATGGCCGTGTCCATACCCTCTCCGGTGTCCGCCACCTCGATCAGCACGTGATC
>MEMN01000220.1 GCA_001767945.1 Alphaproteobacteria bacterium RIFCSPHIGHO2_12_FULL_66_14 | reverse complement strand
GGCTTCAAGGCCGGCGCCCTCAACTATGTGCTGAGCCAGACCACGCCCGACGCCGAGGTCATCGGCGTCATCGACAGTGACTACATGGTGCGCGCCGACTGGCTGAAGGCGCTGGTGCCGTATTTCGACGATCGCAAGATCGGCTATGTGCAGGCGCCGCAGGATCATCGTGACTGGACCGGCGACCGCTTCAAGGAAATGCTGAATTGGGAGTATGCCGGCTTCTTCGACATCGGCATGTGCCTGCGCAACGAGTACGACGCCATCATCCAGCACGGCACCATGACGCTGGTGCGCCGCGACCTGATGGAAGAGATGGGTGGCTGGGCGACCTGGTGCATCACCGAGGACACCGAACTCGGCCTGCGCCTGATGGAGCAGGGCTACGGCGCCATGTACAGCCGCGAACGCTTCGGGCGCGGCCTCACGCCCGACCACTTCGCCGGCTACAAGAAGCAGCGGTTCCGCTGGGCCTATGGCGCCATGCAGATCATGAAGGCACATGCCGGCAAGATGCTGGGCAGCAACACCAAACTCACTCTTTCGCAAAAATATCATTTCGTGGCCGGCTGGGCGCCGTGGTTCGCCGATGCGCTGAACCTGATCTTCACCTGGGCGGGGCTCGCCTGGGTGCTGGCTGTCCTGGTGCCGCCGCTTTTCGGTATCAAGCCGGTCGGCCTGCCACCGGCCGAGTTTATCCTGCCCACGATCGGCATCTTCATCTTCAAGCTGCTTTATTCTTTCGGCCTCTACTTCGACCGCGTGAAATGCACGTTCCGCCAGAGTATTGGCGCGTCGCTCGCCGGCCTGGCGCTTACCTACACGGTAGGTCGTGCGGTGATCTACGGCCTGGCCACCAGCCGGCTGCCCTTCATGCGCACACCGAAGATGGACGAGCGCGCCACACTCGGCATGGCGCTCGGCATGGCGCGGGGCGAAGCGGTGCTTGCCGTCCTGCTGTGGATCGGGGCGGCCGCCCTGTGGGTCAACAACGGTGTTCTCGACCCCGAGGCGCGGCTTTGGGCGGTCTTCATGATCGTGCAGTCGCTGCCTTATGCCGCCGCCGTCTACGTATCGGTGGTCAACGCTCTGGAGCAGATGCGCCACGTACGGACCGTATTCGAGGCGGCGCCCGCGCCCCGGGTCAGCGGCCCGTCGATGCAACCTGCCCAATAGGCGAACGGCGGTTTTCCCTGTCGACTTGCGGTAGTGTCTGGTAGCGTTGAACATGCCTACGTTCGAGTCACGCCACGGCCTCGATTCGCGTGCCGGCACCACTCTTTTCCTGAAGCGATGGTTGCGCCGGCCCTTCGCGATGGGGGCGGTGATCCCGAGCGGCCGGCTGCTGGCCGAGGAAATGGCACGCGCGACGGTCGAGGCCCTCGAGGGGCGGCCTGGTCACGTCGTCGAGCTGGGGGCTGGTACCGGCGAGGTCACCAAGGCGCTGCTGGCCGCCGGTATTCCGCCGACCAGCCTAGCCTTGGTTGAACGCGATCCCGAGCTGGCGGCTTTTCTGCGCCGCCACTTCACGGAACCGCAGGTCATCGAGGGGGACGCGGCCCGCCTGCCGCGGCTGTTGGCCGAGCACGGGACCGCGCCGATCGCCGCCGTCGTGTCGAGCCTGCCGCTGCTGTCGTTGCCGACGGACATCGTGAACGGCATCGTGAATGGCGTCTTCGATGCGCTCCCGCGTGGTGCGGCGCTCATTCAGTTCACCTATGGCCCGACGCCGCCGGTGCCACGCACCCTGCGCCAGGGCCTGCGGCTGGTCGGCAGCCGCGGCCGGCGCATCTGGCGCAACGTACCGCCTGCCGTCGTCTGGACCTTCAGGAGGCCAGCGGCCGCGTGACACCTTTCCGCTTCGACCTCTCACTGCGGGAGGCGATCACCGATCGTCTCGGCCGCTTCGACCGCCGCCGCCACGAGGATGCCGGAGAGCTGAAGCACGCCGCCGTGGCCGTCGTCGTTGTGGAGTCGGACTCCCCTGGGGAAGCCGCGTTCCTGCTGACGAAACGTACGCCCCGGCTGCGCGCACATGGTGGCCAATGGGCCTTGCCCGGCGGCCGGCTCGACCCTGGCGAAACGGTCGAACAGGCGGCGTTGCGAGAGCTGGAGGAGGAACTGGGCGTCGCCGCCGCGTCCGCAGATGTCCTGGGCACGCTCGACGACTATCCGACGCGGTCAGGCTATCTCATCGCGCCAGTGGTGGTATGGATTCCAGGCGGCATCGAGGTCATGCCCAACCCGGCGGAAGTCGCCGCCGCTTATCGCATCCGCTGTGCCGAGCTTTTTCGCGAGGGCTCGCCCGAGATCTTGGCAATCGAGGAATCGGACCGTCCGATCATCCGTCTGCCGCTGCCCGTAGCCACGGTCAATGCACCAACGGCGGCCGTGCTTTACCAATTTCGCGAAGTGGCACTGGCCGGGCGCGACACGCGCGTCGACCATTTCGAGCAGCCGGTCTTCGCCTGGCGTTGAACCGGTCGGCTACGAGCGCGCGCTGAGGGCGATCGCCGGGGCCGGTCGGCGCCGCAGGAAGATGGTGGTTTCCTGTTCCATTACGGGCTCGTCGCGCTGATTGATCGTGACCTGGCGGATGCGCGCGACGCCCCGATCCGGCTTGGACGAGGACAGTCGTAGCTCGGTGATATCGGTGACCACCCGCAACGTGTCGCCCGGTCGGACCGGTCGCGGGAACTGGACTTCTCCGATGCCAGGTGACCCCAGGCTACTGGCGCGGAAGATCCCGAGATCGAGCCATAGCCGCAGCGTCACGCTCATCGTGTGGAGGCCCGAGGCGATCAGGCCACCATACGTCCATTTCTTGGCGAACTCGGCGTCGACGTGAAAGGGCTGCGGATCCCATTGCCGTGCGAACTCGATGATGCCGGCCTCGGTCATGGTCATGCCACCGCTCACGAACCGGTCGCCGATCTTGAAATCCTCGTAGTAGCGATCGGTCACAGAACCAACTCCATGAAAGCGGTGTCGGGAACCGGACTCGGGTCGTGGGGCGCGACGTCGACAAAGCCCATCGACCGGTCGAAGCTCAACGGAGTTCCCATTTTGCCGCCGATTGTGTCGAGTCTGAGACGCTGGCAATCGCGCCCACCGACCGCGGCGTCGAGCAACGGCGCGATTGTCGTCACCGTGGGCGTCATTTTCCGGTGGTTGTGCTAGCCTGCCGCCCGAAAGAAAAGGGAGGCTGGAATGCGTTCGAACCCGACACGCCGCCGAGCGTTGGCGCTGGCAGGCACCGCAGGGGCGCTGCTGGCGGCTCCCGCCGTGGGGCAGACTCCGTGGCCCAATAGGACGGTGCGCTTCATCGTGCCGTTCCCGCCGGGACAAGCAGCCGATATTTTCGCCCGTCTGATGGCCGAGAAGCTGACCGAAGTCTGGAAGCAGCAGGTCATTGTCGAAAACAAGGCGGGCGGCAGCGGCATTCCGGCGACGGAATACGGCAAGGCGGCAGCACCCGACGGGTACACGCTGATGGTGGTGTCGAGCGGGACGTTCGGCGTCAATCCCAGCCTGTTCCCCAAACTTCCCTACCGGCCACTGGTCGACTTCCTGCCGATCTCCAACATCTTTCTCGTGCCGTTGGTCATCGTGGCACACCCGACCTTCCCTGCCGACACACTTGCCGAACTGATCGCGTTGGCCAAGAAGGAGCCGGGCAAGTTGTCCTACGCCTCGGCCGGGCCCGGCACGTCGCAGCATCTCAGCATGGAACTGTTCAAGCTGAAGGCCGGCCTCGACATTGTGCACGTGCCCTACAAGGGAAGCGGGCCCGCAATGGCGGATCTGCTGGGGGGGCACGTCAAGCTGATGATGGACAGCACCGCTGCGGCGCTGAACCACATCAAGGATGGTCGTATCAAGGCCCTGGCCGTGACGACCGCCCGGCGTGCCGCGCCGCCGCTCGACGGTATCCCGCCGATCGCCGACACAATCCCGGACTTCAATGCTGCTGGCTGGTCGGGCCTCGCCGCCCCTGCCCGAACGCCGCTCGAGATCGTCGCCCGGGTCAACAAGGATATCCAGGCCCTGCTCCTGGATCCGGCGGTGATCCGCCAGATCGAGCAGCGCGCCGCCATGCCGGCGCCGGGTTCGCCCATCCAGTTCTCCGAGTTCATCAAGAAGGAGATCGACACTTGGGGCGAGGTCGTGCGGGCGACCGGGACGAAGCCCGGAACATGAAACTCTACAGCCTCAAGAACGGCGTTAATCCGCGCCGCGTCCGCATCTTCCTGGCCGAGAAGCGGGTCTCGCTTCCGATCGAGGAATTCGACATGGAGAGCGCCGGTCACAAAGCACCGGCCTTCCTTGCCAAGAACCCGCTGGGCACCCTGCCGGTGCTCGAACTGGACAACGGCACTTCGATCGCGGAATCGGTCGCCATCTGCCGCTATTTCGAGGAAATGATTCCCGAACCGCCCTTGTTCGGACGTTCGTCGCTCGAACACGCCCAAGTCGAGATGTGGAACCGGCGCATGGAACTCGAATTGCTGCTGCCCACGATCGACGTGTTCGTGCACACCCACCCGTTCTGGGTCGGCAAGCGCACCCAGGTGGCGTCGTGGGGCGAGCAGCGTCGCCAGCAGCTCGTCGCGCGCATGCGCTGGCTCGACGGCGAATTGAAGGACCGCGAGTTCGTCGGCATCGACCGCTACAACATTGCCGACATCACTGCGCAGGTGGCACTCCTGACGGCGCGCGGCGCGCTCAAACTGCCGATTCCGGAGGATCACCCCAACCTGATGCGATGGTGGAACGCGGTATCGTCCCGGCCCAGCGCGCGGGCGTGACGTCCTAGAGCCCCACCACGCGCAGGCTGTAGATCAGGCCGATCACCAACAGGCAGATGAACGCGGTCTCGGAGATCAGCAGCAGCACCGGGCCGATGCCGATCCGCGCCAGCGCCAGCAGGGAGGTCTTCATGCCGAGTGCTGCGATGGCGGCGATGATCAGGAAGGACGAGATCTGGCCCACCACGGCCTTGACGTCGGCCGGCACGACGCCCAGCGAATTGAGGCCGGCTAGCGCCAGGAAGCCGAACAGGAAGACCGGTGGCGAGGGACGCACCGCGCTGGCCGGACCGCCGCTTTTCGACACCCACCAGGCGATGCCGGCTATCGCAGGCAGCAGGAACGCCACGCGCAGGAGCTTGGTGATGATGGCATCGCTCAGCACCTGCGGCCCTATCGTCTGGCCGGCGCCGGCAACCTGTGCCACGTCGTGGATCGTGCCGCCCAGGAACACGCCCATCTCGAACAGGGAATAGCCCAGCACTTGCTGCAGCGGCGGATAGAGAACCATCACCACCGTGCTGAGGAAATTGACGCCCATCACCGTGAAGGCGAGATCGCGGTCCGAATGTTCGTGCTTGGGCAGCACCGCCGATGCGGCCATCGCGGCCGCTGCGCCACAGACGCCGGTGGCGCAGCCGGTCAGCAACCCGAAGTCGCGGCTGAGGCCGAAGAAGCGGGCGGCCCAGGCACCGAAGGCGATCGTGCAGGCGACGGCTGCCAGGGCGACCAGAACCGGCATCGCGCCGTCGTCGATGAGCTGGCCGAACGTCAGCCGGGCCCCGAACAGGGCGATGCCGACGCGCAGCAGGGTACGGCCGGCGAATTCCAGGCCGGGCTTCAGGATTGGTCGCGCCGACAGCGGCTGCAGCGCCATGCCGATGACCAGGGTGAGGATCAGCGGTGGAATCCAGACCGCGCCGAAGCGCAGCAGGCTGCGTGTATCGGCGATAAAGGCCACGGCGGCGATGGCGGCACACAAGGCAATGCCCGGCGCCGCCCGACGCAGATTGTCGGGCGACCACAGGCGGATGAGGTCGACGGCAACAGCGCTGCTATGCATCGAGAATGGCGACAAGCTGGCCTTCGCCGATTGCTTCGCCTTCGCTTACCCTGATTTCCCTGATGATTCCGGCCTTGGGAGAAAGCACCGGGATTTCCATTTTCATCGATTCGAGGATCATGATCTCGCCGTCGACCTCGATGCGGTCGCCGGGCTTGGTCTGGATTTTCCACACATTGCCCGCGATCTCGGACTTCACGTTGACGACGGCCATGCCCCGGTCTTCTCCGAAATGAATTTCACCGAGCTTTTTCCGCCACCGAGAGCGCCAAGGCAAGGGCGGACGTGCCAACGCGCGCGCCGAGCCGATATGCGGCTTCATTCACCTCGGAAAGCTGGCCCTGCATGAGGGTCGAGTGGCCGTCGCCGATGCGGGCCGACAAGGCTCCCACGGTGGCGCCCGCGATTCCCGCCTTGTCGAGAATCGCCAGTCCCGCAACGCCGGCGCCTTCCATGCCGAAACCGGCGTCGTTGAACAGCGCCAACGCCGGCTGGAACGCTGCCGCCGTCTCGCCCGCGGGCACGCCGCCGTGACTGCCGCTGGCGACCACCCGCCCGCGGTCTCGGGCATCGGCGAGGGAGATCGAATCGACACACACGATGCGACCCGCCAGGGCGCGGCCCTCGGCCAGCGGTTCCGGCGTGCGATGCGGCCATAGAGCGGCCTTCAGCAGGTCTGCGGCTTCGGCGACGGTCTGGCCGGCCGCCACACCACACGCCGCCGCCTGTGGGTTGACGCGACTGATCAGGCCGCGGCGAAGCATGTCGGCGCCGTCGCCAATTCTGGCGCTCGACGCGGCGACCGCGGCCATCGCCATGCCGTGCTCGGCGGCCCAGCCCAGTCCGCTCACGCCAGCCTCGCCGAGACCGATGCCGGCGTCGTGGTGGATCGCGGCGCGGGCGCCGGCCTTGGCGGAGAGGTAGGCCGCGTAGACTGCGCCGTGGGAGCCGCCCACGAGTACCGCACCATCCGTCTCGGGCGGCAGTTTAGTCACGCTGGGAACGACGATGAGGGCAATGCTCATGGCGACAGTTTATCGCCAAAGGGTCTATATGTCCGCCCATGTCCGATGCTGTGCCGACTGTCGAAAACAAAGTGAGGGTCCTGATCCTCCAGCATCCGCAGGAACAGGACCATGCGCTGGGAACGGCCGGCCTGCTCGTGCAGACGCTCGTCCACGCCCAGCTCGCCGTCGGTCTTTCCTGGCGCAATCTCGGTCATGCGCTGAAGGAACCGGTGGAGGCATGCGACTGGGGTGTGCTCTATCTCGGCTCGGCGCATGCGACCGGGCAGGGGCCGCTTGTCGCGGTCGATCGCAAGGGCGAGACGCTGGCCAATCAGGAAATGGCGCTTTCCGGCCTGAAAGGTCTGGTCGTGCTCGACGGCAACTGGGCGCAGGCCAAGGCGCTGTGGTGGCGCAATGCCTGGCTGACGAAGCTCCGCCGCTTCGTGGTCATGCCTGATGGACCGTCACTGTACGGCAACCTGCGCAAAGAGGCACGACCGGATGCCGTCTCGACGCTCGAGGCCGTGGCGCTTGCGCTGTCGGCCCTGGAGGAGGACCCCAACGTGCGCGAAAAGGTCCTGGCGCCGTTCCGCGAACTGGTCGCCAAGGCCCGCGCGGCGGGCCTCCAGGGCGGCAAACGGGATCGTCGGCGGCGACGTTAGCCCCTATAATCATCGCATGCTGGATCAGCCGCAGCTTCCCGTCGCCCAACGCACCAACCCGGAACGCTCCTTCACCGAAGAGGTGCGGGCGCTGCGTCTCGGGCAGGGCGAGATCTTCCGCGGCGAAGGAATCCTCGCCGTCACCAAGGCCATTCTTCAGGCGGGAGTCGCCTACGTCGGCGGCTACCAGGGTGCGCCGGTCTCACACCTGGTCGACGTCCTGGTCGAATCGCAGGACCTCCTCGACGAATTGGGTGTCCATCTCGAGACCTGCACCAACGAGTCCTCCGCGGCGGCACTCCTGGGCGCCTCGATCAACTATCCGATTCGCGGCTGCGTCACCTGGAAGTCGATCGTCGGCACCAATGTGGCCGCCGACGCGCTTTCGAACCTCGCATCGCCCGGCGTGATCGGCGGCGCGCTGATCGTGGTCGGCGAGGATTACGGCGAGGGCGCCTCCGTCATCCAGGAGCGCGCTCATGCCTACGCGCTGAAATCCTCGCTCTGGCTGATGGATCCCCGGCCGTCGCTGCCCACCATCGTGCATTGTACGGAAAAGGCTTTTGAGCTTTCCGAAGCCACCAACACGCCGGTGATGATGGAGCTGCGCATCCGCGCCTGCCATGTCACGGGCGAGTTCATCGCCAAGGACAACAAGCCGCCGGCAATCTCGCGCAACCATCGCCTCGCCGATCCAGCGGCGCACAACTACGACCGGATCTCGCATCCGCCGTCGACCTACGCCCACGAGAAGATCAAGGTCGAGGTCCGTCAGCCCGCCGCCCAGCGCTTTATCGTCGAGCATGGCCTGAACGAATTCCTTCCAGGCGAGCGCTCCGATCTCGGCATCATCGTCCAGGGCGGCATCACCAACGTCCTTGTGCGCGGCCTCGACCGGCTGGAACTCGAAGGCCGGATGCCGACCCTGGTGCTGAACGTCACGCATCCACTGGTGCCCGACCAGATCGCCGATTTCTGCAAGAGCAAGCGGGCCGTGCTGATCGTCGAGGAGGGCGCGCCCGATTACATCGAGCAGGCAATTCACTCCATCCTGCGCAAACGCGACATCGACACCAGGCTCTACGGCAAGGATGTCTTGCCGATGGCCGGCGAATACACCGCCGAGGTGGTGACCGAAGGCCTGCTCAAGTTCTTCGCCCAGTCGGCCAACGACATCGATCTCAGCAAGCCGCGCGAGCGCTTCGACGCGGCACGCGCCGGCCGCGCCGAGTCCCAGCGCCTGCTGGGCGGGCCGCTGCCGCTCCGGCCACCCGGCTTCTGTGTCGGCTGTCCGGAGCGCCCGGTCTTCTCGGCGATCAAGCTGCTTGAGCGCGAAGTGGGTAAAGTCCACATCTCGAGCGACATCGGCTGCCACTCCTTTGCGACACTGGCGCCGTTCAATCTCGGCAATTCCATCCTGGGATTCGGCATGTCGCTGGCCGCCGCCGGCGCGGTGGCGCCGATTATGGAACGGCGCACCATTTCGGTCATGGGTGACGGCGGGTTCTGGCACAACGGACTGCTGAGCGGTGTGGCCTCGGCGATGTTCAACCGCGGCGATCGCGTGCTGGTCATCATGCAGAACGGCTACACGTCGGCCACGGGTGCGCAGTTCATTCCCAATACCGCCGGCAACCGCCGCGACGGCGAGACGACGTCGGATATCTCGGCAACCCTGAAGGCCATGGGCGTGAAGTGGTTGCGGACCATCCGCACCTATAACGTCTCCACCATGCTCGGCACCTTGCGCGAGGCGATGAATACGCCAGACAAGGGGTTGAAGGTCATCGTCGCCGACGGCGAATGCCAGCTTGCGCGGCAGCGCCGCGTCCGCCCGCAGATCGCGACCCAGCTCAAGCGCGGCGAGCGGGTCGTGCGTACGCGTTACGGTGTCGATGACGAGGTCTGTACCGGCGACCATTCCTGCATCCGGCTCTCCGGTTGTCCTTCCTTGGTGGTCAAGCCAAGCCCCGATCCGCTGCGCTCCGACCCGGTGGCGCATGTCAACAACGGCTGCGTCGGCTGCGGCCTCTGCGGCGAGGTGGCGGATGCCGCCGTGCTCTGTCCGTCCTTCTACCGGGCCGACATCGTGCAGAACGCGACCTGGTGGGACCGCCTGAAATGGCGGCTGCGCTCGAAGATCATCGGGGCGATGGCGGGTGCCTAAGCCGGTCACCATCCTGATCGGTGCGCTGGGCGGCGACGGTGGCGGCGTGCTGTGCGATTGGATCGTGACTGCTGCGCAGAGCCAGGGACTGGGCGTGCAGGCGACGCAGATCCCGGGCGTGGCGCAGCGCACCGGCGCCACGACTTATTATCTCGAAGTCATGTCCACCCCGGGTCCGCAGGCCTCGGTGCTGGCGCTCAATCCGGCGATCGGCGAGGTCGACGTGGCGCTGGCTACTGAGCTGCTGGAAGCCGGCCGCATGATCTTCAACGGCTTCGTCACGCCGGAGCGCACGACCCTGATCGCCTCGACGCATCGCGTACTGGCCATCGGCGAGCGCATGGCGATGGGCGACGGCAGCTTCGACGTCGGTCGCCTGCTTAGGGCGGTGAAGGAGCGCAGCAAGACGCAGATCCTGTTCGACATGGACCAGGCCGCCGAAGAATCGGGCGGCGTCATCAATGCCGTGCTGCTGGGCGCGCTCGCAGGCTCGGCACGGCTGCCGATCCCCGATGCGGCGTTCGAGGCGGCGATCCGGCATGCCGGCAAGTCGGTCGACACCAATCTCGCCGCCTTCGCCTTCGGTCGCGGCCACGCGCGCGGCGAGCTGGAGCAGGCCGTGCGCGAGCATCGCAAGCGCCAATCCGGGGCTGTCGGCGTGGAAGACCTGATCGAGCGCGCGCGCCGCGCCTTTCCGGCTACCAGCCTCGACATGGTGGAGGAGGGCATTCGGCGCCTCACCGCCTACCAGGACCGGAGCTACGCCGCGCTCTATCTCGACCGGCTCGATACCGTGCAGGCGCTGGGCTCGGCCGAGCTGCTGCGCGAGACGGCTCGGCACCTGGCCGTCCGCATGTCGTTCGAGGACGTGATTCGTGTCGCCCAGGCCAAGACCGCGGCCGAGCGTCTTGTGCGCGTGCGGAGCGAGGTCCGTGCCAAGGAACACGAACCTCTGGAGATCACCGAGCACTTCAAGCCGGGGATCGAGGAGATTTGCGCCATGCTGCCGCCATCGCTGGCGCGGCGCATTCTCGCCTGGGCCGAGCGCACCGGTCGGCTGGGCAAGGTCTATTTTTCGATGCACTTGCGGACCACGACGATCTGGGGCTTCGCGCGGCTGCGATTCCTGGCGTCGCTGCGCTGGTGGCGGCCTCGCACCTTCCGCTTTATCGAGGAACAGGCCGAGATCGATCGCTGGCTTGCCTCGATCCGCGCCGCCGCGCCTTTGAGCATCGATCTGGCGCGCGAGATCGCGGAGTCGGCGCGCCTGATCAAGGGCTATGGCGACACTTACAAACGCGGCCTGCAGAACTATCGTCGCATCGCCGACGAGGTGATTGCGCCTGCGCTCGCCGGCCGCATGTCTCCGAGCGCCGCGGCCGACGCCGTGGCCAACGCCCGTGTGGCGGCGCTGGCCGATCCCGAAGGCGAGTCGCTGTCGAAGACTCTGGCGTCCATTGAATCGGTGTCTATGCCGTTGCGGAACGCGGCGGAATGACCAAGTTCGACGCCCTTGCCCTCGCTGGGCGGGATATCTTCACGCGCGACCTCGGCATCGAAGTGGTCGAGGCGGGACTCGGCCGGGCCGTCACGCGCGTTCGTGTCGAGGCGCGTCACGTCAACTTCAACGGCGTCTGCCACGGCGGGCTCACCTTCACGCTGGCCGATGCCGCCTTCGGTTACGCCTGCAATTCGCGCGGCGTGATGTCTGCCGGCATCGACGTCCACATGATGTACAACACCGCGGCGCGGGTGGGCGACATCCTCACTGCGACCGCCGTTGAGATCGCACGCTCGGCGAAACTCTCCAACTACCGCATCGACGTCATTCGCGCCGACGGCACGCTGATCGCCGGCATGTCGGGGACGGCTTTCATCACCGGCAAGCCGGTGGCGATCTAGGGACATGGCGCTCAAAAGCAGCCATACGGTCATCGTCGAATGGGGCGACTGCGATCCCGCCGGCATCGTCTACTACCCCGCCTATTTTCGCTGGTTCGATCAGGCGACCTACCGGCTGTTCCTCGCCGCCGGCCTCCGACGCGACGACATCAGCAGCGGGCAGTGGAAGGAGGGCACGCCGCTCGTTCACGCGGAATGCGCTTTCCGGCGGGCCTCGCAGACCGGCGAGGCGCTCGTCATCGAAAGCCAGGTCGCGAAGTTCGGGCGCAGCTCCTTCACGATCAGCCATGTCTTTCGTGATGCCTCCGGCGAGATCGCCGCCGAAGGCACGGAAACGCGCATCTGGGCGCGCAAGGAGGGCGACGCCCGCTCCCTGAAGGCGATCGCCATCCCCGACGACGTCAAGCGGCGGCTGGGCGGCCCCTAGCGGCGAACTAGGCCGCTGCCTTCAGGATATCTGCCATCTTTTCGCCCACCATGATCGATGGCGCATTGGTGTTGCCCGACGGCATGGTCGGGAAGATCGAGGCATCGGCGACGCGCAGGCCCTCGAGGCCGTGGATCTTGAGCCTGTCATCGACCACGGTGTTCTGTCCCGCCGGTCCCATGCGGCAGGTGCCGATCGGGTGGTAGGCGGTCTGCGAGTTGTTGCGGATCCAGGTCAGGATCTCTTCATCGCTCTTCACCGACGGGCCGGGCGAAAACTCGTCGTCGCGATAGGTATCCATCGGCGCCGCATCGACGATCTTCCGCATCATGCGAAAGCCCGCGACCATCGCATCCTGGTCGATCTTGTCGGCCAGGAAGTTGAAGCGGATCGCCGGCTGCGCCTTGGGATCGG
>MEMN01000219.1:43384-44735 GCA_001767945.1 Alphaproteobacteria bacterium RIFCSPHIGHO2_12_FULL_66_14 | reverse complement strand
TCGGCCATGGTGGCCTCCAGCGCCTTGCCGAGAGTCTGGACGTTGCCACCGGCCGCCATGACGACGCCGAGTCCGATCACCGCCTTGCCCTTGAAGCGCATCGAGGTCTGCTGCGGGTCCTGGTAGCCGCGCTTGATCTCGGCAACGTCGGCCAAGGTGAGGGTGCGGCCATTGACGCTGAAGGGCAGTGTGGCGAGGTCGGCGGCCGAGGTCGGCGCGCCGTCGACGCGCACGGCCACGCGCTCGCCCCTGGTCTCGACCGTGCCGGAGGCCACGATCGAATTCTGCTTGCGGATCACGTCGAGGATCTGGTCGACCGGCACGCCCAGCATGGCCAGGCGCGTGTGGCTGAACTCGATGTAGATCTTCTCGTCCTGCAGACCGAACAGGTCGGCCTTGGTGACGTCGGGCACGCGCAGCACGCGCTGGCGCACTGCCTTCACGATGTCCTTTACTTCGGCTGGCGAGAAGCCGTCGGACTCGAAGGCCCAGATCAGGCTGTAGGTATCGCCGTACTCGTCGTTGAAGAACGGTCCGACCACGCCCTGCGGCAGACTTCCGCGGATGTCACCCACTTTCTTGCGCACCTGGTACCAGAGATCGGCCACCCGCGCCGGCGGAACGTCGTCGCGCAGGGAGACGTAGATCACTGTCTCGCCGGGCTTGGTGTAGCTCGTGACGTTGAAGAAGTAGGGCAGCTCCTGGAGCTTGGTCTCGATCTTCTCGGTAACCTGCTGCTCGACCTCGCGCGATGTGGCGCCGGGCCAGGCCGCCGACACCACCATCTGCTTGATGGTGAAGGGCGGGTCCTCGGCGCGGCCGAGACTGAAGAAGGCCCAGACGCCCGCGATGCTGAGGGCGAGCATGAAGAAGACGGTGAGCGTGCTGTACTTGAGCGCCAGTGCCGACAGATTGGTGCGCGTGCTCATGGCCGTGCGGCCTGCTGCAGCGGCTTCACGATCTGACCGACCTCGAGCTTGTGCACGCCGGCGGTGGCGATCAGTTCGCCGTCCTTGACACCCGACAGGATGGCGGCGGTGTCGTTGCGCCAGCGCGCGATGACGACGAGGCGCAGTTCGACGGCGCCGGTCGTCTTGTCGACCACCCACACGGCGGGCCGGGTGCCGCGCTGGAAGATCGCGGCCAGCGGCACCTCGGCCACCGGCACGGCATCCGGGCGCTCGAAGCTCAAGGTCGCGGTCATGCCGAGGCCGATGAATTCCGGCGGATCGGCGATGCTGAAGCGCGCCGGATAGGTGCGGCTGGTCGGGTCGGCGCTGGGCGAGAGCTCGCGGAGCCTGGCGGCATGGCGGCGGCCGGGGTCGGACCACAGTTCGAAGCCGGCGGCGGC
>MEMN01000219.1:31155-43359 GCA_001767945.1 Alphaproteobacteria bacterium RIFCSPHIGHO2_12_FULL_66_14 | reverse complement strand
GTAGGCGAGATTGTTCTCGGCCGACGAGAGCTGGCTGCGCGCCTGGTCGGCGCGGCCGAGCGCGGTCGCCGCGAGCGACTGGCGCTGCTCGAACGTCTGCTGCGTGAAGGCCGCACCGCCGCGGAGCGCCTGGTAGCGCTCATGATCGGCCTTGGCGCGCGCATAGTCGGCTTCGGCCGAAGCGAGGGCGGCGCGGGCGTTGTCAACGGCCAGGCGATAGTCGGACGGGTCGAGCTGTGCGATCAGGTCGCCCGGCTTCACGGTGGCGCCGACATCGACCGAGCGCTGCACGATCTTGCCAGAGACGCGGAAGCCCAGGGTGCTCTCGATGCGGGGAACGACCGTCCCGGCGAGCACGAGGGACTGCGCCCGGCGGCGGTAGGCGATTTCGAGGACGCGTGCCGGGCGCACGATCGGTTCGTTGGCGGAGACACGCGACGCATTCGCGGTGAGCGACAGGACCGCAAAGCCGGCGGCGCCGATGGCCGCGGCGCCGAGCGCGATGGCGATTACCTTGATCGGGAGACGCATGGCGGGCCTTCCTTCCGAGGTTTACAATGTTCAGCTGTAAAACTGATCATTGATAACTTATCGTTGATAACTTATCTCCGCTAAGGTAAGAGTCAAGAGCAAGGAGGTCGTTTTGGCAGCCCTACCAACAGCCGTGATGTCCGGCCGCAAGAAGCGCGGCGAGGGTCATACCCGGCGCGAGGAAATCCTTCAGGCCGCCAAGGAATTGTTCCTGGAGGAGGGCTACGACGCGACCACGATCCGCCGGATCGCCGAGCGGGTAGGCGTGTCGGCGCCGGCGCTCTACCTCTACTTCCACGACAAGGAAGCGATGATGCTGGCGCTCTGTGACCAGACCTTCGGCCACTTGATCGAGCGCATCAACGACATCGAGAAGACCGTCAGCGATCCCCTGGAGCGCGTGCGCCGCTTCGGCGACGCCTATGCGCGCTTCGGCCTCGAACATCCCGACGAATACCGGCTGGTCTTCATCGGCAACAACATTCCGGAGTCGGTGCGCAAAATCGGCCACAGAATGCCGATCGACGATCCGAGCCGCCCCGGCGTCCAGGGCGCGCTCG
The DNA here is from genome assembly GCA_001767945.1 of Alphaproteobacteria bacterium RIFCSPHIGHO2_12_FULL_66_14. Classification (GTDB taxonomy): domain Bacteria; phylum Pseudomonadota; class Alphaproteobacteria; order Reyranellales; family Reyranellaceae; genus Reyranella. The sequence goes on along the minus strand of MEMN01000219.1, from coordinate 42,268 downwards.
TGTTCAGCCGCCTCGTTGCCATGCTGTCTCAGCTCGAGGCGTCGGGCGTCAAACTGAACTACCCGCCCGACACCTGCGCCGAGTTGTGCTGGATGGGCATCCACGGCGTCGTGGCGGCCCTCACCATGAAGCCCGACTTTCCCTGGTCGAACCGCGAGACCCTCATCAGGGGAATGCAGGACATCGTCATCAAGGGAATCTTGCATAGCGCCTGATCGTGTCCCTGACCGAAGCCCGGCGACCTTCGGTCGAGTCCAGGCCGCGCAGGCCGCGTCAAGCTGCGGAGTAGGGAATGGCGGGCGAAAGCGCGACAGTCGTTCTTGGCATCCCGATACCGTCCAGCGATCCGGTCTTTCTGGCCATTGTCGGCATCCATGTTCTGTTCGGGCTCGCGGCCGTCACAATCGGCGCCATAGCTATGCTGAGCAAGAAAATGCGTGGCCGGCACTCGAGTTCGGGAACGGTCTACTTTCGGTGCCTGTTCGGTGTGTTCGTCACCATGAGCGCCCTCGCGTTCATGCGTTGGGCGGAGAATTATCACCTGTTCATCCTGGGAGTGCTTTCATTCGCGTTTGCCTATTTTGGGCGCGCCGCGGTCCGGCGGCGCTGGCGCCAATGGCCCAGGCTGCATCTCACTGGCATGGGCGCGTCCTATATCTTGATGCTTACCGCGTTCTACGTGGACAACGGCCCAAACCTGCCCTTGTGGAAGGAGCTTCCAGAAATTGCTTTTTGGCTTCTGCCTGGTGCGATCGGGATTCCGCTTATCGTCCGTGCGCTGCTCCGGCATCCCCTGGTTCGGAATCACTAGGTGCGCGGCCAGGCCCGTGGGAAGAGCTCGCACCTCATCGGGGCACCGGGGGTGAGATCGGGCTTGTGGGGAAACTGGAAGGTACCCGGACGCGGGTCGTAGCGGACGTCGTCACCGGTATAGCGCAAGGCAAGCCCGCGGCGGCGCGCTCCGGGCGTCAGGTTGCCAGGCGCGCCATGCACGATCATGGCGTGGAACACCAGGCAATCGCCGGGCTCCATCTTCCACCATTTGATGTCGTACTTGCCGCGGTCGGCGTCGATGTCGGGGATCGGCACGAGGTCGCTGTCGGTGAACTTGATCTCGTGGCCCTTGCGGAACGGCGTCGGCCGGTAGTTGACGCCCCAGCGGTGGGAGCCGGCGATGAACTCGACGGCGCCGTTGCTTTGATCGATCGGATCGAGTGCGATCCAGACCGAGGTGATCTGCCAGCCTGTCACCGGCCAGTAGGGCTGGTCCTGGTGCCATGGCGTCGGATGGGCCGTGCCCGGTTCCTTCACGAACAGCTGGTCATAGAAGAAATCCGCCGACTGAGATCCCATCAGCCGCGCGGCAATGGCGGCAGCGGGGGACTCGAGCGCAGCGGCACGGAACTCCGGATCGGTCCGCCACATGTACATGTCGCCGAAGAACTTTCCGGCGCTGCTGCCCTCGGCGAAATTCGTGGCGTTGGGGCCGGGCGAGGCGAGGTCGTGCTCGATCGCCGCGCGCAAGCGCTCGACCCAGCGGGCGTCGAATTGATTGCGCAGGCAGACGACGCCGTCGCGCTCGTATTCGGCGATGAGGGCAGCGGTGACGTCGCTTTCGGCGATCAAGCGTTTTGCAGCACGTGGACGGCGCGCTCGGCGACGAGATCCTTGTTCTTGGCGCCGTAGGCCTTCATGTGCTCCGAGGCACCGTGGGCCTTGAGGTGGTCCATGCTCTCCCACTTCTCGACCACCACGAAGGTATCGGGGCCGAATTTGGCGAACGGCCCGCCCTCGACATCGACGGCCGCGCCGTACTCGATGCAGCCTTTTTCGGCGTGAACGGCAGGGACATTGGCCTTGAAGTTCTTCAGGATTTCGTCGCGCTTGCCGGGTTTGGCGGTGATGATGGCGATGACGTGGATCATTGTTCTCTCCCTAAAAGGTCTTATGCGGCGCGGCCGCGGCGCAGCAGGCGGCCGGGCAGCTTGTCGTTGGCGCCGAAGGCGTCCTTGCCATTCTGGCGGACGATGCGGCCGTTGACGATCACGGCATCGATGCCGTTGGCCTCGGCGACCAGGCGGTCGGCGCCGGCCGGCAGGTCATGGACGCGCTTGAGCGGGCCGGGGCCCACGGTCCTGGGATCGAACACAACGACGTCAGCGGGCCGGCCCAGGGCCAGCAGGCCGCGGTCGGTGATGCCGAACATCTCGGCCGGACGCTGCGTGAGATTGTGCACGGCTTGTTCGACGGTGAAGGTCTTTTTGTCGCGTACCCAATGGCCGAGCAGGTAGGTGGCGTAGCAGGCATCGCAGAGCTGGCTCGCATGCGCACCGGCGTCCGACAGGGCGATGATGGTGTTGGGATCGGTAATCAGCTCGGCCACTTCTTTTTCGTCGAAGTTCATGACGGCCATGCGGAAGCGCGCCTGCAGGTCGCTGGCCAGCGCGATGTCGAGGGCGAGATCGACCGGATCCCTGCCGAGCTTTGCCGCGGCCTCGGTGAGCGGCTGCTCCTCGAGTTCCTTGTGCGAGGGCGCCCAGGCGATGACCACGCGGTCCCACCAGCGCTGGAAGAGGGGTGTCACTTCGCTCCTGAGCTTTTCGCGCCACGCCGGATCGGCATAGGCGCGGCGGCGCGCACCCGGCGATTTTGCATCCGCGATGGCGAGCTCGTTCATGAATTTCATGACGTCGAAGATGAACGGCTCGGCGAAAGTGAACTCGAAATTGAGCGGCCGGCAGCTTACCTGCGGGATCACCATCGCGCCCGACTTGCGCTGCTCCGCGGCGAGGTCGAGCTGCTTGCGGTGGCCGCCCGGTCCGTAGAGGTAGGAGAGCAGCGCGGTCCAGGTGACCGGCACGCCGTATTTGCGGCTGACCTCGGCCATGTGCCGGGTCGAGAATTCGCGGCCGATGGTGATCTGCATCAAGCCGCGCTTCATCTCGCCCATCACCGACACGAGTTGGTCCATTTCCTCCACGGCGGCCTGGCGGCTGGGCACCGGCTTGCCGGCATAGCCGTTGTGGCTGACCGAGACCGAGGTGCCGAAGCCGATGGCGCCGGCCTCCATCGCCTCTTGCATCAGCTTCTTCATGGCGCCGATCTCGTCGGCCGTCGCGGCGCGTTCGGTGGAGGCCTCGCCCATGATGTAGAGGCGCAGCGGCGTGTGGCCGAACAGGGCCGCGACATTGATCGCCGAGCCGCGCTTTTCGACCGCGTCGAGATACTGCGGGAAGGTCTCGAACGGCCAGTCGTCGCCCAAGCCCGCCTGAAGCGCGTCGAGGCTCATGCCTTCGACCTTTTCGAGAGTCTGCAGGATCAGCTTGCGGTGAATGGCTTTGGTTGGCGCAACACCGAAGCCGCAATTGCCGATCACCGTCGTCGTCACGCCATGCCACGGTGAGATGCTGAGCATGCGGTCCCACAGGATCTGTGCGTCGTAGTGGGTGTGGACGTCGACGAAGCCCGGCGCGACCACGCGACCTGCGGCGTCGATGATTTTGGTCGCCGGGCCCTCGGCCTTGCCCATGGCCACGACCTTGCCGTCCTTGATGCCGAGGTCGCCGACGATCCCGGCCTTGCCGGTGCCGTCGACAATCGTGCCACCCGTGATCTTGAGGTCGTAGGACATGGCGTTTCCCCGGGCTTGCTCCTGAATGCCTGTTCAGTATACGTCGTCAGACGCAAGGAGAGGAAACACATGGCCAAGCACAAGATCGCGCTCATTCCGGGGGACGGAATCGGCAAGGAAGTCCTGCCGGAGGGCGTGCGCGTGCTGGAAGCCGCCGGGCGTCGCTTCAATTTCGAACTGGAATTCACCGATTTCGACTGGTCGTGCGACCGTCTGGTGAAGACCGGCAAGATGATGCCGGACGACGGCATGGAACAGCTGAAAGCCTTCGAAAGCATCTTCCTGGGCGCCGTCGGCTGGCCGGGTGTGCCCGATCACGTGTCGCTATGGGGCCTGCTGATCCCGATCCGCCGCGACTTCGACGAGTATGTGAATTTGCGTCCGGTGCGCCTGTTCGAAGGCGTGCCGTCGCCGCTCGCCAATCGCAAGCCGGGCGAAATTGATTTCTGGGTCGTGCGCGAAAACACCGAGGGCGAGTATTCCGAGCTGGGCGGCCGCATGTTCCGCGGCACCGAGAACGAGATGGCCGTGCAGGAGTCGGTCTTCACGCGCAAGGGCGTCGATCGCGTGCTGAAGTTCGCCTTCGAGTTCGCCAGCAAGGGCAAGAAGAAGCACGTGACCTCGGCCACCAAGTCCAACGGCATCATCCATACGATGCCCTTCTGGGACGAGCGCTTCGCCGAGATGCAGAAGAACTATCCCGGCATCAAGGCCGACCAGTATCACATCGATATCCTGACCGCGCATTTCGTGCGCAACCCCGACTGGTTCGACGTCGTGGTCGGTTCGAACCTGTTCGGCGACATTCTCTCCGATCTGGGGCCGGCGCTGACCGGTTCGATCGGCGTGGCGCCGTCGGGCAACATCAACCCGGAGCGCAAGTTCCCCTCGATGTTCGAGCCCGTCCATGGCTCGGCGCCGGACATCGCCGGCAGGTTCATCGCCAACCCGATCGGAATGATCTGGTCGGGCGCCATGATGGTGCGCCACCTCGGCTACCCCGAGGCGGCCGAAGCCATCGAGCGGGCGATCGCCGCCTCGCTGGTCGAGGGCGGACCGCGGACCAAGGACCTGGGCGGCAACGGCGACACCAAGACCGTGGGCGCCGCCATCGCGGAGCTAGTGAAGACGGCCTAGCTCATCGGGGCGCGGACGTCGCTGGCCAGTCGCGCCCCCGGGAGGACCACGGCGCTCCTCGTGGCAGAGCGAGACATGTAGGCCTCCAGCGTCAGTTCGGCGTCGATCGCCTGGCGCATCGCGGCCATTGCCGAACGCCTCAGTCGTTGCTTGGCGCTGGCGTGCGAGGGCGCATGCAGCGCCTTCAGTGCGGCGAGCGTGGCTTCGATTGTCTGCTCGATCTTTTCTGCCGCGACCACCCGGTCGAGGAAGCCTGCGACGATCGCGTCGTCCGGCTCGAACATTTCTCCCAAGGTGACGGTCCGGCTGAGCCAGGCGGGGTGAAGACGGCTCCGCGCCAGCTCGATGGCAAATCCGGGCGGAGAAATGCCGATCGCAACCTCGTTCAGGCCCATCCGGAACGGTCCCCGTGCGCCGATGCGAACGTCGCATGCCAGCAGGAGAAACGTTCCCATCGGAAAGGCGTGCCCCTCCATGAGGCCGAGTGTCGGGAAAGGGTAGGTCATCAGACGAAAGGCAAGCTCGGCGCCGGCCTTCACCATTTCCAGGCTGCCCGCGGGGTCGTTCGCCGCGAAGATCTTGAGGTCGAAGCCGGCCGAAAAGATGCCCTTGCGCCGCGACCGGAACACGATGATCGCCTCGTCCCTTTCCGCCCGGTCGAATGCTGCGCCCAAGTCATGCAGCATCGCGGTGGACATTACATTCACCTTGCCATCGTCCATCGTGATGGTGGCGACGCCGTCGTCTAGACGATAGGTGACCCGGTCCGACATCATTCTCTCCCGCGTTGGTTTCGGCGGGACATTGACCGGCTGATGTAGACCACTCAATATAATTTTCTGTTGAAATTTTTCCTGGAAGGCACCAATGCCGGCCGTCCCCAAACATCGCGCGCCGATCGTGAATGCGGCAGTCACGCTGTTCCGACGGCAGGGCTATGCAAGCACGGGCCTCAACGACCTTGTGGACGCCAGCGGCGCTCCCAAGGGTTCGCTCTATCACTATTTCCCGGACGGAAAGGCCTCGATCGCCATCGCCGCCGTCGAGGAGGCGGGCCGGCGCGTGGCGGAGACAATGGCGAAGCTGGCGCGCGAAAACCGATCGACGGGGGACCTGCTGCGGGCCCATGCGCGGCTGCTGTCCGGATGGATGCGGAACTCGGGGTTTCGCGACGGCTGTCCGATCACGACGGTTCTGCTGGAGCTGGCGCCGAGGGATCGGGGCGTGTCGGAAGCGGGCCGGAAGGCCTATGCGGCGCGCCTCGGCGTTCTCCGCGACAAGCTCGTTGCCGACGGATTCTCGTGCTCACGCGCCGAGCGACTTGCCGTTCTCTGCGTCTCGACGCTGCAGGGCGCTCTCATCCAGTCGCGCGTCGAGCGAACCGGTGCAGCGATCGAGACGGCAGCGGCCGAACTGGCGGTCCTGCTCGAGGCGGCACCCCTCAGGTAAATCGCGACAGCTATTTCAAGGCCATGCCGATCAGGCGCCGTGTCGGCTCGGGCAGGCTGAGGCCGAGCGCGGCGGCATGGCCGACCGGATCCATTTTGCGCAGCGTCTTTCGCAGGATGTCGGCGAGTTTTTCCTCGTCGTAGTCTTTGTGGGCGGCAACGAACCCGTCCAGGTAGTGATCGACGAAGACGACGGCCGCGACGTTCTCGAGGGCCTGGCTCTCGGGATCGCGCTTCAGCGCCTCTTTCCTGACGATCTTGACGACCTGCGCGATCTCGCCCTCCGCGTAGCCGTGACGACGCATGATGGCGGAGGCGAGCGCGGCGTGATGGTCCCGGCAGGCGGATCGCCAAGCGTTGTAGCCTTCGCGACCGAGCGGATACTTGTCCCTGGGGATATGCCAGCGGCAGATATGCTGGGCGCGCGCGGCAAGGCGCAGTGCTTCGGAAGCCTCCGGATACAACCGCGACAGGCACTCCGACATTCGCTCCGAATAGACGAGTTCGCGCGGATGGGGCTTGCCGGCGACGATGTCCTGCCGCGGATCGTTCGCGTTGGCGGCGTCGATCTCTGAGATCACGGCCTGGAAGCGTGGCGAGGAAGAAGTCACTGCGGCTCCGGTGATGCACCGCCTTCTTAGAGTCGTCGCGTGGCGACGCAAAGGGGCAATCGCTCGCGAGACGGGCCGCCCGAAGGGGCGGCGGCCCATTTCGTTATCCGGCAAGCCCCAATGCATCGAAGGCGATGGTCACGGTGCGCTGCACGCCGCCGTCTTGGTCACGCAGGGCGAGCGTCAGCTTGCGCTCGCGCCAGTCGATGTCGACCGCGCCGAAATTCGCTCCTGCATAGAGCGCGCCCAGGCGATTGGGGCCGGGCTCCCTGGCGTTCCAATAGACCATGTTGAGGCCGCTCGACGTCATCTCGTACAGCGGATGGAGGCCGGTGGGCTGTTCGCGGTAGAGGGCGCCAATGTGGCGGTCGCCCGAGAAAAACACCACGCCCTTGGCGCCGCTGTCGCGGATCGTGTCGAACAGCTTCTGGCGCTCGAGAGGAAAATTTCCCCAGCGCTCCCAGCCATGGCCCTCCGCCAGCACCTGCGTGCTCGACACGATCAGGCGCAACTCGGCCGGCTTGCGCAGTTCCGCCGCAAGCCACGCCCATTGGACGGCGCCGAGCATGGTCTTCGACGGATCGGGATCGGGCAGATAGCGCTGCTTGCCCGCGGCGCCGCGCTGGTCGGTGATCCTGAGCGGCGAGCGGAACCAGCGGACGTCGAGCAGGATGATCTGGACGCGCATGCCTGGCGGCCCGATCACACGCGAATCATAGATGCCCGCGCGCGCGCGCCGGCTGTCCGTCTGTGGAGCTTTCCAGAAGTCGAGGAACAGCTGCTTCGAAACCGCCTTGTGCGCGAAGTTCGCGCCGCCGTCGTTGGCGCCGTAGTCGTGATCGTCCCAGATCGCGAGGTGGGGCACGGTGTTGCGCAGCCGCTCATAGCCCGCGATCTGCCCGGCGCCCTCGTAGGCCTGCCTGAGACCCGTCGCGTCGGCGGATTTGAAGTCGCCATAGACATTGTCGCCCATGAAGATGAAAAGTTCGGGGCGCCAGGCCAGGACGGCATCCCAGATCGGCTGGGGCATGGTCTGCTTGGCGCACGATCCCAGCGCGATCCGCGTCAGCGGCGGCACGGCCTGTGCGGCCGCCGAGGTGGGCGCGAGGGAGAGGGCGGCCATGAGTCCGGTGACCGTGCGACGCTTGAACATGATGGACGGCATAATGACACTTTGTGAGGTTTGGGTGGCAGACTCATGAAGCGCCACCTCAAGCGCATCCTCGAACTGATCTTCGTGCCCCTGGCAGCGGCGATCGTCTTCATCGAGGACGTGCTGCTCCACTACCTCGGTGTCGCCATGGCGGCGTTCGGGCGGTGGCCGCCGGTCGCACGGTTCGAGGGATGGCTGGCCGGCCTGCCGCCGTGGGCGGCGCTGGTGGCTTTCGTGGCACCCTCGACCCTCGTGCTGCCGGTCAAACTTGCCGCTGTCTGGTTTGCGCTGCAGGGTAAGTTCATCCTGGCGGCCGCGGCGATAGGCATTGGCAAGATCGTGGCCACGGCGCTGGTGGCACGGCTCTACAAGGTGCTGCGGCCGACCCTGCTCAGGCTCTCGTGGTATCTCCGCGCCGAGACTCGGCTGTTCGCCTGGCGCGACGGGCTCTATGCCTTCGTGCGCGCGCTGCCGGCCTGGCAGAGGGCGACGGCCCTGTTACGCCAGGCTCGGATCTGGCTGGCGGAATTGGTTTCCGGCACGGCGCCGCGTTAGGCTGCATCCATGATTGAAGTCGTTCCCCTGGGCGGGCCGCTCGGCGCACGCGTCGAAGGCCTGGATCGCCGCATGGCCAACGAATCGGCCATTGCCAAGATACTGACCCGGGCACTGGCCGAGCACCTGCTGGTCGTGATCCCGGGCGCGCCTATGACGCCGGCCGAGACGCGCGACTTCGCTGCCGCCTTCGGCAAGCCGCAGACCCAGCTGCTGCGCTACAAGCGCAGCGGCGCCGTGCCCGAAGTGTCGGTGATGGTGAGCACCCTGATGGCCGACGGCACGACCGACAAGACGGCGATCCGCGCCGAGGACTGGCACACCGACGATTCCTACTTCGCGATGCCCGCCAAGGCCACCTTGCTGCACAGCATCGAGATTCCGAGCCACGGCGGCTCGACCTGGTTCTGCAACATGCATTCGGTCTACGAGGCCCTGCCGGAAGCGACCAGGAAGCGGATCGAGGGCAGGCGCGCCATCCACGGCTACGACACGCCGCGGGCGCGCAACCGGCCATCGCCGCGCACCTCAGAGGAAATCGCCGAGACGCCCGACGTCGAGCATCCGCTGGTGCGCACGCATCCGGAGACCGGCCGCAAGGCGCTCTATCTCAACCCCAATCGGCTCGACCGCATCGTCGGGCTGGAGCGCGCCGAGAGCGACGCCCTGCTCGACGAGCTGGCCGACGAGGCGCGCAAGCCCCGGCACCATTTCGGCCATGTCTGGAACAAGGGCGACATCGTGGTGTGGGACAACCGCGCCACCATGCATCGTGTCATGATCGACTATCCCTTGGGCGAGAAGCGCATCATGCAACGCGTGCTGATCGAGGGCGACCGGCCGGTCTGACGCGCCGGGAGACAGCGCTTTGCGGCCATGAATATTGCCTGGGAATTGGCTGACGTCGCGAATTGCCCATGATGCGCGCGGGATCAAAAGCAATCGAAAAGCGTTGTCCATGAACAAGTCATAAAAAGGAGGAGCGGGAGCGATGGCGATTACGCGGAAAGAGGCAGCGCGGGCACTGAATGCCGAGGAGCACGAATTGGTGGAGAAATCCCGTCATCCGGCCGTGCAGGAGCTGGCGGACGCGGCGCTTTCGGACTTGGTGAAGCTGGTGCGTCAGCGTCGCGACAAGGCCAGAACGCAGGCTGAACAGCGCCGACGGGAGATGCGCGGCAAGGGCGACGCTCGCGGTGCTGCACCGTCGAAGGCCGACGAAGGGTCGACGCTCAAGCTGGCCGTTCTCGCCATGGCGATGCGGCGGCTCAACAACGAGGTCGAGCGTCGTCGGCGGATGAGCGCAAGAGTGGCGCTGGTGGCGAGTGCGACCAAGGCGTTGGCGCTGAAACAGGCGGCGGCCGATGCTGCACCGGGCTTCAACACTCGTCACGCCCACCAGGGCATGCGTCGGAAGGAAAACCCCCGCGCCAAGGATCTTGTTCGTCCTATGGAGCGTGGTCGCTTGCGCAAGGCCGCAGCCGTCGCCCAGGCCAAACGCGACGCACGCTGACGACTGCGGCATCGGGCCGACCGTCGTCCGGAGACCGAGTGACCTGAGCTCATATTTTATCGAGGCGAGAGTAGGATCAGTTCGTCATTGGGTTTGGCAGACTTGGTGTTGCGGCCGTTCTATGCATGCACTGCAAGCATTCGCTCATGGAATTGTGATCGGATGAGATTTGCAGGTTCAGCAAGAATATGCCTATTATTTTGATAGGCTGGCGCTTGGACCGCGCCGGCCTTTTCCATTTCCGGCACGACCTGCCCGCGGCCGCTCGCGGGTTCGCCTCATGGCCTGGTGCAGCCGCCGCGGGTCCTGACCCGTGGACAGTCCCAACAACGACCCCGTCTCAACCGATGCGCCAAATAACGTCGCCGGAACAGACACTTAACGACGCCCTGGGCACAGGGTACACGGGGCCTGTGCGACCGAAGAAGAAGAGAGACGCCCAAAAGCCCGTCGAATAAGGCTTGGCCCGGAGTCGGGCCCAACATTCGGCCCATTCAGGTGGGCCCGGTGAGCGGGCGAAAAGCCCACCGTTATTGGCTTTCCGGCGTGCGGGGAGCTGAAAAAGACACCGTCAACATGGCCAGCGGCATGGCCGTCTTGTGACGGTTCACTCTGCCGCCCGGGCGGCCAGCAGAGCGTCGATCTCGGGGGCGGCGTAGCCCGCCTCCGAGAGCACCTCGCGGGTGTGCTCGCCAGTCCGCGGCGCATGGGTCTCGTCCTCGCGGGCGCCGCCGGAGAAGCTGTTGGCCAGCTTGGTGCGCCGGAGGCGGCCTTCGCTCGGGTGCTCCTCGGTCCGGAAGAAGCCGACGTCGGCGAGATGCGGGTCGGTCAGGAGATCGTCGATCGAGTTGTAGCGGGCGGCCGGCACGTCGAGCCTGTCGAACAACTCCACCCATTCGTCCGTCGTCTTGCCGGTGAGGCCTTCGCGCTGGACCTCGAAGTAGGCCGCGGCGTTCTTCGTCCGCGCCGCGGCGCTGTCGAAACGCGGGTCGGTCTTGAGCTCGGGCCGGCCGATGGCGTCGAGGAAGGCGTGCGTCTGGGCGTTGGTGTTGGGACGGACGGTGA
>MEMN01000219.1:0-31140 GCA_001767945.1 Alphaproteobacteria bacterium RIFCSPHIGHO2_12_FULL_66_14 | reverse complement strand
TCGGCAGCGGCCGGTAGTTGGGGCTGAGAAGGCGACCGTCGCCGGTGGGCCCCACCGGCGGGTCGAAGGTGGCGGCGCCAAGATGCTCGCTCGACACGAACGAGGCCATGTTCTCCAGCATCGGCACGTCGATCGCCTCGCCCTTGCCGGTCTTCTCGCGGCGGTAGAGGGCGAAGCCGATGCATTGGGCGGCAATGAGACCGCTGGTGTGGTCGCTCATCACCATCGGCACGAAGCGTGGCTCGCCGGTGGCGCGGGCGATCGTGCCGGCGACACCGGACAGGCTCTGCACGATCGGGTCGTAGGCGGGGCGGTTGTAGTAACGGCCGCCGCGGCCGAAGGCCAGGATCGAGCAGTGGATGAGCCTGGGATTGAGCCTAGCGAGGCTCTTGTGGTCGAGCCCGGCGCGGCTGAGCGCCTCGGGCCGGACGTTGCTCACGAACACGTCGGCCTTGGCGATCAGCCGCAGCAGCGCCGCGTGGCCGTCCTTGTTCTTGAGGTCGAGCACGATCGAGCGCTTGTTGCGGTTGAAGTTGATGAACTTGCCCGACATGCCGGGGTTGCGACTGCCCTCGGCCATGGTGCGCAGCAGGTCGCCGCCCGGCGCCTCGACTTTGATCACGTCGGCGCCGTAGTCGGCGAGGGTGCGGGTGCAGATCGGGCCGACGACGACGGTGGTGAGGTCGATGACGCGCACGCCGTCGAGAGGACCGCTCATCGGGCGAACTCCAGGTCCATCTCGCCGCACAGCACGCCGTTCTTGTCGGCCGCCCAGATTTTCAGCCGGCCGTCCTTCTGTGCCTCGCCGCGGACCTCGATCAGGTCGCCGACCCAGAGCGGATGGACGAGGCGGGCGGTGTAGCCGGTGAGGGCGCCCTTGGCATGCCTGAGGGCGGCGTCGACCATCAGGTGCATGGAGAGGCCGCCGTTGGAGACCAGCGCCGGGTAGCCCTCTTCGCTCCGCGTATAATCGCCGTCGTAATGGATGCGATGGGCGTTCCAGGTGAGCGCGGAGTAGCGGAAGTTAAGCGCGTTGGTGAGGGCGGTGGTGTCGCTCCAGACCTGGTCGGTGCATGCCTGGGTGGCCACCGTGGCCGTGGTCTTCTGGCCAGGCGGGACGGCGGGTCGGTAGATCGCGTCGAAATCGTCGATCGCCAGCACCTTGCCGTGCTGCTCGATGGTGTGGCGCATGGTGAGCACGAAGATGTCGCCGGAGCGGCCGGTCTTGGGGACGATGTTGGCGACCTCCGCCTTCTTCACCGCGGGTTCGCCGGCGCGCAGGTTGCCCATGACCTTGACCCTGCGGCCGGCGCCCATGCGGCGCGGCATCGGGATCGGCGGCAGCACGATGCCCTTGTTGGGATGGCCATCGGGGCCGATGTCGCTCTGGCGAACCGTCTCGGCAAAGAAGATCCCGAACCAGTGCGGCGGCAATTCGGTGCCGGGCACGAAGCCCTCGGGGTCCATGTCGAAGGCGCCGGCGGCGCGGCGCACCGCCATCATGCCGATGTCGTCCTCGACCACCCGCACGCGCCCGATCCAGGGGCGCAGTTCGTCCATCGCCTCGTCCATCCAGCCCGTCATGTCCCGTTCCCTCGATTGTGCGGGCGGCATCCTCCAACAAAAGAAGGGCCCGCAACAGCGGGCCCTTCCATTGTCCGAAAGTCCGGAAAGATCGATCAGATCGAGTAGTACATCTTGTACTCGACCGGGGCCGGCTGGTGTTCCCAGTTGTAGACCTCTTCCCACTTGAGTTCCATGTAGGCGTCGATCTGGTCGTCGGTGAACACCCCGCCTTTGGTGAGGAACGAGCGGTCGGCGTCGAGGCAGTTCAGCGCCTCGCGCAGCGAGCCCGCGACGGTCGGAACCTTGGAGAGTTCCTCCGGCGGCAGGTCGTAGAGGTTCTTGTCCATCGGGTCGCCGGGATGGATCTTGTTGTTGATGCCGTCGATGCCGGCCATCAACATCGCCGCGAAGGCGAGATAGGGGTTGGCCGACGGATCGGGGAAGCGGACTTCGACGCGCTTGCCCTTCGGCGAGGCCGAGTAGGGGATGCGGCACGAGGCCGAGCGGTTGCGCGAGGAGTAGGCCAGCAGCACCGGCGCCTCGAAGCCCGGGATCACGCGCTTGTAGGAGTTGGTGCTGGCGTTGCAGAAGGCGTTCAGCGCCTTGGCGTGCTTGATGATGCCGCCGATGTAGTAGAGGGCCGTCTCCGACAGGTCGGCATAGCCCGAGCCGGCGAACAGCGGCTTGTTGTCCTTCCAGATCGACTGGTGGGTGTGCATGCCCGAGCCGTTGTCGCCGTAGATCGGCTTCGGCATGAAGGTCAGCGTCTTGCCGTAGCTGTGGGCGACATTGTGCAGGGTGTACTTGTATTTCTGCACGTTGTCGGCGGTCTTCACCAGGGTGTCGAAGCGGAAGCCGAGCTCGTTCTGTGCCGGCGCCACCTCGTGGTGGTGGATTTCCATGACGATGCCCATGTCGGTGCAGACCGACATCATCTCGGCGCGCAGGTCATTGTGCGAGTCGACCGGCTGGACGGGGAAGTAGCCGCCCTTGACGCCGGGGCGGTGAGCCATGTTGCCGCCTTCGAACTCGGCGCCCGAGTTCCACGGCGATTCGCTCGAGGTGACCTTATAGAAGCTGCCCTGCATCTGGACGTCGAAACGGACGTCGTCGAACACGAAAAACTCGAGTTCGGGGCCGAACACGGCGGTGTCGCCGACGCCGGAGGACTTCAGGAAGGCCTCGGCGCGCTTGGCAGTCGACCGCGGGCAACGGGCGTAGAGTTGGCCGGTCGAGGGCTCGACGACGTCGCAATTGATGATGAGCGTCGTCTGCGCAGCGAAGGGATCGAGCACGGCGGTGGTGGTGTCTGGCATCAGGATCATGTCGGACTCGTTGATCGCCTTCCAGCCGGCGATCGACGAACCGTCGAACATCACGCCGTCGACGAACGTACCTTCATCGGTGGCCGAGGCCATACGGGCCGTATGCTGCCACTTGCCGCGAGGATCGGTGAAGCGGAAGTCAACGAACTTGACGTCCTTTTCCTTGATCAACGCGAGAACCTGTTTGGCGTCCATTTGTCGTACGTCCCTCTCTTGTGGTTGACAGTGCTCCACGCCCGTCGGCGTTGCTCATACGGCGGCGTCCCCGCGTTCGCCAGTACGAATTCGGATCGCGTCCTCGATGCTCGACACGAAAATCTTGCCGTCACCAATGCGGCCCGTATGGGCCGAACTGCGGATCGCCTCGACGGCCTTTTCGACCATTTCGTCCTCGATGATCAGCTCGATCTTCACTTTCGGGAGAAAGTCGACGACGTATTCAGCGCCGCGGTAGAGTTCGGTGTGTCCCTTCTGGCGTCCGAAGCCCTTGGCCTCGAGGACGGTGATACCTTTCAGTCCGATCTGATTGAGCGCGTCCTTCACCTCGTCGAGTTTGAAGGGCTTGATGATCGCCTCGATCTTCTTCATTTGGTTGAGACACTCCACACACGAACACCGGTGCCGCCGGTCGGGGCGGCCCGTCTGGAAAGTTTTGCAGCATTTTTCATGCCAGAGTTACCCACATGGATCGTGGCCGAAAGCAACAAATCTGATCATGAATGGAGCTGAGAGTCTAATATATAGGCAGATGTTTGCCTAAAATACGATCTCTTGAGGGTTGCTCGATGAAGTCCGCAAACTTGTTGATGTCCAGTCTCGGAACGACTGTTTTCGAGGTGATGTCAGCCCTCGCCCGGGAACACCAGTCTGTCAATCTCGGTCAAGGCTTTCCCGACGACAAGGGACCGCAAGAAGTCCGTGCCGCCGCAGCCGAATACCTGATGAACGGTCACAACCAATACCCGCCGATGATGGGCATCCCGGAGCTGCGCCAGGCGGTGGCGGAGCACGCGAGGCGTTTCCAGGGGTTGTCCGTCGACTGGCAAACCGAAGTGCTGGTGACATCGGGCGCGACCGAGGCGCTGGGCGACTGCCTGCTGGGGCTGATAGAGCCCGGCGACGAGGTCGTGCTGATCGAACCGCTCTACGACTCGTATCTTCCGATGGTGCGGCGGGCGGGGGGCGTCCCGAAGCTGGTGCGCCTCGAGCCACCGACGTGGCGGCTGCCGCACGAGGAACTGGCGGCGGCGTTCAGCGACCGGACCAAACTCATCCTGTTCAACACGCCGATGAACCCGTGCTCCAAGGTTTTTGACCGCGACGAGCTGGATTTCATCGCTACCCTTTGTCTCAAGCATGACGCCTACGCCGTCTGCGACGAAGTCTATGAGCACATCATTTTCGACAATCGGCGCCATGTGTCGATCATGACCCTGCCAGACATGCGCACGCGGACCGTCCGGATCGGCTCGGCAGGCAAGAGCTTCAGCCTGACGGGGTGGAAAGTAGGCTACATCACCGCCGCGCCGGAACTCATGAAGACGATCGCGAAGACCCATCAGTTCATGACGTTTACCACGCCTCCCAACCTGCAATGGGGCGCGGCTACGGGGCTGCGCCTTGCGGATGACTACTATTCGACCCTCGCGGGGGACATGCAGCGCAAGCGTGATCGTCTCGCAAACGCCCTGACCGACATCGGCTTCGACGTCCTGCCGGCCCACGGCACTTATTTCGTGACGACCGACTTCCGGCCGCTCGGCTTCAACGGCACGGATGACGACTTCTGCCGGCACATCACCGTCGAGGCAGGGGTAACAGCGGTGCCTGTCAGTGCCTTCTACGACGAGCCCGTGCGGGCGCCCCGGCATTTCGCCAGGTTCTGTTTTTGCAAGCACGACGAAACCCTGGATAGCGCGGTTGACCGGCTGGGGCGGCACTTCCGACGATAAGCTCAAGGTGCCGGCTGCCTGGCGACTTTCGTTACAATTCCCCCCTGCCGGGTGGGTTTCATGAGGCGTATACTCTTCTCACGGAGAGTGATGACTTCGGGCGTTATTCGTAAAGCGACCAACAAATGGGCGGTCATGTCGAACCTGCTGTCGGCGTGAGACTAGGCGAGTCTGCTTTGTCGCCTCGAATTTCCGCCAAACCTCCTCGGATCGATGGTCGCCGTCTGCGCAGCGAGCGGACCAAGCAGTTGATCATGGAAGCGTTTCTGGCCCTGCTGCGGGAGAGTTCGACGATGCCGACCGCAGCGCAGATCGCCGAGCGCGCTGGCTACTCGGTTCGCTCCATATTCGAGCGGTTTCCGGACCTCAATGCATTGCGGGTAGCGACGGTTGATTACCAGCTCGCCCAAGCGGCCGCCCTGGCGCCGCCACGCCACGTAGATGGCGATCGACAGACCCGGATCAGGTCGCAAGTCGAGACCAGGGCGGGCACTTGTGAGCGCGGCATTGCGCTGTGGCGCGTCTTTCTTTTCCTGGTCGACGAGTCGGAGGAGCTCAAGCTCCGCCTTGACGTCGCGCGGCAACGAACCATCGACCGCTTCGAGATCATGTACCGGCCTGAGCTTTCCACGCTTGGGGATAGGGAGCGCAAATATCTTCTGATCGCGCTGGAGGCGCTCACCGACATCGAAAGCTGGGCGCGGATGCGCGAGATGCACGGCATGTCCTTCGAAGAAAGTTGCGCTGTCTGGATCCGTGCCATAGACCGCATGCTTCCGGCGACGCCGCCGAACCAGACGTAGCCGAGGCTGCCTTGGTCAAAGCTTCTGCGTCCAGGCCCGCACGAGTTGACGGTCGTCGCATGCGCAGCGAGCGGACAAAGCAGTTGATCATTGAATCCTACCTCGCTCTGGCGGGAGAGGAATCGCCGGCGCTGCCGACCGCGGCCAAGGTCGCCGAGCGGGCAGGCTATTCCGTGCGGTCGGTGTTCGAGCGGTTTCCCGATCTTCATCGCCTTCAGGTCGCGGCCGCCGACTATGCCATTGCTCAGGTGGTGGCAATGGCGGCGCCCCGCGATGCCGGCGGCGATCGCATGACACGCATCCAGTCCCACGTCGGCGTACGGGTACGCGCCTCGGAACGCTGGCTGCCGCTATGGCGGGCACTGATCGCCAACCAAGGAGGGTCGGAGGAACTCCAGGCGCGCGCGCGCGCGATGCGCGAGCGCGTTATTTCCCTCATGGAGCATATGTACGCCCCCGAGCTGTCGACACTTTCGGACGTGGCGCGACGGCACACACTGGTCGCCCTCGAAGCGATCGTGGATGTCGAAAGCTGGGCCCGCATGCGGGAGCAGTTTGGCCTGTCCGTTGACGAAGCTTGTGCAGTCTGGGTGCAAGCAGTGGATCGCCTGCTTCCGCCGACGCCCTGAACGGCTCGGTTCCACGCTGCAATCGTTACAATTTGCGGTCATATTGAAGGTAGCAAGGCGCGTAACGTCCAAGTTTGCTTCATGGCAACGCCCTGATTCCGGCAGGGTCAGCATGATTGATCGAGCCGGCCTGTCGTTGATTTGATCCACGAAATGAAGGCACCTTGAAAGAGCCATCGTCTCCCAAGCGCGCCCGGACCGACGGCCGACGGCTGCGCAGTGCGCGCACCAGGCAATTGGTGATCGAGGCGTATCTGGCGCTTCTGCGCGAGAACCCGACTATCCCGACAGCTGCCCAAATCGCCGACCGTGCCGGCTATTCCGTTCGCTCCGTCTTCGAGCGATTTCCCGACCTTCACACCTTGCGTGTTGCAGCAACAGACTATGCGTTTGGCCAGGCCAGCGATCAAACTTGGACAACAGGCCCCGATGGCGACCGGCAGGCCAGACTCGGAATTCATGTCGAGAGGCGAGCGCAGGTCTGCGAACAGTGGTTGCCTCTGTGGCGAGCTCTCAACGTCAACAAGGGTGCGTCGAAGGATCTTCAGGACAGGATCGACCTGATACGCAAGGCCATCGTCGCAAGAATTGAAGTGATGTACGGCCCCGAACTTTCTACGCTCTCGGACAAGCCGCGCCGGCAAACCGTTCTGGCGATCGAAGCCTTGGTCGATTTCGAGAGCTGGGCGCGGATGCGCGACTTCTTCGGACTGTCGTTCGAAGAAGGGTGTGCGGTCTGGATCCGGGCCATCGATAGCCTTTTGCCGCCGACTCCGGCGGATTCTTGACGCTCCGGCCGGCGGAGCGTAGGAAGGCGCGCTTCGTTGGGGGCGATCCACGATGGCGGCCGTAGCTCAGTTGGTTAGAGCGCCAGATTGTGATTCTGGATGTCGCCGGTTCAATTCCGGTCGGCCGCCCCAATCGCTCATGCTTCATGCCCACTAAGGCGCTGTCGCGGGATCTGGCTCCCTCCGACAATCTGGTTCTCCTGAATTGTGCGGAGATGGCGATGGCCGACGCCGCCACCATCGCCGGCGGCGTGTCCGGGGCCGATCTCATGGAGGCGGCCGGGCGGGCGGTGGCGGACGCCGTGCTCGAGCGCCATCTGCCGCGGCCGGTCGTCGTCCTGTGTGGCCCGGGAAACAATGGTGGCGACGGTTTCGTGGCGGCACGTCACCTCCATGCCGCCGGCTGGCCGGTTCGTGTGGCCCTGCTCGGTGATCGTGACGCCTTGCACGGCGATGCCGCCTCGGCGTCGCGAGCGTGGAAGGGGCCCGTGGAGGCTCCGAGCCTTGGCCTGCTCGACGGCCATCCGCTGGTGATCGACGCCCTGTTCGGTGCCGGTCTCGGCCGCCCGATCGATGGCATCGCAGGCGACCTGATCGACCGGATGAACACCGAGGCCCTGCATGTCGTGTCAGTCGACGTGCCGAGCGGCCTGCATGGCGACAGCGGCGAGGTGATGGGTCGCGCGCCGACGGCAGAGTGCACGGTCACCTTTTTCCGTGCCAAACCCGGCCACTACTCGGTCGAAGGGCTTCGGCACTGCGGCGTCCTCAAGGTAGTCGACATCGGCATCGACCGTTCCGTGTTGAAGGCGATTGGGCCGCAACTTTGGCTGAATGCCCCCGGGCTGTGGCAGGTGCATTTGCGTCGCGACGATCCCGGGACGCACAAGTATGTGCGCGGCCACTTGACCGTCCTGGGCGGCGCGATTGCCACCGGTGCGGCGAGGCTTGCGGCCCTGGCTGGCCGCCGGGCCGGGGCAGGGCTTGTAACTATAGCCACGCCGCGGGCGTCAATGGCCATCTACCAGATGGCCGAGCCCGGCAACCTGATCGCTGAAGTAGAAGATGGCGAGGACTTCGCGCGCCTGTTGGTCGATGGGCGGCGGAATGCGATCCTCATCGGCCCGGGCTCCGCTGTCGATGAACGGACCCGCGGTTCGGTCCTGGCCGGGCTGGCCACCGGTCGCCCGGCGGTGCTCGACGCCGACGCGATTACAGCCTTCGTTGGGAATCCAGCGGGCCTGTTTACCGCGATCAGAGGGCCGGTCCTGCTGACGCCGCACGAAGGCGAATTTCGCCGCCTGTTTCCCGACCTTTCGGCAGTCCCAGGCAAGGTTGAGCGGACTCGTCGCGCAGCCCGGCAGAGCGGTGCAACCGTCCTGCTGAAGGGCCCGGATACGGTGGTCGCGGCTCCCGACGGCCGTGCGGTCATCAACGTTCATGCGCCGGTGACCCTGGCAACGGCAGGTTCGGGTGACGTCCTTGCTGGGATCGCAGGCGGGTTGATCGCCCAGGGCCTGTCGCCGCTGGCGGCAGGTGCGGCGGCGGCCTGGCTCCATGGTGACTGTGCCTTCCGCTTCGAGCGACCGGGCCTGATCGCCGAGGACTTGATTGCCCGTATTCCAGAGGCGCTCTCGGCGGTAATCCTAGGCGATCCGGACGGGCATCAAGGCCGCTGAATTGACCGCTTGGCGGGCGCGGGCTAAGAGGCCCGCGATTCGCCCTCGAGGCGCGCCCCGATGGCCCTCGACGGCAATGGGGCAGATGTCGGGCGGGCGTGGTGGAATTGGTAGACACGCGAGATTTAGGTTCTCGTGCCGCAAGGCGTGGGGGTTCAAGTCCCTTCGCCCGCACCAGACGGAAGTGGAAGTGAGAAAATGCAAGTGACGGAACTTTCGGCCGAAGGGCTGAAGCGGCAATTCAAGATCATCGTGCCTGCGGGCGACCTGTCGGCCAAAGTCGACGAGCGCCTGGCCGAACTGGCCCAGACGGCGACGCTCCCGGGCTTCCGGCCAGGCAAGGTGCCGGTTGGTCTGCTCAAGAAGCAGTACGGGCAGGCGTTGTATGGCGAGGCTCTGGAGCAGGCCGTCAACTCGAGCACGGCCAAAGCTATCGAGGATCGCGGCTTGAAGCCCGCGCTGCAGCCGCGCGTGGATCTGAAGCAGCTCGAGGAAGGCAAGGACGTCGAATTCGAGGTCGCCATCGAAGTGCTGCCGGAGATCGGCAAGCTCGATTTCTCCGGCGTTGAACTCGAGCGACTGAAGGCCAGCGTCCCTGATAAGGACGTTGACGAGGCCATCGAGCGGATCGCCAAGGCGAACCGCGAGCAGAAGCCGATCGAACCACCGCGTCCGGCACAGAAGGGCGATTCGATCAAGCTCGACTTCGTGGGCTCGGTCGACGGCAAGGAGTTCCCGGGTGGCGCGGCCACCGACTACGCGCTCGAACTCGGCTCCGGCTCGTTCATTCCGGGCTTCGAGGATCAACTCACCGGCGCCGAGGTTGGCAAGGTGATTGACGTCAAGGTGACGTTCCCGGCCGACTACGGTGCGGCAGAACTCGCCGGCAAGGACGCAATCTTCAAGTGCACGATCAAGGAACTCCACGAGTTCGTCGACAAGCCGGCTGACGACGAGCTGGCGAAGAAGAACAACTTCGAGAACCTGGAGGCGATGCGCAAGGCGGTGGCCGACCGGATCGGTCAGGACTACAGCCAGATCTCGCGTTCGATGATCAAGCGCAACCTGCTCGACAAGCTCGCCGACCTCCACAGGTTCCCGGTTCCCGAGGGGCTGATCGAGGGCGAGTTCAACGCCATCTGGCAGCGCATCGAGGAAGCCAAGAAGAACGGCCAGAAGCTCGAGGACGATGAAGAGAAGATGCGCAAGGAGTATCGCGAGATCGCCGAGCGCCGCGTCCGACTCGGCTTGCTTCTGGCCGATGTCGGGCGATCCAACAGCATCGATGTCACGCCCGAGGAGCTGAACCAGGCCGTGATGCGCGAAGCCATGCGCTATCCCGGCCAGGAGAGACAGGTCCTCGAATTCTACGGCAAGAACGCCGAACTGAAGGATCAGCTTCGCGCGCCGATCTTCGAGGAAAAGACGGTCGACTTCATCCTGGAACTGGCGAAGGTCTCGGAGAAGTCGGTTACCCCCGAGGAACTGCTCAAGGCAGCCCGCGAGGCGGAAGAAGACAAGCCTGCCGATACGGCGCCGTCCGCGGCGCCTTAGGCGGCGAATTGATCCAGAGTCGGCGGCCTTGAAGAGGGCCACCGGCGCTGCCACTTTGAATACGACAGTCACCAAGGGGGCCCCGCGATGAGTCGCGACCGCGATCCGCTGGAAATATACAATAACTACTACGTGCCGATGGTCGTCGAGCAATCGGCGCGCGGCGAGCGTGGCTACGACATCTGGTCGAGACTGCTCAAGGAGCGCATTGTTTTCTTGAACGGTCCGGTCGAGGATCATGTGGCGGGCGTAATTTGCGCGCAGCTGCTCTATCTCGAGTCCGAGAATCCGACGAAGGATATTTCCTTCTATATCAACTCGCCGGGCGGCGTGGTGACTGCGGGCATGGCAATCTATGACACCATGCGATACATCCGGTCGCACATTTCGACCCTGGTTTATGGCCAGGCCGCCTCGATGGGCTCGCTGCTGCTTACGGCTGGCGAGAAGGGCAAGCGCTTCGCCCTGCCGAATGCCCGGATCATGATCCACCAGCCTTCGGGTGGCGCCCAGGGCCAGGCGACCGATATCGAGATCCACGCTCGGGAGATCCTGGCGACCCGATCGCGGCTAAACCAGATGTATGCCGACCACACGGGTAAGACGATCGACGTGATCGAACTGGCCATGGAACGCGACAAATTCTTCGCCCCACAGGAGGCGAAGGACTTCGGCCTGATCGACGATGTGCTGCAAAAGCGGCCTACGCCGACCATCCAGGCGGCTGCATCCTAGGAGGCAGCCGCGACCAATTGTTTGGAATTTGGCTGCCGACACACCATATTTTGATGTTGTAGCCGTCCTAGGGTCGCGTTTAACATAGTCTTGTGTGCGGGCTCGCAGTCAGCGGGCTCCCCAAGCGGAGGTGCGTTAACGACATGCCAGCCGCCAAATCCGGGGGCGACTCCCGCAATACCCTCTATTGCAGCTTCTGCGGCAAGAGCCAGCATGAGGTCCGAAAGCTCATTGCTGGGCCGACGGTGTTCATTTGCGACGAGTGCGTCGAGCTCTGCATGGACATCATCCGTGAAGAGAACAAGACGACTCTGGTCAAGTCCAAGGACGGCGTCCCGTCTCCCAAGGAGATCCGCCAGATCCTCGACGACTATGTGATTGGCCAGGACCAAGCCAAGCGCATCCTCGCGGTTGCAGTGCACAATCACTACAAGCGGCTAAGCCACGGCGGCAAGGCGAACGACGTCGAGATCGCCAAATCGAACATCATGCTGATCGGCCCGACCGGATGCGGCAAGACCCTGCTCGCCCAGACGCTGGCCCGCATGCTCGACGTGCCGTTCACCATGGCCGACGCCACGACGCTGACTGAAGCCGGCTACGTAGGCGAGGATGTCGAGAACATCATCCTGAAGCTGTTGCAGGCTGCTGACTACAACGTCGAGCGGGCGCAGCGTGGCATCGTCTATATCGACGAGGTCGACAAAATCAGCCGCAAGTCTGACAATCCCTCGATCACCCGCGATGTCTCAGGCGAGGGAGTGCAGCAGGCGTTGCTGAAGATCATGGAAGGCACCGTGGCCTCCGTGCCACCGCAGGGTGGGCGCAAGCATCCACAGCAGGAATTCCTGCAGGTCGACACGACGAACATCCTGTTCATCTGTGGCGGTGCATTCTCCGGCCTCGACAAGATCATCTCGATGCGCCGGCAGGGCACGTCGATCGGCTTCGGCGCTGAAGTACGCGGTCCCGAGGATCGGCGCACGGGCGAGATCCTGCGCGACCTCGAGCCGGAGGATTTGCTCCGGTACGGCCTCATCCCAGAGTTCGTGGGCCGCCTGCCGGTCGTGGCTACCTTGGAGGATTTGGACGAGAGCGCTCTGATCGAGATCCTGACTCGGCCGAAGAACGCGCTTCTGAAGCAGTACCAGCGCCTGTTCGATATGGAGAGCGTGAAGCTCAAGTTTACCGACGACGCCCTGCGGGCGGTCTCCCAGAAAGCAATCCTGCGCAAGACCGGCGCACGTGGTTTGCGCTCGATCATGGAGACGGTGCTTCTGGACACCATGTACGATTTGCCGTCGCTCGACGGCGTCGAGGAAGTCGTGATCAATCGCGAAGTCATAGAAGGGCGGGCCCAACCGCTCTATGTGCACGGTGAGCGCAAAGAGGGCATCGCTGCCGCGCCGGCCTGAGTTTTGCTGCGTCGGTGACATCCGTCGCCGGCAGTCCCCGACGGGCCTTGAACAACCCCCTGTTCAGGCCAATCTCTGCTGACGAGTGCGCGTCCATTTGCGCCGCTGTTCGCCCATCGTGGGGGCCGCGGCCAAGGGGCGGGTAGCTCTAACAGCGTACGTTGCGAGGCATCATGAACGCCCCCACTCAAGGAATCGTCTATCCGGTCCTGCCGTTGCGCGACATTGTCGTGTTCCCAGGCATGATCGTTCCCCTCTTTGTCGGTCGCGAAAAGAGCGTGAAGGCGCTCGAAGAGGTGATGAAGGATGACAAGCAGATCCTGCTGATCGCCCAGAAGAACGCCAGCCAGGATGATCCCGGTCCCGAGGACATCTATACCATCGGCACACTCGGCACGGTTCTGCAGTTGCTCAAGCTGCCTGACGACACCGTCAAGGTGCTGGTCGAGGGCGGGCGGCGTGTACGCATTACCGGCTACACCGATCGCACCGACTTCTTCGAAGCTCGGGCAATCGAGATGGAAGACGCTGTAGCCGATTCCGCCGAGTTGCAGGCGGCGGCCCGCACAGTGGTCTCCGAATTCGAGAACTACGTGAAGTTGAACAAGAAAGTGCCGCCGGAAGTCGTCGTCTCGATCAACAAGATCGAGGAGCCAGCCAAACTCGCTGACACGATTTCAGCGCACTTGGCGCTTAAGGTCGCCGAGAAGCAGCAACTGCTCGAGCTCGATTCCGTCTCCAAGCGGCTGGAGCGGATCCTTGGGTTGATGGAAGGCGAGATCGGCGTGTTGCAGGTCGAGAAGAAGATCCGCAACCGCGTAAAGCGTCAGATGGAGAAGACGCAGCGCGAGTACTATCTGAACGAGCAGATGAAGGCGATCCAGAAGGAGCTTGGCGAGACCGAGGACGGTCGCGACGAAGTCTCCGAGCTGGAGAAGCGCATCCGCAAGACGCGTCTGTCCAAGGAAGCGCGTGAAAAGGCCAATGCCGAGCTGAAGAAGCTCCGGACCATGAGTCCGATGTCGGCCGAGGCAACGGTGGTGCGCAACTACCTCGACTGGCTGCTCTCGATTCCTTGGCGCAAGCCGACCAAAATCATCAAGGACCTGAAGTACGCCGAAGAGATTCTCAACGCCGACCACCACGGCCTCGAGAAGGTCAAGGAGCGTATCCTCGAGTATCTTGCGGTCCAGCAGCGGGTCGACAAGATGAAGGGGCCGATCCTGTGCCTGGTCGGGCCTCCAGGTGTCGGCAAGACCTCGCTCGGCAAGTCGATTGCCAAGGCCACGGGGCGTAACTTCGTGCGCATGTCGCTGGGCGGCGTGCGGGACGAGGCCGAAATCCGCGGTCATCGCCGGACCTACATCGGCTCGTTGCCGGGCAAGGTCATCCAGAGCATGAAGAAGGCGAAGTCGTCGAACCCGCTTTTCCTGCTCGACGAGATCGACAAGCTCGGCGCAGACTTCCGCGGCGACCCGTCATCGGCGTTGCTCGAGGTCCTGGACCCCGAGCAGAACAGCTCGTTTAACGACCACTACCTCGAGGTCGACTACGACCTGTCGAACGTGATGTTCATCACCACGGCGAACTCCCTGCGCATGGCGCAGCCTCTGATGGATCGCATGGAGATCATCCGGTTGGCCGGCTACACGGAGGACGAAAAGGTCGCGATCGCGCGCAAGCACCTGATCCCAAAACAGATCGAGGCGAACGGGTTGCGGGCGGGCGAGATCGATATTCACGATGACGCTGTGCGCGATCTTGTGCGCTACTACACGCGCGAGGCCGGTGTCCGTAACCTCGAACGCGAGATCGCCAACCTTGCTCGCAAGTCGACCAAGGAAATCCTTATGAAGGGGGCGGCCAAGGTCAAGATCGGACGCAAGAATCTCGACAAGTACGCGGGAGTGCGACGGTTCCGCTACGGCGAAGCCGAACTCGAGGATCTCGTCGGCATCACGACGGGTCTGGCATGGACCGAGGTCGGCGGCGAACTGCTGCAGATCGAGGCGGTGCTGGTGCCGGGCCGCGGTCGCGTGACTGTCACCGGCAAGCTAGGCGACGTCATGCAGGAGTCGGTGCAGGCGGCCAACGCCTACGTCCGTTCGCGCGCGGCGGCGTTCGGCATCAAGCACAATATCTTCGAGAAGCGTGACATCCACGTGCACGTTCCCGAAGGCGCCACGCCCAAGGATGGCCCATCGGCGGGCGTCGGCATGATCACCTCGATCGTCTCAGCGCTGACCGGCGTCGCGGTCCGCAAGGATGTGGCCATGACCGGCGAGATCAGCTTGCGCGGGCGCGTACTGCCGATCGGCGGCCTCAAGGAGAAGCTGCTGGCGGCCTTGCGCGGCGGTCTCAAGACCGTGCTTATCCCCAAGGAGAACGAGCGCGATCTGCCGGAGATTCCCGACAACGTGAAGAAGGGCCTGGAGATCGTTCCGGTTTCGACCGTCGACGAGGTCCTCGCCAAGGCGCTGGTCCAGCCACTGGTTGCGATCGAATGGCCGAACGACCTGGAGGTGGTTGCCGCCAAGCCGGCGGATGGGACCGAAGCCATCCGGGCCCACTGAGCGCCCTCCCGAAGGCTACACGAAGCCCTGGCGCGATCCGGGGCTTCGTTGCGTTCGACCGCAACTTATGCGGGCTTGTGGCGGTCCGCCCTACAAAATATGGTATTCGACGTTGACGCCGTTTTCAGGCCGCCCTTACACTTGAGGCTGCCGGACCATGCAGAGGCTCGCCCGTGAACAAGCACGATCTGATCGCCGCCGTCGCCGCTTCGACCAACCTCTCCAAGACTGATGCTGCAAACGCAGTTGATGCTATTCTGACCGTCGTAACCAAGTCCTTGAAGAAGAAGGAAAAGGTCCTGTTGGTCGGCTTCGGCACGTTTCAAGTTTCCAAGCGCAAGGCCGGCGAAGGGCGAAATCCGCAGACTGGTGAGAAGATCAAGATTCCGGCAGCAAACGTGCCACGCTTCAAGGCGAGTAAGGCGCTCAAGGACGCGATCAACTAGAGCGTCCCTGTTCTCCATGCTAGGAGTAAAAACGTCGGGCGATTAGCTCAGTTGGTAGAGCATCTCGTTTACACCGAGGGGGTCGGCGGTTCGAGCCCGTCATCGCCCACCAGCGTTTCGCGAAGCGTCCGCGGCAGGGCGGAAAGCATTGAAATATCGGGCATTTACGCACCTCTTCGCGGCTGCGGTATGCTTGACACCCCATAGGTGGTCCTATATCTCTCCGCGCGCCGTTTGGGGCTATTGCGGGCGTAGTTCAGTTGGTTAGAACGCCGGCCTGTCACGCCGGAGGTCGCGGGTTCGAGTCCCGTCGCTCGCGCCAGCCCAAACACTGGCAGCCCACAAAACGGGGCGCAAGGGGTGGCGATGGAAGAGCTTCTTAGGGAATACCTTCCGATCCTGATCTTCCTCGGCTTGGCATTTGGCCTTACGAGCGCAATGCTCGGTGGGTCGTATCTCATCGCCCGCCAGAACCCCAATTCCGAGAAGCTTTCGCCGTTCGAGTGCGGCTTTGCGCCGTTCGACGATGCACGCGGCAAGTTCGACGTACGCTTCTACCTTGTCGCTATCCTGTTCATTATCTTCGATCTCGAAGTGGCCTTCCTCTTCCCGTGGGCAGTGACATTGGGCGATATCGGCCTGTTCGGTTTCTGGTCGATGATGCTGTTCCTGGGCGTGCTCACGGTCGGATTCATCTACGAGTGGCGCAAGGGAGCCCTGGAATGGGAGTAGTCACCCCGCCCAAGCCGGACGGCGCCGCCGAAGCCGCGCTGTCGCGCGCCTTGAACGACGAATTGGCCGACAAGGGCTTCGTCGTGGCTCAGTTCGACAAGCTGATTACCTGGGCGCGCACGGGTTCGATGTGGGGGCTGACCTTCGGCCTGGCTTGTTGCGGCGTCGAGATGATCCATGCCTGGATGAGCCGCTACGACCTCGATCGCTTTGGTTTTGCGCCGATGCCGAGTCCACGATCGGCCGATGTGATGATCGTGGCCGGCACGCTGACCAACAAGATGGCGCCGGCGCTGCGCAAGGTCTACGACCAGATGGCCGAACCGCGTTACGTGATTTCGATGGGCTCCTGCGCCAACGGTGGCGGCTACTATCACTACAGCTACTCCGTCGTGCGCGGCTGCGATCGCATCGTTCCGGTCGATATCTACGTGCCTGGCTGTCCACCGACCGCCGAGGCCCTGCTGTATGGAATCCTGCAACTCCAGAAGAAGATCCGTCGCACTGGAACGCTGGTGCGCTGATGGATCAGCCACTGAAGGAACTCGGCGACCATATCGTCCAGGCAAGTGCGGGCGCTGTGACGGCCTGCCATGTTCGCCTCGGCGAGCTGATGCTCGAGTGCGCACCGGACAAGTTGATTGCGTTGCTCATGTTCCTGCGCGACGACCCTAAGTGCCTGTTCAAGCAGTTGATCGATATCTGCGGTGTCGATTGGCCGGAGCGCGGGAAGCGCTTTGACGTCGTCTATAATTTGCTCAGCCTCAAGAACAACCAGCGGATCCGTATCAAGGTGGCGACCGACGAATCGACTCCGGTGCCGTCCGCCGCGCCGCTATACAGCGCCGCCGGCTGGTTCGAGCGTGAAACCTACGATCTCTACGGCGTGTGGTTTTCCGATCATCCGGACCTTCGGCGGATTCTCACCGACTACGGCTTCGAGGGCCACCCATTGCGCAAGGATTTCCCCCTTACCGGTTTTGTCGAGTTGCGCTGGGACGACATCCAGAAGCGTGTGGTCTACGAACCCGTGAAACTCACGCAGGAATTCCGCCGTTTCGACTTCCTCAGCCCGTGGGAAGGCGCACAGGTGTTGCCGGGTGACGAAAAGGCCCAACCAGCGGCCAAGACGAGCTGATATGTCCGACGTCGAGATCAAGACCCTGACGATGAACTTCGGGCCGCAGCACCCGGCAGCCCACGGCGTGCTGCGTCTGGTCGTCGAGATGGACGGCGAGATCGTCGAGCGCTGCGACCCCCATATCGGCCTGTTGCATCGCGGCACCGAGAAGCTGATCGAGTACAAGAGCTACCTGCAGGCGGTGCCGTACTTCGATCGGCTCGACTACGTGTCGCCGATGAACCAGGAGCACGCCTATGCACTGGCGGTCGAGAAGCTCCTGGGCATCACCGCGCCTGAGCGCGGCCAGTACATCCGCGTGCTGTTCTCCGAGATCACCCGCATCCTGAACCACCTGCTGAACGTCACGACGTTCGCCATGGATACCGGCGCGCTGACGCCGCCGCTGTGGGGCTTCGAGCAGCGCGAACTGCTGATGGAATATTACGAGCAGGTCAGCGGCTCGCGCATGCACGCGGCCTACTTCCGGCCGGGCGGCGTTCACCAGGATTTGCCCGACGGCATGCTCGATTCGATGGACGGCTGGATCAAACAGTTCATGCCGTTCCTCAAGGACATCGAGAAGCTGCTGAACGACAACCGCATCTTTCGCCAGCGCACCGTCGACATCGGGGTCGTGTCGGCTGCGCAGGCACTCGACTGGGGTTTCTCCGGGCCGCTGATTCGCGCCTCGGGCATCCCCTGGGACCTGCGCAAGTCGCAGCCCTACGACGTCTACGAACGCATGGATTTCGACATCCCGCTCGGCAAGACCGGCGACTGCTTCGCGCGTTACCTCGTGCGCATTGAGGAAATGTACCAGAGCGTGCGCATCATGGAGCAGTGCATCGCGGCGCTACGCAAGGTGGGCGGCCCGGTTCGGGTCGACGATCGCAAGCTGGCGCCGCCGCGACGCAGCGAAATGAAGGGCTCGATGGAGGCACTGATCCATCACTTCAAGCTCTACACCGAGGGCTACAAGGTGCCAGCCGGCGAGACCTACACCGCGGTCGAGGCGCCAAAGGGTGAGTTCGGCGTCTACCTCGTGTCCGACGGCACCAACAAACCCTATCGCTGCAAGATCCGGGCGCCGGGATTTCCGCATTTGCAGGCGCTCGAGATGATGACGAAAGGGCACCAACTCGCCGACATGTCGGCGAACATCGGCTCGCTCGACATCGTGTTCGGCGAGATCGACCGCTAGGAGACGACGAGATGGCGATGATCACCGCCGATCCGAAGGACGTGCCGCACGTCGAGCAGTTCGCCTTCACGCCGGAAACGTTGGCCAGGGCCCAGGAACTGATCTCGCATTATCCGCCGGGTCGCCAGGCCAGCGCGGTGATCGGCGTGCTCGATCTCGCGCAACGCCAGCAGGGTTGGCTGCCGCGTGTGGCAATGGACGCTGTGGCCAAGCTTCTCGATATGGCGCCGATCCGGGTCTACGAGATCGCCACTTTTTACACGATGTTCCAACTGAAGCCGCGCGGGAAGTACCTCCTGCAGGTCTGCACCACGACGCCGTGCTGGCTGCGCGGTTCGGAAGCGGTGATGAAGGCATGCCAGCATGCGGCCGACGGCGAGACTTTCAGCGTCCAGGAAGTCGAGTGTCTCGGCGGCTGCGTGAACGCGCCGGTCGTCCAGATCAATGACGATTTCTATGAGGATCTCGACGAGGCTTCGATTGCCAAGGTGCTCGATGCGTTCCGTCGCGGCGAGACGCCAAGGCCAGGCCCGCAGGTCGACCGACAGACGTCAGCGCCGGTCGGTGGTGCCACGACGCTGAAGAGCGAGTAGCGCGATGCTCGGCGACAAGGACCGCATTTTCACCAACCTCTACGGCGCCCACGATTGGCATCTGGCCGGCGCGCGCGCACGCGGCGCCTGGGACAATACCAAGGCGATCCTGGACAAGGGGCCCGACGCCATCATCGACGAGATGAAGAAGTCGGGTCTGCGCGGCCGCGGAGGCGCTGGATTCCCGACCGGTCTGAAATGGTCCTTCATGCCCAAGGAAGTGAAGGACCGTCCGCATTATCTGATCGTGAATGCCGACGAGTCCGAACCGGGCACCTGCAAGGATCGCGATATTCTGCGTCACGACCCGCATCTTTTCATCGAAGGTTGCCTGGTCGCGGGCTTCGCGATGCGGGCGAACGCCGGCTACATCTACGTGCGCGGCGAGTTCTACAACGAGGCCCAACACCTCATCACCGCCGTCCGTGAAGCCTATGAGGCTGGCCTGTTAGGCAAGAATGCCTGTGGCTCGGGCTGGGACTTCGACCTCTACGTCCACCGCGGTGCCGGCGCCTATATCTGCGGCGAGGAGACCGCACTGCTGGAGAGTCTCGAAGGAAAGAAGGGCATGCCGCGGCTGAAGCCGCCGTTCCCGGCGGGCTCGGGCCTCTATGGTTGCCCGTCGACAGTGAACAATGTCGAGTCGATCGCTGTGGCGCCCACCATCCTGCGCCGGGGCGCAACTTGGTTCGCGGGCATCGGCCGACCGAACAACACCGGCACCAAGCTGTTCTGCATCTCGGGTCACGTGAACAAGCCCTGCAACGTGGAAGAGGAAATGGGCATCCCGCTGCGCGAGCTGATCGACCGTCATGCCGGCGGCGTGCGCGGCGGCTGGGACAACCTCTTGGCGGTGATCCCGGGCGGAGCGTCGGTGCCGCTGTTGCCCAAGTCGATCTGCGACACCGTCCTGATGGATTTCGACTCGCTGCGCGACCAGAAGTCGGGCCTCGGCACAGCGGCGGTCATCGTCATGGACAAATCGACCGACGTCGTGAAGGCGATTGCGCGACTGAGCTACTTCTACAAGCACGAGAGCTGTGGCCAGTGCACGCCGTGCCGCGAGGGCACCGGCTGGATGTGGCGCGTGATGGAACGCATGGTGACGGGCAACGCGCGCCTCGAGGAGATCGATGCGCTCGAGGACGTCACGAAGCAGGTCGAAGGACACACGATCTGTGCGCTGGGCGACGCGGCGGCATGGCCGATCCAGGGCCTGATCCGCCATTTCCGGCCCGAGATGGAGCGCCGCATCCGCGCGCGCACCGAAAAGCTGGCGGCCGAGTAGGCGGGGCGGGGAGTACGCAATGCCCAAGGTGAAGATCGATGGCGTCGAGATCGAGGTGCCGGCCGGCATCACGGTCCTGCAGGCCTGTGAATTGGCGGGTATCGAGATCCCACGCTTCTGCTACCACGAACGGCTGTCGATCGCCGGCAATTGCCGCATGTGCCTGGTCGAAGTGAAGCCGGGGCCACCCAAGCCGCAGGCAAGCTGCGCGCTGCCCATTGCCGACAAGCAGGAGATCTTCACCCAGACGCCGATGGTCAAGAAAGCGCGTAACGGCGTGATGGAATTCCTGCTGATCAACCATCCGCTCGATTGTCCGATCTGCGACCAGGGCGGCGAGTGCGACCTGCAGGATCAGGCGATGGCCTATGGTTTCGACCGCAGCCGCTTCCACGAGAACAAGCGCGCGGTACCGGACAAGGAACTGGGTCCGCTGGTCAAAACGTCGATGAACCGTTGCATCCACTGCACGCGCTGCATCCGCTTCGCCACCGAGGTCGCGGGTGTCGAGGAGTTGGGTGCCACGGGCCGCGGCGAAAGCATGGAAGTCACGACCTACGTCGAGCATGCGCTCAGCACCGAGCTCGCGGGCAATCTGGTCGATCTTTGCCCAGTCGGCGCGCTGACCTCCAAGCCCTACGCCTTCGAGGCACGGTCGTGGGAGCTCAGCAAGACTGAGTCGGTCGACGTTATGGATGGCCTCGGTTCCAATATCCGTGTTGACACGCGCGGCGCGCAGGTGATGCGCGTGCTGCCGCGGCTCAATGACGACGTGAATGAAGAGTGGATTTCGGACAAGACCCGCCACGCCCTCGACGGCCTGCGCCACCAGCGTTTGGACCGACCCTATGTGCGCCGGGGCGGCAAGCTGGCTGAAGCGACTTGGGACCAGGCGTTCGCCGCGATCGAGGCCAAGCTGAAAGGCCTCGCCGGCAGCAAGGTGGCGGCGATCGCCGGCGACCAATGCGATGCCGAATCCATGGTGGCGCTCAAGGACCTGATGACGGCGCTGGGTTCGCCGAACATCGATTGCCGCCAGGATGGTGCCAAGCTCGATGCCGGACCACGCGCCAGCTACATCTTTAATCCGGGTGTCCGCGGCATCGACTCGGCCGACGCCATCCTGCTGATCGGCAGCAACCCGCGCTGGGAATCGCCGGTCCTGAATGCGCGGCTGCGCAAGCGCTACCTCTCGGGCCACTGCGCCATCGCCAGTGTCGGCCCCGCGGTAGACCACACCTATCCGGTCGAGCGGCTCGGCGCCGGTCCTGCGACGCTACGTGACCTTGTCGAAGGCAAGCTTGGATTCTTCGAGAAAATGAAGGTCGCGAAGCATCCGCTGATCATCGTCGGCATGGGTGCACTGACGCGCCAGGACGGCGCAGCTGTTCTGGCACTGGCTCGCGATCTCGCAGAGAAGGTGGATGCGATCCGAGCCGACTGGAACGGCTTTGCCGTGCTCCACACGGCGGCGGCGCGCGTTGGCGGTCTCGATCTTGGACTGGTGCCGGGCGAGGGCGGGCGCGACGTCGAGGGCATCCTGGCCGGTTGTGAGAAGCGCGAGATCGAGTTGGTATATCTCCTGGCGGCCGACGAGATAGACACCGCGCGGCTCGGCAAGGCTTTCGTGGTCTACCAAGGACACCACGGCGATGCTGGCGCACACCGCGCCGACGTCATCCTGCCGGGGGCTGCCTACACCGAGAAACCCGGAACTTATGTGAATACCGAAGGCCGTGTGCAGCTCGGTCAGCGGGCCGGCTACCCGCCAGGCGACGCCCGCGAGGATTGGGCGATCCTGCGCGCCCTTTCGGAGCGGCTGGGCAAGACCCTGCCTTACGATACGCTCGACCAGGTGCGCACCCGCCTTGGAGCGGTGAACAAGAGCTTCTCGGCACTCGACCAGCAGGCGGCCGGCGCCTGGGGGGGCTTTGGCCAGGAGGGTGCGTTGTCCGATGCGCCGTTCGTCTCGCCCATCGCCAACTTCTACATGACCTGTCCGATCAGCCGGGCATCCAAGACGATGGCCGAGTGCATGGCTTCGCGAGCGCATCTCATGGCGGCGGAGTAAGGCATGAGCGCCGATCTGATCCAGTTCTTCACGACCAACTGGTTGGGCCAGGCGATCGTCATCCTGGCCCAATGCCTTGCCGTCACGGTGCCGCTGTTGGTTTCCGTTGCCTACATGACCTACGTCGACCGCAAAGTCTGGGCATCCATCCAGCTCCGCCGCGGCCCCAATGTGGTCGGTCCGTTCGGATTGTTGCAGCCCTTCGCCGACGGCCTGAAGCTGGTCCTGAAGGAGACCATCATTCCTTCCAGCGCCAATGCCGTCCTGTTCGTCATCGCGCCGATGATCACCTTCATGACGGCGCTGGTGGCGTGGGCGGTGGTGCCATTCGACGACGGCTGGGTAATCGCCGACATCAATGTCGGCATTCTCTACCTGTTCGCGATCTCCTCACTCGGCGTCTATGGCATCATCATCGCTGGCTGGGCGTCGAACTCAAAGTACGCCTTCCTGGGCGCGCTGCGTTCGGCCGCCCAGATGGTGTCTTACGAAGTCTCGATCGGCTTCGTACTGATCACCGTCCTGCTTTGCGTCGGGTCGCTCAACCTTTCCGATGTCGTGATCGCCCAGTCCGGATGGTTCTGGAACTGGCTCTTCCTGCCACTGCTGCCGATGTTCGTGATTTTCTTCGTGTCGGCGTTGGCCGAAACCAATCGGACGCCCTTCGACCTGCCGATGTCCGAAGCCGAGTTGGTGGCGGGCTTCCATACCGAATACTCGGCGATGACATTTGGGCTGTTCTTTCTCGGCGAATACGCAAACATGATCCTGCTTTCGGCGATGGGAGCCGTGCTGTTCCTCGGCGGCTGGATGTCGCCGATCCCGCATGCGCCTTTCACCTATGTCCCCGGCGTCGTCTGGTTTGCGCTCAAGATCGCATTCCTGCTCTTCGTCTTCAGCTGGACCAAGGGCACGCTGCCTCGCTATCGCTACGACCAGTTGATGCGGCTGGGCTGGAAGGTGTTCCTGCCGGTCTCGCTGGGTTGGGTCGTCCTCACCGCCGCCGTGCTGCAGTTCGGCGGCTGGGTTCCGAAGTCCTAGGGAGATCACACAATGGCCTCTCTCGACCGCACCGCACGAGCCTTCCTGCTCACCGAACTGGTCTCCGGCTTCGCGCTGACGCTCAAGTACATGTTCAAGCCCAAGGTGACGGTCAACTATCCCCACGAGAAGGGGCCACTCGGTCCGCGCTTCCGTGGCGAGCATGCGCTGCGCCGCTACCCCAATGGCGAGGAGCGCTGCATCGCTTGCAAGCTCTGCGAGGCGATCTGCCCGGCCCAGGCAATCACCATCGAGGCCGAGCCGCGTGACGACGGCAGCCGTCGCACCACGCGCTACGACATCGACATGACCAAGTGCATCTACTGTGGCTTCTGCCAGGAGGCCTGCCCGGTCGACGCCATCGTCGAAGGCCCGAATTTCGAATTCTCGACCGAGACCCGCGAGGAGCTGATGTACAACAAAGACAAGCTGCTCGCGAACGGCGACCGCTGGGAGAGCCTGATCGCGGCCAACCTCCACGCTGACGCTGCGTATCGCTGAGCCGGGCGCGGGGAGGGGAGAACATGCTGCTTCAGGCTCTGGCCTTCTACGTCTTCGCGGCGGTAACCGTTGCGTCGGGCGCGATGGTCGTGGTCTCGCGCAACCCGGTCTATTCGGTGTTGTTCCTGATCCTCGCCTTCTTCAACGCAGCTGCGTTGTTCCTTCTGATCGGCGCTGAATTCATCGCCATGATCCTGGTCATCGTCTATGTCGGCGCGGTGGCGGTGCTGTTCCTGTTTGTCGTGATGATGCTCGATATCAACCTTGTCGAGCTGCGCGAGGGATTTCTGAAATACCTGCCGGTCGGCGCCATGATCGGCGTCGTGCTGCTGGCCGAGATCCTGCTCGGGCTCGGCGTCCTGGGGACCGGCTCAGCGACAATAGCGGCTCTGAACAAGCAGGGCGCCCAGGTCCTGGCGGTCGACAATACGCGCGCCATCGGGCGCGTGCTTTACACGCAGTACTTCTACCTCTTCCAGGTCGCAGGCATCGTGCTGCTGGTGGCCATGATAGGTGCCATCGTGCTGACGCTCCGCACTCGCCCGGGCGTGCGCCGCCAGAAGGTCGGCGACCAGATCAACCGGACCAAGGAGCAGGCGATGACCGTGGTCAAGGTGCCGACGCGGGGAGGTGTGTGATGACCATCGGTCTCGGCCACTACCTCACGGTCGCCTCGGTGCTGTTTACTCTCGGAATCCTGGGCATCTTCCTCAACCGCAAGAACGTCATCGTCATCCTGATGTGCGTCGAACTGATGCTGCTCGCCGTGAACATCAACCTTGTCGCGTTCTCGATCTTCGAGGGCAATGTCGTGGGCCAGGTCTTCGCCATGCTGGTGCTGACCGTGGCGGCCGCCGAGGCGGCGATCGGGCTCGCCATCCTGGTGGTTTACTTCCGCAATCGCGGAACGATCGCCGTCGAAGACATCAACACGATGAAGGGCTAGGGACGCGCACTCACCATGGATCTAGCCGTCAAGCTCATCGTCCTCCTGCCGCTGCTTGCTGCGGTGATCGCCGGCCTCTTCTGTCGCGTGATCGGCGACCGGCCGGCCCAGATCGTGACCTGTGCGGCGCTGCTGATCGCGGCTGCGCTCTCGGTCTTCGTGTTCATCCGCATCGGCTTCGGGCCGGAGAGCGGCAAGCTGATCGTGGTCAAGCTCTTCACCTGGATCGACTCGGGAACATTCGACGTCGATTGGGCGCTGCGCGTCGACACGCTGACGGCGGTCATGTTCATCGTGGTCACCGTCGTGTCGTCGATGGTGCATGTCTACTCGATCGGCTACATGGCCGAGGATACCAGCATCCCCCGTTTCATGGCCTATCTCAGCCTGTTCACCTTCTTCATGCTGATGCTGGTGACGGCCGACAATCTGGTGCAGCTC
This sequence comes from Alphaproteobacteria bacterium RIFCSPHIGHO2_12_FULL_66_14, assembly GCA_001767945.1. Taxonomy (GTDB): domain Bacteria; phylum Pseudomonadota; class Alphaproteobacteria; order Reyranellales; family Reyranellaceae; genus Reyranella. The sequence continues at coordinate 5,738 of MEMN01000219.1, read as the reverse complement.
TTCTTCGGCTGGGAGGGCGTGGGCCTGGCCTCATACCTGCTGATCGGCTTCTGGTACGACAAGCCATCGGCCAATGCGGCCGCCATGAAGGCTTTCATCGTCAACCGCATCGGCGACTTCGGCTTTGCGCTCGGCATTTTCGCCGTCTGGATGCTGAGTGGCTCGGTGGGATTTGCCGACATCTTCGCCAAGGGGCCGGAAATGGCCCAGATGCGGATCCAGTTCCTGGGCATGGACCTTCCGGCGCTCGAGACGGCCTGTCTGCTGCTGTTCGTCGGCGCCATGGGCAAGTCTGCTCAACTCGGTCTACATACCTGGCTGCCGGACGCCATGGAGGGACCAACGCCGGTCTCGGCGTTGATCCATGCCGCCACGATGGTGACCGCCGGCGTCTTTATGGTCTGCCGCCTGTCACCCCTATTCGAGTTGGCGCCGGTCGCCTCGCAGGTCGTCACCTTGATCGGTGCAGCGACGGCGTTCTTCGCCGCCACGATCGGCCTCACCCAATTCGACATCAAGCGGGTCGTCGCCTACTCGACCTGCAGCCAGCTCGGCTACATGTTCTTCGCTGCCGGCGTAGGGTCCTATTCGGCGGCGATGTTCCATCTCATGACCCACGCCTTCTTCAAGTCGCTGCTGTTCCTAGGCTCGGGCTCGGTCATCACTTGCCTGCACCACGAACAGGACATGCGCAAGATGGGTGGCGTCAGGGCGAAGGCGCCGCAGACCTTCATCCTGATGTGGATCGGCACATTGGCCCTGTCAGGCATCGGCGTCCCATTCATCCTCGGCAATGGCGTCGGCTTCGCGGGTTTCTACTCCAAGGACGCCATGCTCGAGTCGGCCTATGGCGTACACACGACGGTTGGCGTGATCGCCTTCTGGCTGGGCACAGTGGCTGCCTTCCTGACGGCCTTCTACTCGACCCGTGTGATGTTCATGACGTTTTATGGCACGTATCGTGGCGATCACCACACGTGGGATCATGCCCACGAATCGCCGCCGGTCATGCTGATCCCGCTCTATGTGCTCGGCGCCGGCGCAGCGCTGTCCGGGCTTGTCGCCTATGACTGGTTCGTCGGCGACGACTGGATGAGCTTCTGGGGCCAGTCGATCGCCGTGAAGTCGACCGAGGAGGTCCTGCACCATATGCACGAGGTGCCACTGTGGGTGAAGCTGGCGCCGCTGGTCTTCGCGCTCTCGGGTATCGCGCTTAGCTACTACTATTACATTGTCCGAACCGACCTGCCGGAGCGCACGGTCAAGGCGTTTCCGGGCCTGCACGCCCTCTTCTTCAACAAGTGGTACTTCGACGAGATTTACGACGCGCTCTTCGTCAAGCCGGCGCTCGCGATTGGCCGCGTGTTCTGGAAGAAGGGCGACGGCGCGATGATCGACGGGCTCGGTCCCGACAACATCGCCGCACGGGCCCAAGACATGGCGGGCGTTCTGAGCCGATTCCAGAGTGGCTACCTCTACCACTATGCGTTCGTGATGCTGGTCGGTGTGGCGGGCCTCGTCACGTACTTCATGCTGGCGGCGGGGTAGGGCCGATGTCGAGCTGGCCTATCCTTTCCGTTGTCACGTTCCTGCCGCTGGTGGGTGCGTTCTTTTGCCTGATCGTGAACGGTCCGAAGGAAGCGGTCGATCGAAATTGCCGCAGCGCTGCGCTGATCACTTCGCTGGCGACCTTTCTGATCTCGCTGGTCCTTTGGGTACGCTTCGATGCCACCAAGGCGGGATTTCAATTCGAGGAGAAGCTCGACTGGGTGCCAGCGCTCGATATCGGCTACCACATGGGGATCGACGGCATTTCGCTGTTCTTCGTGCTGCTGTCGACGCTGTTGACCCCGATATGCATCCTCGCGAGCTGGGAGTCGATCCAGGTCCGCGTCAAGGAATACATGGTGGCGTTCCTCGTGCTCGAGACCTTCATGGTCGGCATGTTCTGCGCCCTCGACCTCGCCTTGTTCTACATCTTCTTCGAAGGCGTCCTGATCCCGATGTTTCTGATCATCGGTGTCTGGGGCGGCAAGCGGCGGGTCTACGCGGCCTTCAAGTTCTTCCTCTATACGCTACTGGGCTCCGTGCTGATGCTGCTGGCGATCATCGCCATCTACTGGCAGGCGGGCACCACGGATTTGCCGACTGTGATGGAGAAGCTCGACCTGCCCTTCACCTGGCAGTGTTGGCTGTGGCTTGCTTTCTTCGCCTCGTTTGCGGTCAAGGTGCCGATGTGGCCGGTTCACACCTGGTTGCCCGACGCTCACGTCGAGGCCCCGACCGCCGGTTCGGTCATCCTGGCCGGTGTCTTGCTGAAAATGGGGGGATACGGCTTCCTGCGGTTTTCGATCCCGCTTCTGCCGGAGGCGTCGCAGTATTTCGCGCCGCTGGTCTTTGGCCTCAGCATCGTTGCCATCATCTACACCTCGTTGGTCGCGCTGGTGCAGGAGGACATGAAGAAGCTGATCGCCTATTCGTCGATCGCCCATATGGGCTTCGTGACGATCGGCGCCTTCATCATGAACATGCAGAGTGTCCAGGGCTCGATCTTCCAGATGTTGAGCCACGGCGTCGTTTCGGCAGCACTCTTCCTCTGTGTCGGCGTCGTCTACGACCGCATGCACACCCGCGAGATCGCGGCCTACGGCGGCCTGGTGCATCGCATGCCGCGGTACGCCTTCACTTTCATGTTCTTCACCTTGGCGAGCGTCGGTCTGCCGGGCTTGTCGGGCTTCGTCGGCGAATTCCTGGTCCTGGTCGGCACCTTCAAGGCCAACACTTGGGTGGCGTTGCTGGCGACGACGGGCATCATCCTGGGGGCTGCATACGCACTCTGGCTCTATCGCAAGGTCATCTTCGGTGAACTCACCAAGGACTCGCTGAAAGCCATCCTCGACATGAACCGACGCGAGATCGCCGTATTCCTGCCCCTGGTGCTGATCACGCTGTGGATGGGTATCTACCCCAGCTCCTTCCTCGATCCGATGGCGCCCGCGGTCGACAAGTTGATCGGCGACTATCAGGCCGCACTGAAGCTCGCTCGCACCGCGGCGCTGGCGCCGTGAGCGGCCGGGAGTGATGAACATGGTTGTGGGTCTCGAATCCTGGACGCTGGCACGGCCGGAACTCTTCCTGGCGGCCGCGACGCTCCTGCTGCTGATTTACGGCGTCGTGCGTGGGGAAGTGGCGACTCCTTTCGTGTCGGTGGCGACGTCGATCGTTCTGCTGGCAACGGCGGTGCTGTTGTTCGCGCCGTACCGCGAGGGGACGGCGTTCGCTTCGCTGTTCATCGTCGATCGGCTGACGACCACCATGAAGGCCCTGGTGCTGGTGGGTGCCGCGGTCGCGGTGCTGATGTCGCGGGCCTATTTCGAGCAGGTAAAGGCGTGGCGCTTCGAGTATCCGTTGCTGGTCGCCTTGGCGACGCTCGGCATGATGCTGATGATCTCTGCCAACGATCTCATGGCCCTCTATGTCGGTCTTGAGTTGCAGTCCCTGGCACTCTACGTCATTGCCGCCTTTCAGCGCGATAGCCTGCGATCGACCGAAGCGGGCGTGAAATACTTCGTCCTGGGATCGGTGGCATCCGGGATGCTGCTGTTCGGCGCCTCTCTGATCTATGGCTTTTGCGGCGGAACGGCGTTCGTTCAGATCTCGCGGGCATTGCTCGACGGCAAAGCCGCCGAGTTCGGCGTCATTGTCGGGTTGGTGTTCGTGGTCGCGGGTCTCGCCTTCAAGGTCTCGGCCGTGCCGTTCCATATGTGGACGCCCGACGTCTACGAAGGCGCCCCGACCCCGGTGACGGCGCTGTTCGCCGTGGCCCCGAAGATCGCGGCCATCTCGCTGATGGTCTCGGTCCTGATGGGTCCTTTCAAACCGCTGTTCCTGCAGTGGCAGCAGATCATCGTCGCGGCGTCCGTTCTCTCGATGGCGCTGGGCGCCTTCGCCGCACTCCGCCAGCAGAACATCAAACGCCTGATGGCCTATTCGTCGATCGGCAACGTGGGTTACGTGCTGCTGGGGCTGGCGAGCGGTAGCGAGAAGGGGATCCAGGCAATCGTCTTCTACCTGGCCATCTACCTTGCCATGACGCTGGGTGTATTTGCCACAATCCTGATGATGAAGCGTCGCGGCACCATGGTCGAGAACGTCTCCGACCTTGCGGGCCTGGCCAAGAGTCAGCCGATGATGGCCTTTGCCATGCTGCTCTTCATGTTCTCGATGGCCGGCATCCCGCCGCTCGCGGGCTTCTGGGGCAAGCTCTACATCTTCATCGCCGCAGTCGAGGCCAAGCTCTTCATCCCGGCCGTGCTGGGCGTGCTCGCTTCCGTGGTGGCATCCTACTACTACCTGCGGATCGTCAAGGTGATGTACTTTGACGAAGAGACGGAGACACTCGATCGCACGCCATTTGGCGTCAACCGCGCCGTGGCTTTCGCGGCGGCCGTACTGGTGACCGTGTTTTCACTGGCGCCGCAGCCGCTCAGCCTGATCGCTGCGGCGGCGGCCAAAGGCCTGTTCCCGTGAGCTCCACGCCCGTCCTGCCGGACGGGTGGACGCTGGTCGCACTCGACAGTGTCGGCAGCACCAATGACGAGGCGGCGCATCTGGCTGACGCCGGCGCGGCCGAAGGAACGGTCGTGTGGGCGCGCCAGCAGACCGGAGGGCGCGGTCGCCGTGGCCGTCACTGGGCCTCTCCGGCCGGCAATCTCTACAGTTCGACAATCCTGCGGCCCGACTGTACTGCGTTGCATGCTACCGAACTCGGTTTCGTCGCCGCCCTCGCGGTCTCCGACATCGTCCCGGCCGGCCGTGAGGTGAAGGTGAAGTGGCCCAACGACGTCATGGTCGATGGCGGCAAGATCGCGGGCATTCTGCTCGAAAGCTCGCTCGGTCAAGGAGGCCTCGTCGAGCACGTCGTCGCGGGCATCGGGATCAACGTGGGCTTCGCTCCGCAGCTGCCGGAGATGCGCTATCCAGGCGCGGCGCTCGGTGGTTCGGTGGAGGTGGCCCTGGAGAAGTTCACGCACGCACTCGCGGCACGGCTCGCCAAGTGGCGCCGTGAGGGTTTCGAGACGGTACGGGAGGCGTGGCTCGCCAAGGCCGGGCCGATCGGGGCGAAAGTGGACGTCAAGCTTGGCGAGGAACTGGTGCGCGGCCGCTTCGCCGGTTTGGACCACGAAGGCGCGTTGCTGCTGGATACCCCGGCCGGGCCGCGCAAGATCGTGTCGGGTGAATTACTTGGCCGCGCGGCCTGAGGAGATCGGGGTATGCTGCTCGCCATCAATGCCAACAATACCAACGTAAAATTCGGTGTCGTCGACGGCGATCATATCGTCGGCGAATGGCGTCAGCATACCTCGGCCATGCGCACCGCCGATGAACATGCGGTCTGGCTGTTCCAGCTCATGGCGATGGAAGGCATAGATACGAAGGCAATCACGGAGGCCATCATCGGCAGCGTCGTGCCGCAGGCGACCTTCAATCTTCGTCGACTCTGCACGCGGTATTTCGACTGTGAGCCGCTGGTCCTGGGCGAACCGAACATCACCTATGGAATCAAGATCAAAGGTCAGGGTGCGGGAGCGGATCGCATTTGCAATACGGTCGGTGCGGGCGTCCTGTTCCCGAAGACGGCAATGATTGTGGTCGATTTCGGCACGGCCACGACCTTCGACGTGGTGGACGAAGAAGGCAGCTATTGCGGTGGCGTGATTGCGCCGGGGATCAATCTC
>MEMN01000218.1 GCA_001767945.1 Alphaproteobacteria bacterium RIFCSPHIGHO2_12_FULL_66_14 | reverse complement strand
GCCGGCGCCAAGGCGCTGGAGAATTTGGAAAAGAGGAATGTGACCGTCGTCACAGTCGGTACTGGAAGCGCGCGCAACGGCGTGGTTGAACAAATCGTGGGCGGCGAGCGCGCCATCGTCCACCCGGAGCGGAGGCCCTGATGTCGAGAGTTTTCGAGCCTGAAGAAGATCGCCAGTTCTACCTCGACCTCCATTTGCTACGGGTAACGAAGTTCGAGCCCGAAAAGACCGGGCCGTTCAATCGCTCGAACTATGTATCAATGAGGTTGGGCGATCTGATCGAGGCTCACTTGTTGGGCTTGCGCGATCAGGTATTGCCGACAGCACGGGCGCTCGCGGCCTGGATGGAAGTGCAGCCCTATCCAGCCGAAGGCAAGGATACCGATGAAAGCTTCCGCGCTTATCAATGGTGGCAGACGCTGGGCCTGTGCAAGTGGCTGATCGAGGGCGATCCGGCAGTGGCCGAGTTCACCCGCGCGAGCGAAGCCGACTGGCGGCAGTGGGACCAGTTCGACCGCCTCGAGCCCAACGGGGCGAAGCTGTTGATGCGGGAGGGGCTCGAACTCGCGCTGCCGCTCAACCTTGCGGCGCGACGCTATGGCGTTGCCCTGCGGCTCTGTCGGGAGGCGGGCTTGACGACGCAGCCGTCGTCGGCGCCGGCCATCGTGCGGGCGGAGCTGATGTACGGGCAATGGGCCTGCCGCTATCTGGCGGAGGGCGGCAAGCCGGACGCGGCCTATGTCGCCAAGGGCGAGGAGATGCTGCGCAAGGTCATGACCGAGCGCTTCATCGCGAACGGCTACCACACCCGAATGGCGATGTGGCTGAAGGCGATCTACCACGACAGCGGTGTCACGCGGACGCCGGAGGAGACGATCCTCAAAGCCTACGACACCATGATAGGCGTCGAGAAACCTGCCTTCGCCAGGATCTGACGTTTGGGGGACGGTGCGAAGGGGTTTCCCGACACCGCTCCCATTCTTCTACACGCAGGTGTCGGAAAACGGCCGGTGAAAAGCCTTGTCGATCAACGCCTTGAATTTTCCGACAGGATTTTCCCGACACTGGGGTGTCGGCAAAGCCCCAGGCTCAGAAGGCGGCCGGTGCGCGGGCCGGTGGTTCCGCCAATTCCGATTCCCCTGGCGCGTGGGTCCCACTAAAGGAAGAAGCCATGATCCTCAGCGAAGAACAGATCCTGATCCGCGACACCGCCCGCGCCTTTGCGCAGGAGCAGGTGCTGCCCCATGTCCGGGCCTGGGAGGCGGTGGGCGAGATCCCGCGGCCGCTGCTGGCCGAGATGGGCCGCCTGGGCTTCATGGGCATGTGCGTGCCGGCCGAGTGGGGCGGCGCCGGCGCCGACATGGTGTCCTACGTGCTGGCGCTGGAGGAGATTGCCGCGGCCGACGGCGGGCTCTCGACGGTGATGAGCGTCAACAACTCGCCCGACTGCGCGGCGCTGTTGGCCTACGGCTCGGCCGAGCAGAAGGAGACGTGGCTGAAACCGCTCGCCCGCGGCGAGGTGCTGGGGGCCTTCTGTCTCACCGAGCCGCACGCCGGCTCCGATGCCTCCAATCTCAAGACACGCGCCGAGCGGCGCGGCAACGGCTGGGTGCTGAACGGGGTCAAGCAGTTCATCACCTCGGGGCGCACGGCCGACATGGCGCTGGTCTTTGCCGTGACCGATCCGGCGTCGTCCAAGCGGGGCATCTCCTGCTTCATCGTGCCGACCAAAACGCCGGGCTATCGCGTGGCGTCGGTCGAGAAGAAACTGGGGCAGAAATCGTCCGACACCTGCCAGATCGCCTTCGAGGACTGCGCCGTGGGCGCCGACGCGCTGCTGGGCGAGGAGGGCGGCGGCTACCGGGTGGCGCTGGCCAACCTGTCGGTCGGCCGCATCGGGATCGCCGCCCAGTCCGTCGGCATGGCCCGGGCGGCGTTCGAGGCGGCGCGCGCCTATGCCGGCGAGCGCGAGGCGTTCGGGACCAAGATCATCAATCACCAGGCCGTGCAGTTTCGCCTGGCCGACATGGCGACCAAGATCGCTGTGGCGCGGCAGATGGTGCTGCATGCCGCCACCCTGCGCGATGCCGGCCAGCCATGCCTCACGGAGGCCGCAATGGCCAAGCTGTATGCCTCGGAGATGGCCGAGGAAGTGTGCTCGGCCGCGATCCAGATCCACGGCGGTTACGGCTACGTGTCCGACTACCTGGTCGAGAAGATCTGGCGCGACGTCCGCGTCTGCCAGATCTACGAGGGCACCAGCGACGTGCAGCGGATTCTGATCGGCCGCGGTCTGGCTGCCTTGTAGGACCCGCCTTCGACTTGTCCCTGGACCCATCGCATGCAAGATTTGTCACAAGTGAAGAAGACCGCACAAGCGGGCTGGGGAACAGGGAGAGCCGGGCGCGGATGGTCTGTCGTGCGCCGTAGAATCCTAGCTATTGCCGTCATCGCCGCAGGCTCGCTTGTGGCGGCGGGTGCCTTTGCCCAGGACAAACCCAAGGACAAACCGAAAGCCGCCGACGTCGGGCCGGCGCCGGCGCGCATCCTGAAGATGCAGACGGCCTTCAACCCCGCGCTCCCGGGCTCGGGCGAGGGCGTGCGCATCTTCACCCGTACGGTCAAGCACATGTCCGGCGGTGCCTTCACCATCAAGATCCTCGAGCCCGGGCGCATTGCGCCCACCGCCGACATGCTCGACGCCATCGTCGACGGCGATCTCGAGGCCGCCTTCACCTGGTCGGGCTACGCCGCCGCCAAGGCGCCCGTGTTCGGCGTGTTCGCCACCGTCCCGTTCGGTCCCGGCCCCGAGGACATGACCTCCTGGCTGCTGGAAGGCGACGGTGGGCGCATCCATCGCGCCGCCTACGAGAAGCTCGGCGTGACCGGCATCCCCTGCGGCATGCAGGGCCCCAAGGGGGGCGGCTGGTACCGCGGCGACCTCAACACGGTGGCCGACGTCAAGGGGCTGCGGCTGCGCTTCGGCCGGCTCGCGGCCGAGGTCGTCGCGAGGCTCGGCGCCACGGTGGTGCCGCTGCCGGCCGGCGAATTCTTCTGGCAACTGCAGCAGGGCAAGGTCGACGGCGGCGAAATGTCGACGCCGGCCATCGACGCCGCGCTCGGCTTCGACAAGCTCGGGCTGCCCTACTACCTGCCGGGCTGGCAGCAGCCCTCGGCCGTGCTCGATTTCCTGATGCGCAAGGACAAGTGGGATCTGCTGTCCGCGGCCCAGCGCGCCCAGATCGAGACGGCCTGCAAAGCCAACATCGTGTGGATGCTGAGCCGTTCGCCGAACGTGCAGGGCCTGGCGCTTGAAAAGCTGCGGGCGTCGGGCGTCGTCATCAAGCGGTGGTCGCCGGAGCTGCTCGCAGCCTTCCGCGCGAACACCGAGATCGTGCTCAAGGACCAGGCCGAGCGCGATCCCGAATTCGCCACGGCGCTCGCCAATCAGCGCGCCTTCGTCGCCCAGGGTGCGCGCTGGCGCACGCTGTCGCGTCTGCCGTAAGGGTTCTTCCCGACTCCGTCACGTCTCCCATGACGGCGCGCTCCGCCAGAGCATCGAACGACACTGCATCTTTAAAATAGCCGATCGATCTCCAGCTGGACGACACCTGCAAAGCTGTTGTTTTGTAGTTGTACTTATACAATTGATAATTCTATTAGACAATCACCGAGCCATGGCTCTAGGTTGGCGAAGCGCTGTGACGTTCCAACCCTGGCGAGCCCTCGATGATCAAGCTGACGGAGTACAAGAGCTATGCCGACGCGCAGGCGCAGTTCTCCACGGGCAGGCTCTGGGAGCTCTTCGACGGCGACCGGCAGCAACTGAACATCGCGCATGAATGCATCGACCGGCATGTCGACGGAGAGCGCACGGCTGTCGTCGTCGCTCAGGCCAGCGGCGAGGACGAGACTCTGAGCTTTCGGCAGATCGCCGAGGATTCATCGCGCTTCGCGCACTATCTCGCCGATCGGGGTGTGAAGGCCGGTGACCGCGTCGCCGTCATGCTCGAGCCTTCGCGGGCATTCTACATGGCGATTTTCGGCACGATGAAGCTGGGCGCCATCGCCGTGCCGCTGTTCACGCTCTTCGGACCCGACGGGGTAAGGCTTCGCATCGACGATTGCTTGCCGCGCCTGCTCGTGACGAACGGCGAGAAGGCATCGCTTGTGCCGCCCAAGCCCGGCCTGGAGGTCGTCGTTGCCGACCAATCCTTCATTGCGGGACTCGAGCGGTTCGCGCCGCACTTCACGCCGGCGACGCGCGCCGACGATCTCGCGATCTTCCAGTACACCTCCGGCACGACGCGCGAGATGCCCGAAGCCGTCAAGCATACGCACCGGTCGATCGTCACCCTCATGGTGGCGGCACTTTACGGAACCGGACTGCGGCCCGGCGATCGCTTCATCTGCCCCTCGTCACCGGCCTGGGGACATGGCCTCTGGCACGGCACGCTGGCGCCGCTCGCCCTCGGCATCACCATCGGCGCCTATGCCGGGAAGTTCGATGCCGAACGCCTGCTCCGGGCCCTGCAGGACCACCGCTTCACCAACCTCTCCGCGGCCGCCACCCACTATCGCATGATGAGGAATTCCGGCGCCGCGCCGCGCTATCGCTACGCGCTGGAGAAGCTGTCGTTCACCGGCGAACCGGTCGACGACGAGACGGCGTCCTTCGTCGAGTCGACGTTCGGCGCCCCGCTCTGCAGCATGTACGGCACGACCGAGATCGGCGTGATCCTGGCGGCCTACCCGGGCGCTCCCGATTTCGCCGTCAAGCGCGGATCGCTCGGCAAGCCCGTGCCCGGCTGCCGGGTCGAGGTCCAGGACCCTTCCGGCAAGCCATGCCCGCCCGGCGTGACGGGAGAGATCAAGGTCTGGCGGCGCAACGCCTGGCTGCCGACCAAGGATCTCGGGCGGACCGACGAGGACGGCTACTTCTATCACGGCGGCCGGGCGGACGACGTCATCATCTCGGCCGGATGGACGATGAGCGCCGTCGAGATCGAGGACGCGATCCTCAAGCATCCCGACGTCCGCGAAGCCGCCGCCATCGGCGTCCCCGATCCGCTGCGCGGCCAGATCGTCAAGGCCTTCGTGGTCTCGGCGCGCGCCGGCGACGAGGCCTTCATCCGCGAAATCCAGGATCTTGTCCGAAGCCGGCTCAGCCAGCACGAATATCCGCGCCTCGTCGCCTTCGCGCCCGAGCTTCCCAAGACCCCGGCCGGCAAGGTGAACCGCAAGGTGCTGCGCGCGCGCGAGCAGGGCGCCGCGACAGAAGCTGCCTGAACAATCCGAAGAAGAGAGGACCGTCAATGACCATCACGACCGAGCGCAGTTTTCCCAAGATCACGCAAAAGGGTCTGGACGAACTGCGCCAGAGAATCGGCGTCAAGATCGGCCAGACCGCCGAGCCGTGGTGCTACGAGGCGACGCGGGACAACATCCGCCACTACGCGCACGGCATCGGCGACGACAACCCTCTCTGGTGCGTTCCCGAATACGCCGAGAAGACCAGCCATGGCGGCATCATCGCACTGCCGAGCTTCCTGTTCGCCACGAGCCGTATCGTCTCGGGCTACGTCGGCGGCCTCGCCGGCGTCCATGCCATGTGGTCGGGATCGGACTGGACGTGGCACAAGGCCGTCCGTCGCAACGACACGATCTCAACCGAAGCGTGGCTGAAGGACATCGTCGAGCACCAGACGCGCTTCGCGGGCCGGGCGATCCAGCAGACCTATCACGTGGATTTCTACAACCAGCACGGCGACCTGGTCGCTGCGGCCGATAGCTGGTGCTTCCGCACGGAACGGGACCACGCCCGCGAGCGGGGCACCAAGTACAAGGACGTGAATGCGCGCGCCCCGCGTCGGTACACCGAGCAGGAGCTGAAGGACGCCTACCGGCTCTACGCAGACGAGAAGATCCAGGGCGCGGTGCCGCGCTACTGGCAGGACGTCGCCGAGGGCGAGGCGCTGCCCGTGATGATGAAGGGGCCGATGACGGTGACCGGCTTCATCGCCTACGCCCAGGGTTGGGGCGGCCTCTACATCCGCGCCAACAAGCTGGCATGGAAGCTGATCGATGCGCATCCCGGCACCGGCATCACGAACCGCTTCGGCATTCCCGACTGCCCGGAGCGCGTGCACTGGGAGGAGGAGTTCGCCCACGAAGTGGGCGCGCCAGGCGCCTACGACTACGGTCCCGAGCGCAGCTCCTGGCTGACGCACCACATGACCAACTGGATGGGCGACGACGGCTTCCTGCGCCGCGCCACCTGCAAGATCCGCCGTCACAATCCGGCGGGCGACATGCTCTTCATCAAGGGCAAGGTGAAGCGCAAATACATCGAGGACGGACGTCACCTCGTCGAGATCGAGCAGGAGGCGCACAACCAGAACAACGAGCTCTCCGTGCTGGGCACCGGAGTCGTCGAACTTCCGGTTCGTACCTGAGGCAGCATGGCCGGATCCGTTCTCCCGAACGGTGCCCTGACCGGGCGGCGCATCGTGGATCTCTCGCGCGTGCTGGCGGGACCGCTTTGCACGCAGATGCTGGCGGATCACGGCGCCGACGTGGTCAAGATCGAGCCGCCCTCGGGTGACGAGACGCGGCACCTGGGCCCGCCGTTCGATGCGGCGGGCCAAGCGGCCTATTTCGGTGCCCTCAACCGTGGCAAGCGCGCGCTGGCGCTCGACCTGTCGCGGCCCGAGGGGCGGGTCGTCCTGGAACGCCTGTTGGAGGACGCCGACGTGCTGGTGGAGAATTTTCTCCCGGGCACGCTGGAGCGCTGGGGGCTCGGCTACGCCGACGTCCTCTCCGTTCGCTTTCCGCGCCTGGTCCACTGCTCGATCTCGGGCTTCGGCGCCGACGGACCGCTGGGCGGCCTGCCCGGCTACGACGCGGTGCTGCAGGCCATGTGCGGTCTGATGAGCATCAACGGCACGCCCGCCTCGGGCCCGACGCGGATCGGCATACCGATCGTCGACTATGTCACCGGCTACAACGCCTTCGCCGGCATTCTCCTCGCTCTCTCCGCCCGCGAGCGGACAGGCGAGGGGCAGCGCGTCGACGTGGCGCTTTTCGACACCGCCCTCGCGCTGCTCGTCCCGCATGCCGCCAACTGGCTGTGCTCGGGCCGTACGCCCGGCCTCCTTGGCAGCGCCCATCCCAACATCGCGCCCTACGACAAGTTTGCCGCCGGCGATGGCGAGGTCTTTCTCGGCATCGTCAACGACGGCCAGTTCCGCCGCTTCTGCCGGCAGATCGCGCGCGAGGACCTGCTGGAGGATCCTCGCTTCCGGACGAACGCCGAACGGCTGCAGCATGTCGACGCGCTCCGGACCGAAATCGAGCGGACCTTGTCGCGTTTCAAGGTCGGGGATCTTTGCCGGGACCTGATGCAGAGCGGGGTCCCTGCCGGCGCCGTGAACACGGTGCCGCAGGCCTTCGCGCATCCGCACGTCGCCCACCGGCGGATGCTGGTCGAACAGGACGGACATCGCGCCGCCGGCATTCCCGTGAAGCTCGGGCGAACGCCCGGGCGGCCGGGAGGCCGCCCTCCGCGCTTCGGCGAGCATGCAAGGCAGATCCTGGCGGAGGCCGGGCTGGAGCAGGACGCCATCGACGACCTGTTCGCCACCGGCGTCCTCGCCGGCAAATGAAGATCAAACGAAGACAATGAAGGAGAGGAAACGATGAAGATGAGAACCATAGCCGGCGTCGTATGTCTGTTGGCCGGGCTGTTGTTCGGTGCCAACGCGATGGCCCAAGCCTATCCCGCCAAGACGGTCAGGATCATCGTCCCGTATCAGGCGGGCCAGGGCACCGACGTGGTGGCCAGGTACCTTGCCGAGCACCTGACCAAGTCGCTGGGTCAGACCTTCTATGTCGACAACAAGCCCGGCGCCGGCGGCAACATCGGCACCGAGGCCGGCGCTCGCTCCGCACCGGACGGCTATACGCTGACGATGGGAACGAATGCCACGCAGAGCATGAACCAGTTCCTGTACGCCTCCGTGGGCTACGACCCGGAGAAGGATTTCGCCCCGATCATCCTCGTCGGCATGTTGCCGATGGTGATCGCGGCGAACCCGTCCTTTCCGGCGAACTCGATCCCCGAGCTGGTGGCCGCCGCCAAGACCAGGCCCGACAAGATCAACGTCGCCCTGCCGAGCACGAGCGCGCGCCTGGTGTTCGAACTCCTGAAGGTCCGCACCGGCGCGCCGCTGTTCGGCGTTCCCTACAAGGGTTCGGCGAGCGCGATGACCGAAGTGATGGGCGGGCAGGTGCAGCTCACCATCGACACGGTCACGGCAACCCGCGGCCACGTCGCGTCCGGCAAGCTCAAGGCGCTCGGCATCACTACGCTCAAGACAAGCGAGCTGCTGCCGGGCGTGAAATCGGTGGCCGAGCAGGGCGTGCCCGGCTTCGAGATGTCGCCGTGGGTCGCCCTCTACGCGCCGCACGGCACGCCCCAGCCGATCGTCGACACCCTGAATGCCGAGGTGAAGAAGATCCTTGCCCGTCCCGAGACGCGCCAGCGCATGTCGCAGCTCGGCTTCGAGCCGGTCGGAGGCACGCCCGCCCAGTTGGCCGCGTTCGAGCGGCAGGAGCGGGCCAAGTGGGGGCCGCTGATCAAGGCGGCCGGCCTCAAGGGCAATTGAACGGCCGGGGTTGAAGGAAGACGCCGGGAGCTGTGGCCGAACTCCCGGCGTCGTGGCCGCATGCCGCAACCGGCCCTCAACCGCTCCCTTGCACGCCGGCGCTGGTCCGGGCAGTTTGACCGAGGCATGACCGTACTTTCCTCCCAGATCGACACCCGCTCCGAGAGCTTCAAGCGCAACGCCGAGGCGATGCAGGCCCAGATCGAGGACCTGCGCCGCCGAACCGAGCAGGTCCGGCTGGGCGGCGGCGAGGCATCGCGCCAGCGTCACGTTTCGCGCGGCAAGCTCCTGCCGCGCGAAAGGGTGCGGGCGCTGCTCGATCCCGGCTCGCCGTTCCTGGAACTGTCGCCGCTGGCCGCGATGGGCATGTACGACGACGAGGCGCCGGGTTCCGGCGTGATCACCGGCATCGGCCGGGTGAGCGGCGTCGAATGCGCCATCGTCTGCAACGACGCCACGGTGAAGGGCGGCACCTACTATCCGATGACGGTGAAGAAGCACCTCCGCGCCCAGGAAGTGGCGATGGAGAACCGGCTTCCCTGCATCTACATGGTCGATTCGGGCGGCGCCAACCTGCCGCAATGGCCCGAGGTATTTCCCGACAAGACCCACTTCGGCCGCATCTTCTACAACCAGGCCAACATGTCTGCCCAGGGCATCCCGCAGATCGCCGTCGTCATGGGATCATGCACCGCGGGCGGCGCCTACGTGCCGGCGATGAGCGACGAGACCGTCATCGTACGCAACCAGGGCACGATCTTCCTGGCCGGGCCGCCGCTGGTGAAGGCCGCGATCGGCGAGATCGTGAGCGCCGAGGAGCTGGGCGGCGCCGACGTCCACGCCCGGACCTCGGGCGTTGCCGACCACTATGCCCAGAACGACAGCCACGCCATCGGCCTCACGCGCCGCATCGTGGCCAATCTCAACTGGAAGAAGTCTCCGTCGACCTCACTGCTGCCACCGCGCGAGCCCAAGTATGCCGCCGACGAGCTCTACGGCGTGGTGCCGATGGACACGCGCACGCCCTACGACATCCGCGAGATCATCGCCCGGCTGGTCGACGGCAGCGAGCTCGACGAATTCAAGCACCTCTACGGCACGACGATCGTGACCGGTTTCGCCCGCATCTGGGGCTATCCCATCGGCATCGTCGGCAACAACGGCATCCTGTTCAACGAATCGGCACTGAAAGCCGCGCACTTCATCGAGCTCTGCGGCCAGCGCGGCATTCCGCTGCTGTTCCTGCAGAACATCACGGGCTTCATGGTCGGCAAGAAGTACGAGGCCGGCGGCATCGCCCGCGACGGCGCCAAGATGGTGACGGCGGTCTCGACCGTGAACGTGCCGAAGTTCACCGTGATCGTCGGCGGCAGCTACGGCGCCGGCAACTACGGCATGTGCGGCCGCGCCTATAGCCCGCGCTTCCTGTGGATGTGGCCCTCGGCCCGCATCTCGGTGATGGGCGGCGAGCAGGCGGCGAGCGTGCTGGCCACCGTGCGGCGTGACAATATCGAGGCCAAGGGCGGGACGTGGTCGAAGGAGGATGAAGAAGCCTTCAAGCAGCCGGTCCGGGACGCCTACGAGCGCGAGGGCCATCCCTACTACGCCACGGCGCGGCTGTGGGACGACGGCATCCTCGATCCGGTCGACACGCGCATGGCGCTGGGCCTGGCCCTTTCGGCCTCGATGAACCAGCCGATCGGCCCGACCAGGTTCGGCGTCTTCCGGATGTGATCGGAGAATGACGTCTTCCATTATGACAAGGATCGAGGCGGGCGTGGCGACGCTCACCCTCAACCGGCCGAAGGAGATGAACGCCTTCGACGCCGACACCGCGCGCACGATCGTCGAGGCGGTCGAGGGCTTTGCCGCCGACACCGACGTGCGGGTGCTGGTGGTGGCGGGCGAGGGACCGTCCTTCTCTGCCGGCGGCGATTTTAACTGGGTGCTGACCTGGCCCAGTCTCGACGCCATCACGCGTCGGGTCGGGGCCGATGCCATGATGGGCGCGGTCCAGGCAATCTACGACTTCCCCAAGCCCTCGATCGCCCGCGTCCATGGCGCGGCAGTGGGCGGCGGCGTCGGCCTGATGCTGGCCTGCGATTTCGCCATCGCCGCCTCGGGCGCGCGCTTCGGCCTCACCTCGGCGCGCAATGGCCTGCTCGCGGGCATCGCCATTCCGGTGCTGATCCAGGCCGTGGGCCCGCGCGTGGCGCGCCAGCTCCTGATGCATGGTGGCCTGTTCGACGCCGCGACGGCGCTGCGCCTCGGCCTGGTCGATCAGGTGGTCGAGGCGGACGCGCTCGACGAGACAGTCGCGACGCTGGCGGGCGAACTCCGGCGCGGCGCGCCTTCGGTGCAGGCCCTGGTCAAGAAGCTGATCACCGAGATCGACGCGACGCCGCACGATTCGACAGCCGCCGATCTCGTGGGCGAGCATGTCGCCCGTCAATGCGTGACCGAGGAGGCGCTGGAAGGCATGAGCGCCTTCCTGGAAAAGCGCCGGCCGAGGTGGGCAGTATGAGAAAATTTCTATTCGCTTTGTCGCTCCTGGTCGCCACGCCGTGCTGGGCGCAGCCGGAGGCTAGGCTGTTCGCGGCCGGCAAGGTGTTGGAGTTGGTCGGGCCGACGCTGGCGCAGGCCGTGATTGCCGTCGAACTCTGCGGTATCGGCGACGTGGCGCCCTGGAAGAAGGCCGTCGCCGCCATCGACCGCCGCCAGGCCCGGTGCATCGCCCAGGATGCGACCTGGAAGGGACTGACGGAAAAGCCCGATGCCCCGGCCGGCACGTTTGCCTTCGACTCGTTCATGAGCACCCGGGGTGTCGAGGCGCGCGCCCAGGGAGCCGCCTCCTATTGCGGCCGGGTGCCCTGGAAGATGGTTCTCGTGCCAGGTGCTGCCACGGAACAGGCCAAGGAGGCGTTTCTGCGCGAGCAACCCAAGATCACGCGCGAGGCGCTCGACGAATTCGTCGCGTGGGCGGACTGGGTCCGCGCGCTGGGCGACGACCCGCGCTGGATCGACGCGCCGTGCACGGAATTCTGGCCGGCGTGGCCGAGATAAGGTGGCAATGTTCTCCAAGATCCTGATCGCCAACCGCGGCGAGATCGCCTGTCGCGTCATCAAGACGGCACGGCGGCTCGGCATCAAGACCGTGGCCGTCTACTCCGACGCCGACCGCGGCGCGCGCCACGTGGCGATGGCCGACGAGGCCGTCCATATCGGCCCGTCGCCGGCGCGCGACAGCTATCTCGTGGCCGAGAAGATCATCGAAGCCGCCAAGCGCACCGGTGCCGAGGCGATCCATCCGGGCTACGGGTTTCTCTCCGAGAACGCCGGCTTTGCAGAGGCCTGCGCCAAGGCCGGCCTCGTCTTCATCGGCCCGCCGCCCGCCGCCATCCGCGCCATGGGCTCCAAGAGCGCAGCCAAGAAGATCATGGAAAAGGCCAGGGTGCCGCTGGTGCCGGGCTATCACGGCGACGATCAGTCGCCGGACTTGCTCGCGAAAGAAGCCGTCCGGATCGGCTTTCCGGTGCTGATAAAAGCCTCGGCCGGCGGCGGCGGCAAGGGCATGCGCGTGGTCGAGGACTCGACCAGGTTCGCCGACGCCCTCGCGGGCGCCAAGCGCGAAGCCAAGGCCGCCTTTGCCGACGACCATGTGCTGATTGAGAAGTACCTCACGCGGCCGCGTCACATAGAAATCCAGGTCTTCGCCGACGGCCAAGGCGGCTGCCTCTACCTCTTCGAACGCGACTGTTCGATCCAACGCCGCCACCAGAAGGTGATCGAGGAGGCGCCG
>MEMN01000217.1:4220-16663 GCA_001767945.1 Alphaproteobacteria bacterium RIFCSPHIGHO2_12_FULL_66_14 | reverse complement strand
AGGACCGTCGGCGCCGGCGTCGTCACCAAAGTCGTGAAGTAAACATACCGACGACAGGCGAGTAGACATCATGGCCATGGACAACACCAATATCCGGATCCGGCTGAAGGCCTTCGATCATCGCGTGCTCGATTCGTCGACCAGCGAGATCGTGAGCACGGCCAAGCGGACGGGCGCGCAGGTGCGTGGGCCGATCCCGCTGCCGACCGGCATCGAGAAGTTCACGGTCAACCGCTCGCCGCACATCGACAAGAAGTCGCGCGAGCAGTTCGAGATCCGTACGCACAAGCGGGTGCTCGATATCGTCGATCCGACGCCGCAGACGGTGGACGCGCTGATGAAGCTCGACCTCGCCTCCGGCGTCGACGTCGAAATCAAGCTCGGCGCCTGAGCGGCCGGGGATAAGGGAAGAGGAACAGACCATGCGTTGCGGTCTCGTCACCCAGAAGGTCGGCATGACCCGCGTCTTCAACGACGCAGGCGAACACGTGCCCGTCACCGTTCTGAAGGTGGAAACGCTGCAGGTTGTCGCCGTCCGCTCGGAAGAGAAGGACAAGTACACCGCGGTGCAGCTCGGCTACGGCAAAGCCAAGGTGAAGAATGTGACCCAGCCGATGCGCGGTCACTTCGCCAAGGCCAAGGTCGAGCCGAAGAAGAAGCTCGTCGAGTTTCGCGTCGCCAAGGATGCCGTGCTCGAAGTCGGCGCCGAACTGGTGCCCAGCCACTTCGTGGCCGGCCAGTTCGTCGATGTCGTCGGCACCACGATCGGCCGCGGCTTCACCGGCTCGATGGTGCGCTGGAACTTCCACGGCCTCGAGGCCAGCCACGGCGTGTCGGTCTCGCATCGCTCGCATGGCTCGACCGGCAACCGCCAGGATCCCGGCCGCACCTTCCCCGGCAAGAAGATGGCCGGTCACTACGGCAGCGAGCGCGTGACCACGCAAAACCTGAAGGTCGTCGCCGTCGACGACGAGAAGGGCCTGCTGCTGGTTTCCGGCGCCGTCCCCGGTGCGAACAACAGCTACGTCATCGTCAAGGACGCCTCCAAGCGCGCCCGTCCCAAGGATGCCCCGTATCCGGCCGGCCTGCGCAAGGCAGCCGATGCGGCAGCTCCGGTGGTCGACGCAGCTCCGGCGGCCGATGCCGCTCCGCAGGCTTGAGGATCAGATCATGAAGATCGCGGTCAAAACCATTGAGGGCGGCAGCGCCGGCGAGATCGATCTCGCCGATGCGGTGTTCGCCGTTCCCGTCCGCAAGGACATCCTGCATCGCTGCGTCGTGTGGCAGCTCTCGCGCCGCCAGCAGGGCACGCACAAGACAAAGGGGCGCGCCGAGGTGACGGCGACGGCCAAGAAGATGTACGCCCAGAAGGGCACCGGCCGCGCCCGCCACGGCAACGAGGCGGCGCCGCAGTTCCGCGGCGGCGGCAAGGCATTCGGCCCCGTCGTGCGCAGCCATGCCAGCGACCTGCCCAAGAAGGTGCGCAAGCTCGCGCTCCGTTCGGCACTCTCGTCCAAGGCGGCCGAAGGCAAGCTGATCATCGTCGACTCGGCCGCCCTGGCGGAACCGAAGACGGCCAAGCTGACGGCGCATTTCGGCAAGCTCGGCATCTCGAGCGCGCTGATCATCGCCGGCGCCGAGGTCGACACCAATTTCGCGCGGGCGGCCTCCAACATCGCCCACATCGACGTGCTGCCGCAGCAGGGCGTCAACGTCTACGACATCCTGCGCCGTGACACGCTGGTGCTGACCAAGGATGCCGTGAAGCATCTCGAGGAGCGTCTGCAATGAGCGCCAAGCGGTATCCGACCGAAACCGTCTCGCGCGCGCGGATGTACGAAGTCATCCGTTCGCCGCTGATCACGGAAAAGACCACCAATGGCTCCGAGCACAGCCAGGTGACCTTCCGCGTCTCGAAGGACGCGACCAAGCCCGAGATCAAGCAGGCCATCGAAGGCCTTTTCAAGGTCAAGGTGAAGGCGGTCAACACCGTCACCGTCAAGGGCAAGAGCAAGGTATTCCGCGGCCGTCCAGGCCTGCGGAGCGACTGGAAGAAGGCGATCGTCTCGCTGGTCGATGGTCACAAGATCGACGTGACCACGGGCTTGTAGGGCGGGGGAACGAGACATGGCACTCAAGACTTACAAGCCGATCACGCCGTCGCTGCGACAGCTGGTCATCGTCGACCGCACGGGCCTCTGGAAGGGCAAGCCGCTCAAGGCGCTGACGGTCGGCAAGCACAACACCGGTGGGCGCAACAACCACGGCCGCATCACCAGCCACCACATGGGCGGCGGCCACAAGCGCCGCCTGCGCATCATCGACTTCAAGCGCCGCAAGTTCGACGTCGCGGCCACGGTCGAGCGCATCGAGTACGATCCCAACCGGACCGCCTACATTGCGTTGATCAAGTACACCGACGGCGAGCTTGCCTACATCCTGGCGCCGCAGCGCCTGAAGGCGGGCGATCAGGTCGTCTCCGGCGAGCGCGTCGACATCAAGCCGGGCAACGCCATGCCTCTCGGCAACATGCCGGTCGGCACGATCGTCCATAACGTCGAACTCAAGCGGGCCGGCGGTGGCCAGCTCGCCCGCTCGGCCGGCAACTACGCCCAGCTCGTCGGCAAGGACGCGGGCTACGCCCAGCTCAAGCTCAGCTCGGGCGAGCTGCGCCTGGTGCCGGGCGAGTGCCTGGCCACGGTCGGTGCGGTCAGCAACCCCGACAACCAGAACATCGTCATCGGCAAGGCCGGCCGCCAGCGTTGGCTCGGCCGCCGCCCGCACGTCCGCGGCGTCGCCATGAACCCGGTCGACCATCCGCACGGCGGCGGCGAAGGCCGGACCTCGGGCGGCCGTCATCCGGTCACGCCGTGGGGCAAGCCGACCAAGGGCAAGAAGACACGCAAGAACAAGGCGACGGACAAGTACATCATCCGCAGCCGTCACTCGACACGCTGACGGTAGCGAGGAGGCAAGAAAGTGGCACGTTCCGTTTGGAAGGGCCCGTTCGTGGACGGGAGCCTGATCAAGAAGGTCGAAAAGGCGAGCCAGACCGTGCGCAGCGAAGTGATCAAGACGTGGTCGCGCCGCTCGACGATCCTGCCGCAGTTCGTCGGCTTGACGTTCGCCGTCTACAACGGCCGGAAGTTCATTCCGGTGAACGTCTCCGAAGAGATGGTCGGTCACAAGCTCGGCGAATTCTCGCCGACCAGGACCTTCACGTCCCACTCGGGCGACAAGAAGGTTTCTAGGGATTAGACGCGATGAGCAAGCAACCCACTCCACGCCGTGAGGCGGACAACGAGGCCAAGGCCGTGCTGCGCGCCGTTCGCGTCAGCCCGCGCAAGCTCGACCTCGTCGCCGCCACAATCCGCGGCAAGAAGGCATCGTCGGCCGTGAACGAGCTGACGTTCTCCAAGAAGCGCATCGCGCAGGACGTCAAGAAGGCGCTGAACTCGGCCATCGCCAACGCCGAGAACAACCACAATCTCGACGTCGATCGCCTGATCGTCGCCGAGGCGTCGGTTGGCAAGGGCCTGGTCATGAAGCGGTTCCAGACGCGCGGCCGCGGCCGTTCGGCCGGTATCATCAAGCCGTTCGCTCATCTGACGATCGTGGTGCGCGAGCGCGCCGAGGCGGAGGACAAGTAAATGGGTCAGAAGGTCAATCCGATCGGCCTGCGGCTCGGCATCAACCGGACCTGGGACTCGCGCTGGTACGCCGAGGGCGACGAATACTCGAAGATGCTCCACGAGGACATCCACATCCGCAAGGTGCTGCGCAAGCGGCTGGCCCAGGCGGGTGTTGCCAAGATTGTCATCGAGCGTCCGGCCAAGCGCGCCCGCGTCACGATCCACACCGCCCGACCGGGCGTGGTGATCGGCAAGAAGGGCGCCGACATCGAGAAGCTGCGCGGCGATCTCGCCAAGATGACCAAGGGCGAAGTGGCCCTGAACATCGTCGAGATCCGCAAGCCCGAGATCGACGCCACGCTGATCGCGGAAAACATCGCCCAGCAGCTCGAGCGCCGCGTCGCTTTCCGTCGCGCCATGAAGCGCGCCGTGCAGTCGGCCATGCGCCTGGGCGCCCAGGGCATCCGCATCAACTGCTCGGGCCGCCTGGGTGGCGCCGAAATCGCGCGCATGGAGTGGTATCGCGAAGGCCGCGTGCCGCTGCACACGCTGCGCGCCGACATCGACTACGGCATCGCCACTGCCTTCACCACCTTCGGCACCTGCGGAGTGAAGGTGTGGGTGTTCAAGGGCGAGATTCTTGCGCATGACCCGATGGCCCACGACAAGCGCGCCGAGGAAGCCGCGCCGCAGCGGACGCCGGCGCGGGTCGAGCGCACCGAGCAGAGGGACGCGTAAGACGCCATGCTGCAACCCAAGCGCACCAAGTACCGCAAGGCCTTCAAGGGCCGCATCAGCGGCGCAGCCAAGGGCGGCTTCAACCTCGACTTCGGCTCCTACGGGCTGAAGGCGATGGAGCCGGACCGCCTGACGGCGCGCCAGATCGAGGCCGCCCGCCGCGCCATCACGCGCCACATGAAGCGTGCCGGCCGCGTCTGGATCCGCGTGTTCCCGGACGTGCCGGTGTCGAAGAAGCCGGCCGAAGTCCGCATGGGCTCCGGCAAGGGCGCCCCGGAGTTCTGGGCGGCGCGCGTGAAGCCCGGCCGCATCCTGTTCGAGCTCGAGGGCGTGCCGGTTCTGGTCGCCAAGGAAGCCCTGGCGCTGGCCGCGGCCAAGCTGCCGATCAAGACGCGCTTTGTCGCGCGCGTCGGCGCCGAAGGTTGAGGGGGACGGACATGAAAGCCAGCGATCTGCGTCCCAAGACCAAGGACGAACTCAAGAGCGAGCTCGGCAACCTCCGCAAGGAAGCGTTCAACCTGCGTTTCCAGAAGGCCGGTGGCCAGCTGCAGAAGACTGCCCGCGCGCGCCACGTGCGCCGCGACATCGCCCGCATCAAGACGGTGCTGGGCGAAAAGGCCGCCGGTTAAGGAGCGATAAATGCCGAAGCGTATCCTGGAAGGCGTCGTCGTCAGCGACAAGATGGACAAGACCATCGTCGTCAAGGTCGAGCGCCGCATTCAGCACCCGATCTACAAGAAGTTCATCCGTAAATCGAAGAAGTATCACGCGCACGACGAGACCAACGCCTTCAAGGGCAAGATCGGCGACAACGTGCGTATTCGCGAGTGCCGCCCGCTGTCGAAGACCAAGAGCTGGGAAGTTCTTGTCGAGGCGGCGAAGGCCTAGCGGAACGAATTGCAAGGAGGTCGCGGCGCTTGACGCCGCGGAGTTCGAAACATGATCCAGATGCGTACCAATCTCGAGGTCGCCGACAATTCGGGCGCCCGGCGGGTCCAGTGCATCAAGGTGCTCGGCGGCTCGCGCCGCAAGTACGCCAGCGTCGGCGACGTCATCGTCGTGTCGATCAAGGAAGCCATTCCGCGCGGTCGCGTGAAGAAGGGCGAGGTGCATCGTGCCGTCGTCGTTCGCACGTCGTTCGCGCTGCGCCGCGCCGACGGCAGCGCCATCCGCTTCGATCGCAATGCCGCGGTCCTCATCAGCAAGCAGGATGAGCCGATCGGCACCCGTATCTTCGGACCGGTGACGCGCGAGCTGCGCGCCAAGAAGTTCATGAAGATCATCTCGCTTGCGCCTGAGGTGCTCTAGCCATGGCCAACAAACTCAAGATCAAGAAGGGCGACCGGGTGAAAGTCATCACCGGTGGCAGCAAGGGCAAGGTGGGAGATGTACTTCGCGTGCTTCCCAAGGAGCAGCGCGTCGTCGTCTCCGGCGTCAACATGATCAAGCGCCACACCAAGCCGGGCCGGACCGAGTCCGGCGGAATCATCGAACGCGAGGCCACGATCCACGTCTCCAACGTGGCCCTGCTGGATCCCAAATCGGAAAAGCCGACCAAGGTCGGGTTCCGGTTCCTTGAAGACGGCCGCAAGGTGCGCTTCGCGCGCGCCTCCGGCGAGACCATCGACCGCTAGGAGAACGGGCCATGCCCGCGCGACTGCAAGAACACTACGCCAAGACCCTCCGCGAAGCGCTGACCAAGGAGTTCTCCTACAAGAACCCCTTCGAGGTGCCGAAGCTCGAGAAGATCGTGATCAACATGGGCGTCGGCGAGGCGGTCAACGACCGCAAGGCCGTCGACGGCGCGGTTGCCGACCTGACGGCGATCACCGGCCAGAAGCCGGTCATCACCAAGTCGCGCATCTCGATTGCGACCTTCAAGCTGCGCGAGGGCATGGCGATCGGCGCCAAGGTCACGCTGCGCCGCGATCGCATGTACGAGTTCGTCGATCGCCTGATCAACATTGCCCTCCCGCGCGTCCGCGATTTCCGCGGGCTCAACGGCAAGTCGTTCGATGGCCGCGGCAACTTCGCCATGGGCCTGAAGGAACAGATCGTGTTCCCCGAGATCGACTACGACAAAGTCGACCAGGTGCGCGGCATGGACATCATCATCTGCACGACAGCGAAGACGGACGCGGAAGCCCGAGCGCTTCTCCGCGGCTTCGACTTCCCGTTCGTGAACTGAGGCCGGAGAACCAAATGGCCAAGACGAGTTCCGTCGAGAAGAACAACCGGCGCGCCAAGATGGCGAAGAAATTCGCCGGCAAGCGCGCCAAGCTGAAGGCGATGGCGGTCGACGACAAGCTGTCGCCGGAGGATCGTTTCGGCGCGCGGCTCAAGCTGGCGAAGTTGCCGCGCAACTCCTCGCCGACGCGCATTCGCAATCGCTGCGAGCTCACGGGCCGTCCGCGGGCCGTGTATCGCAAGTTCAAGCTCTCGCGCCTCGCGCTGCGTGAGCTCGCCTCGTCGGGCGCCCTGCCCGGCGTGGTGAAGTCGAGCTGGTAACGGGGGACCGTAGACCATGATGACAGATCCCGTCGGCGATTTGCTGACACGCATCCGCAACGGCCAGTCGGCTCGCCTAGACAGCGTGACCGCGCCTGCCTCGCGGCTGCGATCGAATGTTCTCGATGTGCTCCAGCGCGAGGGCTATATCCGCGGCTGGTTCGAGGAAGAGCTCCGCCCCGGCGTGAAGGAACTTCGCATCGAGCTGAAGTACGACAACGGCAAGCCGGTGATAAAGGAGATCAAGCGCGTCTCCACTCCGGGTCGCCGGGTCTATTCGAAGATCCGCGAGCTGCCGCGCCACTTCAATGGCCTCGGCATCTCGATCCTGTCCACGCCGCGCGGCGTCATGTCCGACGCCGAGGCGCGCGCCGCCAATGTCGGCGGTGAAGTCATCTGCAAGGTGTTCTAGCCATGTCGCGCGTCGGCAAAAACCCGGTTCCCATTCCCGCCGGTGTCACCATCGAGCTCAAGGGCCAGCATCTCAAGGCCAAGGGCAAGCGGGGCGAGCTGCAATTGATGGTGCACGACGACGTGTCGGTCGCCCGCGACGGTGACGCGCTGGTCTTCAAGCCGCGCACCGAGAGCCGCCGCGCCCGCATGCAGTGGGGCACGGCGCGCAACCTCGCGAGCAACGTCGTCCGCGGCGTGTCGGAAGGCTTCACGATCAATCTCGAGATCAACGGCGTCGGCTATCGCGCCCAGGCCGATGCCAAGATGCTGAAGCTGCAGCTCGGCTACAGCCACGACGTCGAGGTGCCGATCCCGGCCGGCATCCAGATCAAGGCGCCGAAGCCGACCGAGGTCGAGATCAGCGGAGCGGACCGTCAGAAGGTCGGGCAGCTCGCGGCCAATATCCGCAGCCTGCGCCCGCCCGAGCCCTACAAGGGCAAGGGCATCAAGTATGCCGACGAGAAGATCCGGCGCAAAGAAGGCAAGAAGAAGTAGAGGCGAGACCAACATGTCCGATCGCAACGCTCTATTCGCCCGCCGCCAGCGGCGCACGCGCTACGCGCTGCGCCAGGCCGCCGGCGGTCGTCCTCGCCTCAGCGTGTTCCGCTCGGGCAAGCACATCTACGCCCAGGTCATCGACGACCGGAAGGGCCTGACCTTGGCCGCCGCCTCGTCGCTCGACAAGGACGTCAAGGGCAAGCTCAAGACGGGCGCCGACAAGGGCGCCGCCACCGAGGTCGGCAAGCTGATCGCCCAACGCGCCATCGCAGCCGGCGTCAAGGAAGTCGTCTTCGATCGCGGTGGCTACATCTATCACGGCCGCATTGCTGCGCTGGCCACCGCCGCCCGTGAGGGCGGCCTGTCGTTCTGATCGGGAGTTAGCACATGGCTCGTTCACCCGGTGGTTCCGGCCGTTCCCCGCGCGATCGCGATCGGGGCCGTGACCGCGACGAGGACAACGAACTGACCGACAAGCTGGTCACCATCAATCGCGTCGCGAAGGTGGTGAAGGGCGGTCGTCGCTTCGCTTTTGCCGCCATCGTCGTCGTCGGCGACCAGCGCGGTCGCGTCGGCCATGGCGCCGGCAAGGCCCGCGAGGTTCCCGAGGCGATCCGCAAGGCGACGGAAGCCGCCAAGCGCGCGCTGATCCGCGTGCCGCTGCGCGATGGCCGCACGCTGCATCACGACGTGAAGGGCCGTTTCGGTGCCGGCAAGGTGACGCTGCGCTCGGCTCCAGCCGGTACCGGCATCATCGCCGGCGGCCCGATGCGTGCGGTGTTCGAGACGCTCGGCCTCAAGGACATCGTTGCCAAGTCGGTCGGCACATCCAATCCGCACAACATGATCAAGGCCACGTTCCAGGCGCTGCAGCAGCTCAATTCGCCGCGCATGGTGGCCACACGCCGCGGCAAGAAGGTGGGTGACCTGCTCGGCCGTCGCGACGAGACCGCCGTCGAGGCGGCGTAAGGAAACCGACCATGGCTGACAGCAAGAAGATCAAGATCACCCAGACGGGCAGCCACATCGGCCGTACCGACGATCAGCGCGCAACATTGATCGGGCTGGGATTGAACAAGCGCCATCGCAGCCGCGAACTCGTGGATACGCCCGAGGTGCGCGGCATGATCAACAAGGTGCGCCATTTGCTGCGCATCGACGAGGAAGCGCGCTAGGCAGCCGGTTGGCGGCCATGGTGCGGAGGACCGAACGATGAGACTGAACGAAATCGCTGACAATCCCGGGTCCCGCAAGGGGCGCATGCGCGTCGGCCGCGGCATCGGCTCCGGCAAGGGCAAGACCGCCGGGCGCGGCGTCAAGGGCCAGAAGTCGCGGACCGGTGTCGCCATCAAGGGCTTCGAGGGCGGCCAGATGCCGCTCTACCGGCGCATTCCCAAGCGTGGCTTCCGTCCACCGCACCAGAAGACCTGGCAGGTGGTGAATCTCGGCACGCTGCAGAAGGCGATCGACGACAAGAAGCTCGATGCCGGCAAGCTGATCGACGCCGCCGCGATGGTGGCTGCCGGCCTGTTCAAGAATGCGTCAGATGGCGTGCGCCTCCTTGGCAAGGGTGAGCTCACGACCAAGATCGAAGTGAAGGTCGCAGGCGCCTCGGCGTCGGCGATCGCCGCGGTCGAGAAGGCCGGCGGTAAGATCGAACTGCCGCCCAAGCCCGTCGCCGAGGCGGCCTGACCCAGACGGCGTCAATGGGGGCGTCGTCTCCCCCTTGTGTCGTTCACGCGTGAGGTTCCATGGCATCCGCCGCCGAGCAACTTGCATCCAACCTGAACTGGGGCGCGATCGGTAAGGCAACCGAGCTGAAGAAGCGCCTGTGGTTTACCCTGGGTGCGCTCGTCGTCTTCCGCATGGGCGCCTACATTCCGGTGCCCGGCGTCGATCCCGCGGCGCTGGCCGAGATATTCGCGCAGAATGCCGGCGGCATCGCCGGCCTCCTCGATGTGTTCTCCGGTGGTTCGATCGGGCGCATGTCGGTGCTGGCACTGTCGATCATGCCGTACATCTCGGCGTCCATCATCATGCAGATCCTGACGACGGTCGTGCCGTCGCTCGAGGCGCTGAAGAAGGAAGGCGAGGCAGGTCGCAAGAAAATCAACCAGTACACGCGCTACGGCACGGTGATCCTGGCGGCCTTTCAAGCCTATGCCATCTCCGCCGGTCTGGAGAGCCAGGTCGCCACGGCGGGGCCGGTGGTGATCGACCCGGGCCTGTTTTTCCGCTTCGTGACCGTCGTCACCCTGGTCGGCGGGACGCTCTTCCTGATGTGGCCGGGTGAGCAGATCACGGCCCGTGGCGTCGGCAACGGCGTGTCGCTGATCATCTTCGCCGGCATCGTGGCGGCACTGCCCGGTGCCCTGATCCAGACCCTGGAACTCGGCCGCACCGGTGCGCTCTCGGCGTTGTTCATCATCGCCCTCATCGTCGGCGTCGTGGCGGTGGTGGCCGTCGTTGTGTTCGTGGAAACGGCGCAGAGACGCATCATCGTCCAGTATCCCAAGCGCCAGGTCGGCAACCGCATGTATGGCGGTGAGGCCTCCCACCTGCCGCTCAAGATCAACACTTCCGGCGTCATTCCGCCGATCTTTGCGTCGTCTCTGCTGCTCTTCCCGGCGACCATTGCCTCGTTTCAGGGCAACACCGGCGAGGCCGGTTGGGTACAGTGGATCGCCACCTGGCTCGGCCATGGCCAGCCGCTCTATCTGCTGTCCTATGTCGGACTTATCGTCTTCTTCTGCTTCTTCTACACCACCGTCGTCTTCAATCCGGTCGACACCGCCGACAACCTCAAGAAGAACGGCGGCTTCGTGCCGGGCATCCGGCCGGGCAAGAATACGGCCGAGTACCTGGAATACATCCTCAATCGGCTGACGGCGGTCGGTGCCCTGTATCTCTCGGCGGTCTGCATTCTGCCGGAACTCCTGATCGCCCGTGGCGGCGTGCCGTTCTACTTCGGTGGCACCAGTCTGCTCATCGTGGTTTCCGTTACGCTCGACACCGTGACACAGGTTCAGTCGCACCTGCTCGCCCACCAGTACGAGGGTCTTATCAAGAAGGCCCGGCTGCGCGGGAAGGGCCGATGAACATCATCCTTCTCGGCCCCCCTGGCGCGGGCAAAGGCACCCAGGCACAGCGCCTCCAGCAGGAACGCGGCATGGTTCAGCTCTCGACCGGCGACATGCTGCGCGCCGCCGTCGCGTCGGGCAGCGAACTCGGCAAGAAGGCCAAGGGCATCATGGAGCGCGGCGAGCTGGTGCCGGACGAACTGATGGTGGGCCTGATCGAGGACCGCATTGCCCAGCCGGATTGCGCCAAGGGCTTCATCCTCGATGGCTTTCCGCGCACCCAGGCCCAGGCCGAGGCGCTCGACCGCATGCTTGCGACCAGCGGGGCCAAGCTCGACAGGGTGGTCGAAATGGAGGTCGACGAGGCGGCGCTGACCGAGCGCATCGTCGGTCGTTTCAGCTGCGCCAAGTGCGGTGCGGGTTACCACGACAAATTCAAGCGGCCCAAGGTCGAGGGCGTCTGCGACGTCTGCGGCGGCAAGGAATTCACTCGGCGCGAGGATGACAATGCCGCGACGGTGAAGACCCGCATGGCTGCCTATCGGGCCCAGACGGAGCCCCTGTTGCCCTACTATGGCACCCGGGGGGTGCTGCGGAAGGTCGACGGGATGGCCTCGATGGACACTGTTTACTGTCAAATCTCCGCTGTTTTGGCAGGGACTTGACAAGCGTGAGTTCCGTTGACTCGGGGGCGCAGGTACCTATAATCGCGCGCTTTTCCGGGGCCAGCGGAACATTTGACGGGCGCGCGTAAGCGCGCCGTAAGTCTTTGAAGGAGTTGGGATTTTGGCTCGTATAGCCGGCGTGAACATTCCGACCGCCAAGAGGGTGGTGATCGGGCTGCAATACATCCACGGGATCGGTCCGGCGAAAGCCAAGGAGATCTGTGGAAAAGTGGGGATCGAACACTCGCGCCGCGTGAACACGCTGAGCGACGACGAGGTCATCCGCATCCGCGAAGCCATCGACCGCGACTACACGGTCGAAGGCGACTTGCGCCGCGAAGTGGCGATGAACATCAAGCGATTGATGGACCTTGCCTGCTACCGGGGCTTGCGGCATCGCCGCGGTCTGCCGGTCCACGGGCAGCGCACGCATACCAATGCGCGCACCCGCAAGGGCCCGGCCAAGCCGATTGCCGGCAAGAAGAAAGTCACGAAGTAAGTCGAGGGAAATCGGATCATGGCCAAGCCTGCAGCCGCCGCGAGTGGCACGACCGCCACCGCCGCGCGTCCCCGTCGCAAGGAACGCAAGAATATCATCGCGGGCGTCGCTCACGTGAATGCCTCGTTCAACAATACGATCGTCACCATCACCGATGCCCAAGGCAACACCATCGCCTGGTCGTCGTCGGGTCAACAGGGTTTCAAGGGTTCGCGCAAGTCGACGCCGTTCGCCGCCCAGATGGCGGCCGAAGGTGCCGGTCGCAAGGCCATGGAGCACGGCATGCGCACCTTGGAGATCCAGGTGCGTGGTCCGGGTTCGGGACGCGAGTCGGCGCTGCGCGCGCTGCAGGCCGTGGGCCTCGCCGTCA
>MEMN01000217.1:0-4209 GCA_001767945.1 Alphaproteobacteria bacterium RIFCSPHIGHO2_12_FULL_66_14 | reverse complement strand
TTGCGGGAGCCGGGCCGTCCAGTGAGCCGCGGCATTCGCCGCCGGTTCCGAAAGATGCAGTCGCGGGCCCCGGCATGAGTGGGGTGGTCCGCAGAACACCGGTCTAGAGAGGTAGCCCCCGTGCTTCAGAAGAACTGGCAGGATCTGATCAAGCCGGAGAAGCTTGTCACCGAGACCGGAGTCGATCCCGGTCGCACCGCGACCATCGTTGCCGAGCCGCTCGAGCGAGGCTTCGGCCTCACGCTTGGCAATGCACTCCGCCGCGTGCTGCTGTCGTCGCTTCAGGGTGCCGCCGTCACGTCGATCAAGATCGACAACGTGCTGCACGAGTTCTCGTCGATTCCCGGCGCCCGCGAAGACGTGGTCGACATCGTCCTCAACATCAAGGCGATGGCCGTGAAGATGCAGGGCGATCGCCCGCAGCGTCTCTACCTGCGCGCTGTCGGTCCCGGCGAAGTCACTGCCGGCATGATCGAACTGCCCGGCGACGTCCAGATCATGGATCCGAAGCACCTGATCTGCACGCTCGACGACGGCGCCTCGATCTCGATGGAGCTGATGGTCGCCACCGGCAAGGGCTACATCCCGGCCTCGGCGAACCGTCCGGAGGATGCGCCGATCGGCCTGATCCCGGTCGACTCGGTGTTCAGCCCGGTCAAGCGCGTCTCCTACAAGATCGAGAACAGCCGCGTTGGCCAGGTCACCGACTATGACAAGCTGTCGATGACGGTCGAGACCAACGGAACGACGATGCCGGCCGATGCCGTGGCGCTCGCTGCCCGCATCCTGCAGGACCAGCTCCAGCTCTTCATCAACTTCGAGGAGCCGCGCGAGGTCCGCAAGGAAGAGCAGCAGGACGACTTCCCGTTCAACCGCAATCTTCTGCGCAAGGTCGACGAACTCGAGCTTTCAGTGCGCTCGGCCAACTGCCTGAAGAACGACAACATCATCTACATCGGCGATCTCGTGCAGAAGACCGAGGCGGAGATGCTGCGGACGCCGAACTTCGGCCGCAAGTCGCTGAACGAGATCAAGGAAGTGCTGGCCGGCATGGGCCTCCACCTGGGCATGGAAATCCCGGGCTGGCCGCCGGACAACATCGAGGAAATGGCCAAGCGGCTGGAAGAGCCGTACTAGGTCGGCTGGAAGGATAACAGGTCATGCGTCATGCCAATCGCGGTCGGAAATTCCACCGCACCTCCGAGCATCGCAAGGCGATGTTCATGAATCTCGCCGGCGCTCTCATCAAGCACGAGCAGATCACGACCACGCTGCACAAGGCGAAGGACCTGCGTCCGATCGTCGAGAAGCTGGTCACGCTCGGCAAGAAGGGCGGCCTGCACGCCCGTCGCCAGGCGATCGGCTTCCTGCGCGATCCCTACGTTGCCGACAAGCTCTTCACGACGCTTGGTCCGCGCTATTCCAAGCGTGCCGGCGGCTACCTGCGGGTGCTGAAGGCGGGCTACCGCTTCGGCGACGCCGCGCCGATGGCCGTGATCGAGTTCATCGAGCGCGACACCGCCGCCAAGGGCCAGGACAGTGGCCCGTCGGCCGAGCCGGCTGAGCAGCAGGAAGCGGCGTAAGCCCCTTTCCGAGGGTCTTCGAAAACGCCCGGTGGCACCGCCCCGGGCGTTTTTCTTTGATAGACTTTCCGTCATGGCTTTGACGTTCAGGAAGGCCGTTCCATCGGAGCGGGATGATGCCCAGCGGATCCTGTGGACGGCGTTCACGCCCTATGTCCGTGACCTCGGCCGCGAGATCACGGCCCACCACTACACGTTCCTCGCCGCCGCCATCGAGCGCGGCGACGTCTACCTCGCGCTGGAGGACGGAGAGATCGTGGGCGTCGCCGCGACCGAGCGGCGCGACGACGGCATCTACATCAACCGGCTGGGTGTTGCGCCGGTGCGCCAGGGCACAGGCCTGGGGAGCTTCCTCTTGGAGCGGGTCGAGGAAATCGCGCGGTCGAGCGGCCTCAGGGAACTGTCGCTCGAGACGGCCGAGATGGCGGAGGGCAACATCCGGCTCTATCACCGGCATGGCTTCGAGATCGTGCGCCGCGGCCCGCCCTCGCACGGTATGGACGCGCATATGCGCGTCTACATGGCGAAGGTGTTTTAGGCGTCCCAGGCGACGGGATAGCGATTGAAGCCGCGGAAGCGGGCGCGTCCACCGCGTTCATAGGCGCCGTCGCGGTGCAGACCGTCGAGGCAGCGCACAAGTCGCCCGATAGCGATCGTGCCTTCCAGGCGGGCCAGGACGGCGCCCAGGCACATGTGGACGCCCGAGCCGAAGGCAAAATGGCGGTTGGGATCGCGGCCGATGTCGAAGCGGTCGGGCTCGGGGAACTGCGCAGGATCGCGGTTGGCCGCGCCAATGCCGATATGCAGGTAGGTGCCGGCGGCAAGGAGCTCGCCGCCAATCTCGAGGTCGGCCGTGAGACGGCGGTTGCCGAGCTGGTTGGAACTCTCGAAGCGCAGCCCTTCCTCGATGCAGCTCTTGAGCAGCGACGGGTCGTGCCGCAGCCGCTGCAGTTCGTCAGGAAAGCGCAGGAGCGCATCGACCGTGTTGCCGATCAGGTTTGTCGTGGTTTCGTGGCCGGCGTTCAGGAGGAAGATGCAGTTCTGCACCAGCTCATCGTGGCTGAGCCGCTCGCCATCGACGTCGCCGTGGATCAGAACGCCCAGGACGTCACGGTCGTCGGCCGGGTGTTTGCGTCGCTCGGCGACGAGATCGTCGAGATAAGCCGAGAACTCGGCCACTGCCGCGTTGCCGGCGGCCTGCCGCTCCGGCCCGGCGACCGGCTCCAGCGCCCCCAGGATGGCCAGCGAATAGCGGCGGAAGGGCGCGCGGTCGCCGGCTGGCACCCCCAGCATGTCGCAGATCACTTCGACGGGAAGGCGGAAAGCGAAGTCCTCGACCAGATCCATGTGTCCACGGTCGGCGTGTTGCGCGATGAGGCCGTCGACCACCGCCTCGATCCTGGGCTGCATTGCAGTCAGTGCGCGTGGCGTGAAAGCGGCGGCCAGGAGCTTGCGCACCCGCGTATGCAATGGCGGGTCGTTGAAGACCAGGCTGGTCGTGTGATGGCGGTAGAGCGGCGTGCCGATTCCGAACTTGGGACCGAACTCGGCCTTCTTGTCGGAACTCATGCGAGCGTCGCGGTAGCAGACCGCGACGTCGGCATAGCGCGAAAGAAAGACGCTGCCGTCGGGCAGGCGCTTCAGCGGCGCGAAACGGCGCAACGCGTGATAGGTGGGGAACGGATCGTCGAGGAAGGCCCGCTCCAGCGCGGCCAGATCGAAGCGCCCAGAGACGGCCCGGGCCTCGTCCGCCGGCAGTTCGATCAGGCCCGGAGTCAGAACTGATCCTCCTTGAGAGCGAACACCGTCCGCCCGGCGGCCTTGAGCGGGCCGAGCTGGGCCAGCGCCGGCGGCAGGACGACCTCGGCATAGAAACGCGCCGTGATCAGCTTGGCCTCAAGGAAAGCGGGATCGCCGTCGCGGGTCGCCAGCCGGGTCTGCGCGACCAGGGCGCTGCGGGCCAGCAGCCAGCCACCCAGTGCCGTGCCGGCCAGCCGCAGGAAGGGCACCGAGCCCGCCAGGGCCGTCACCAGGTCTGCCTTGACCGACTGCGCCACCCATTTGGTGGCGTCTTCCAGGGCTTCCATCGCGGCGAGCACGCCGGCGCGGATCGCCGCCAGATCGTCGCCGGGGGCGGCCTTCATCTCCTCGGCCAGAGCACGCATCTCGGCCACCAGCGCCAGCATCGTCTCGCCGCCATCCTTGGCCACCTTGCGGCCCACCAGGTCACGCGCCTGGATGCCGTTGGTGCCCTCGTAGATCGGCAGGATGCGGGCATCGCGCAGGTGCTGGGCCGCGCCCGTCTCCTCGATGAAGCCCATGCCGCCATGGATCTGCACGCCGGTCGAGGCGATTTCGTTGCCGAGGTCGGTGAACCAGGCCTTGACGATCGGGATCAGCAGATCGACCCGGTCCTGCGTCTTGCGGGCGGTCTCCTTGTCCGGGTGCTTCAAGGCGCCATCGATGCCGGCTGCGGTGTAGTAGCCGAGCGCGCGCATTGCCTCGATCTGGGCACGCATGGTCATCAGCATGCGGCGCACGTCGGCATGGTGGACGATCGCCACCGATTCAGGCTTGGGGCTGCCGTCGTCCTTCGATTGCACGCGCGTCCGGGCAAAGGCTGCAG
>MEMN01000216.1:13863-14600 GCA_001767945.1 Alphaproteobacteria bacterium RIFCSPHIGHO2_12_FULL_66_14 | reverse complement strand
GTTCTCGACCGGCGACTTCCGCCTCACCGAGACGATCGAGCAGAGCAAGGCGATCGGCCGGCTGCACGGCGGCGCCGTGGTGCTGGCGGGCTCGGGCATGTGCGACGCCGGTCGGGTCAAGCATCACCTGAAGGATCATCTCTGGCGACCCGACTCGACCGTCCTGTTCGTGGGCTACCAGGCCCCCGGCACGCTGGGCGCGCTGGTGCGCAGCGGCCTCAAGCAGGTGCGGATCCACGGCGAGGAGGTGAGGGTCAAGGCGCGGATCCGCACCATCGACTCCTACTCGGGACACGCCGACCGCGACGAACTGGTGAGCTGGGTGCGGCCGATGATTGCCGGCCTGGGCACGGCGATCCTGGTCCACGGCGAGCCCGATTCGATCGCCGGTCTCGCCGAGGGCCTGGCGGCGGCCGGATTGCCGCGCGAGCGCGTCGCCGTGCCAGCGCTCGACCAGGGCTTCGATCTGGTGCAGCGCGACGGGCGCTGGACCGCGGTGGCGACGTCTGGCGAGCGCGAGGCGCCGCGCCTGCCGCCCGAGGAAGCCAGTGCCCGCCGCGACTGGCACAACGACTATGCCCAGATCCTGCTCGACCTGCGCGGCGCCCTGCAGACGGCGCCGGACGACCGCAGCCGACGCCGCCTCCTGCAGGAGATGCGCCGGGTGATCGGCGCGGTGAACGGCGGGCGTTGATGGCCGGCATTGACGGACCCGCGGCGGCAGGCTCCATTTCGCC
>MEMN01000216.1:12593-13852 GCA_001767945.1 Alphaproteobacteria bacterium RIFCSPHIGHO2_12_FULL_66_14 | reverse complement strand
GGGGGAGAAATCATGGCGTCGAGTGGACTGCGCGGACATCGCCGCGCGATCACGGCATTTTGCCTGGGCCTGCTGGCGGCGGGCTGCGCGCCGGCGGTTCCGGACGAAGACATCTTCAAGCTGACCTGGGGGAAGCTCGGCCGGGGCTATGAGGCGTTCGTCAACGACCGCAACAACTGCGTCCAGGCCGCGAGCGTGGTGACCCGCGATGCCGCCGGACGGGAGCAGCCGATGCCGGCCGTCAGCGCCAGCCGCTTCAAGTCGTGCATGCGCTCGAGCGGCTGGGAGGCGGTCGCCGGCGGCTACAGCGCACCGCTCGGCTACAACGTCCGTATCGTGCAGTGAGAGGCGATTGGTGCCATTCGCGCATTACCCTGCGCGTCTGGAGGTCGGTTGCACGGCCTCCAGGCGGGCGATGGCCTTGGCGACGGCGTCGGCCTGACGATCCGAGATGCGGCCGTTTGCCTGGTATTGCCGGCAGACGGTCTTGAGGAAGGAACTGCGCTCCGTGTAGGCCTCGGCGCGTTTCAACAGCGCATCGTGGACGTAGACGGGCGTATTGCGGCGTTTTGCCGACCGCGCCCGGAAGATCCTGATCGCGATGGCGGCGGCGAGGCCGACGCCCCCGGCGATGAGGATCTCCGTCAGCGAGGGAATGGAGATCATGGGCGAAGCACCGTCTCCGCCCGCTGCGCCATCGCCAGCAGCGGCCGGTCGTGCAGGCGCGGCGCCACGATCTGCAGCCCGACCGGCAGGCCGTCACGGCCGGCGCCGCAGGGCACGGAGATGCCGGGCACGAGCGCCAGGTTGAACAGCGGCGTGAACGCCGCATGGCCGCGCGGGCCCACCTGTCTGTTCTCGATCACCCTGGGGTAGACCTGCTCGACCGGCCACGACACACAGGCGGTCGTGGGGGTGAGCAGATAGTCGTAGTCGGCGAAGAAGGCGGCGACGGATCGCGCACAGGCGTCGGCGAAGCGGAAGGACGCCACGACGTCGGTGCCGGGCACGGAGCGTCCGCGCTCGATCAGGCCGGCGACATTGTCGCCGAACAGATCCTTCTGCTTCGCGTGCCGCTCGCCGTAGAGCAGCGCGCTCGCGGCCGCGTTGACGGCGGCGAAGGCAGTCTCGGTCGTGCTTTCGGGCCAGGCGACGTCAGCCTCCTCGATGCGCCAGCCCGCGGCGCGCAGCCTGGCGACCGCCGCCTCGAACGCGGCCATGACGTCGGGATCGACGGCGACGTCGAGGCCGAGCCTCGG
>MEMN01000216.1:0-12583 GCA_001767945.1 Alphaproteobacteria bacterium RIFCSPHIGHO2_12_FULL_66_14 | reverse complement strand
TTGCTGGGCGGCGGCACGTCGAGCAACGCCACCGAGTGCGGATCGCGTGGATCGGGACCGGCCATCACCTCGAACGCCACTCTTGCATCCGCGACGCTGCGGCCCATCGGGGCTACGACGCCGTAGAGCGGGCCGTAGGCGCCGCCGAAGCCGAACGGCGTGGGGATGGCGCCAGCCGATGTCTTCAGGCCGACGACGCCGCAATGCGAGGCCGGCCGCCTTCCCGAGCCGCCCCCGTCGGTGCCCAGTGCGATCGGCGTGAAGCCGGCGGCAAGGGCGGCCGCGGCGCCGCCCGACGAGCCGCCCGGCGTCAGGGCGATGTTCATGGGATGGCGCGTGGGGCCGTAGACCTTGTTTTCGGTGTGGCCCTTGGCCGCCATCTCCGGCGTGTTGGTCATGCCGAGGAAGACGCCGCCGGCATTCCTCAGGCGCTCGACGGCGAGAGCGTCGCGCGGCGGAATGAAATCCTTGTAGAGCAGCGAGCCGTTGGTGACCCGGCGGCCCGCCACCCAGGTCGTGTCTTTCACGGTGTAGGGCACGCCCAGGATCGGGCCGTCGAAGCCCTGCTTGCGTCTCGCGTCGACGGCGTCGGCCACGGTGCGCGCCTCGGCCGGGTTGAAATCGACGATGGCGGTCAGCGCCTTGTTGCGCGCCTCGACGCGCGCGATCGCCGCCTCGGCCACGTCGCGCGCCGTAGTCTTGCCGCCGCGCACGGCCGCGGCGATGGCGGCGGCGCCCTGGTCCAGCAACTCGGTCATTTGGTTGCCCCTCAGGCCGCGGACCTTCGCTCCACAATGTAGCGCGGCGCCAGCGGCGGCAGCGCGCTGATCGGCGTCGCCAGCAGCGACGGCCGTGCCTGGTGCCGGTCGACCAGTGCATCCAGTTTTGGCCGTCCGCGCCAGGCAGTCACGCCACGTGTTTCGCAGAAAACCAGCGGGCAGATCAGGGCGATGTCCATGATCGAGAACCAGCCCGGCGCGAAGCCCTCGTCGGTCACGGTCTTTTCAAGCGCGTCCAGGCATCTCTCGAACCGCGTCTTCTGCCGCGCCAGGTAGTCCGAGTTCTCCGGCGTGATACCGTCGCTCAGCATGAGGCGAAGATTGACCATGCTTGCCGCACAGGTCGCGATCATCGCCAGTGTGGCCATGTCCTGCCAGTGATTGTCCGGCCGTGCCAGCCAGGGCGTCAGCGGCGGCTGGGTGTTGGCGGGCGACTCGGCAGCCGGATAGGTGCGCAGCAGATAGTCGACGATCAGGTCCGACTCCCACAGCCGCAGCGCGCCGTCCTCGAGGACAGGCACGGCCATTGTCGGCGTCGATGCCGACTCGGGCGAGCGCAGGCCGTTTGCCACGTCGCTTTCGAAGGCCAGGCCCTTCTCGATGAGCACAATCCGGACCTTGCGCGCGAAGGGTGAGCCTTCGCTGTAGTAGAGTTTCATTCGTCGTTCCTCTTCACCCACAGGCGAGCGTGGTACCCTAACCGGCGATGCCGTTGGAGAGCGACCTCTATGCGCCGGTGAAGGCGATGCTGGAAGGGCAAGGTTACATCGTCAAGGGCGAGGTGCGCGGCTGCGATGTCGTGGCGGTGCGCGGCAAGGAACCGCCCGTCGTGGTCGAGCTGAAGCGCACCTTCGGGCTCGGCCTGGTGCTGCAGGGGGTCGATCGCCTGGCACTCACCGATCTCGTCTATCTAGCGGTCGGTCAATGGCCGAAGCGGATGAAGAACGTGAAGAAGCTCTGCCGCCGGCTGGGGCTCGGCTTCATCGTGGTGGCAGCGAACAAGGCCGACGTCGTGCTCGATCCGGCGCCTTACCTGCCGCGCAAGAACAAGCGCAAGGCCGGCCGGCTGCTGGGCGAGCACGCGCGCCGCGTCGGCGATCCCAACCTCGGCGGCCAGGCGATGCGGGCGCCGCTGATGACCGCCTACCGCCAGCAGGCGCTGCGCTGCGCCGAGCTGCTGATGGCGAACGGGCCGATGAAGCTCAAGGCCATGCGCGCGGCGGCCGACGTGCCCGACGCCGCCAAGATCCTGCAGCAGGACGTCTATGGCTGGTTCGAACGCATCGAGCGCGGCGTCTATGGAGTGACGCCGAAGGGACGGCAGGGGCTGGAGATGTTTCAGCGGTAGGCGCGCCGGCGGCTACCTCTTCTTCAGCTTCAGCAGCCGCGCCGCGTTGCCGCCCAAGATCGCCTTCCTGGCGCTGGCGGTGAGTTTGGCGCCGTTCACGAACTGCCTCGGCTTGTACATACCCATGTCGAAGGGATAGTCGGTGCCCATCAGGATGTGGTCGCTGCCGTAGGTCTCGACCAGGTATTCGAGCTGGCCGGGCTCGAACACGATGGTGTCGAAATACATCTTCCTGAGATACCAGCTCGGCTTCCTCTTGATGCAGAGGCGGCAGTCGCTGCGCGCGCCATGGGCATGGTCCATGCGGCCGGCATAGGCGGGCAGGAAGCCGCCGCCGTGGGCGACGCAGACCTTCAGCCTCGGATGGGCGTCCATCACGCCGCCGAAGATCAGATGGCTGACGGCAACGGTGGAATCGAGCGGATTGCCGATGACGTTGATGAAGTAATGGTCGGAGAGGCGGCGGCCCTCGGTGAAGCCGCTGGGGTGCAGGAACACCAGGATGCCGAGCTCCTCGGCCTTGGCGAACACCGGACGGAATTTCTCCTCCGACAGTTCGGCGCCATCGACATTGGTGCAGAGCTCGACGCCGCGCAGGCCGAGTTTCTTGACCAGGCGCTCGAGTTCGACCACAGCGAATTCCGGCGCCTGCATCGGCACCGTGCCGATGCCGACCAGCCGGTCGGGATGCTTGGCCACGGTGGCCGCGATATTGTCGTTGATGACGCGTGTGACGTCGCGCCCGACCTCGGGCGGCGTCCAGTAGAAATATTGCGGCGGGGCGGGCGAGATCGCCTGGATGTCGACGCCCATCCGGTCCATGTCGGCGAGGCGTCGCTCGACTGACGTCAGCATCGGATAGACCGTCTCGCCCTGCGCCTTGTTCACCGCGCGCGTCGGCTCGTTGGAGAATCGGGCGGTCGGCTCGTGGGCGGTAAGGCCCGCGCGTCGCACCAGTTCGGCGGCGGCCGGCGAGACGATGTGGCAGTGGATGTCGATCACCGGCGAAGCGGTCAGGCGGGCGTCGTGGCGAGTGGCAGCGCGGCGCGCGGGAACGGGACGAGCAGGCGCGGGATGGCAGGAGTAGAGCATCGCGTTTCCCCTTTTGCTGCCGTCGACGATAGGCGCGCGCGAGCGGCGACGGCAACCAGCCGCCGGCGATCGGCAATACCTTTGACATTCGTGCGCGGGGACGGTTGAGTTGGCCGAGCAGTCCGCGCGTTCGACTTGTCTTCGGGATGGCCTTGTCGTGAAATCACTCAATTGGCTGCTGCGCGGTCTGCTGGGACTGGCCGGCGTTCTCCTCGCCTATCAGGCGTGGCCGGTCGCCCGCGGCGCGTGGCAGGCCCAGAAGGCCGACGCCGTCGCCCAGCGGCTGCGCACCGGACAGCCTGTCGAGCTTGCCGACGTCGCCGCCGGGATCGTCGCCCTCGACCGTGCCGTTGCCGCCGATCCCGTCGCTGGCCGCTATCTGCAGCGCTCGGAACTGGTGGTGGGCGCCGCCCTTACGCCGTCGCTCAACGTGACGCTGGAGCAGCGCGTCGCTTGGCTGCGCAGCGCGGAGAGCGACCTCGTCGCTGGCCTGGGTAATGCGCCGGCTCGCGGCGTCGCCTGGGCGCGACTCGCCTCGGTGCGGCAGGGGCTGCAGGGAACCTCGCGAGGAGTGGTCGATGCGCTGCTGATGTCGATCGACACCTCACCGTTGCTCAGTCCGATCTGGCCGGCCCGGCTGCAGCTGATCCTCGACAACTGGGTGGCCTTCACGCCGCAGGAGCGCGAGCGCATGGCGGCCTACGTCGTCATGACGTGGCGTCTCAGCTCGGAGCGGCGCTGGTTCGCGCAGGTCATCCGCTCGCCGGTCGACGAACTGTTCGTGCGCTACTTCCTGCGCGACGAACCCAATGCGCAGGCGGAACTCGCGAAATGGCTGTTCGAAGTGAAGAGGGACGGCAAATGACGTCGCACGGCGCCGGCGACGGCACCGCCGAGGAGCGTCCGCGGCCGCTCGTGCTGAGGCTGGCCGACACTCTCGTCATCGCGCTGTTCTTCGCGCCGGTCGCGCTGGCGGCGCTGCCGATGGGCGCCAACCGAGACTGGGCGTGGGCACCGATCGCCGTGGCGATCGGCCTGGTGGCCGTGCTCGTGGCGCTGGGCTTCGGCGCGGGCAAGGGCTTCGAGGTTGGTGAAAACGAACGCCGTCCGCTGCTGGTGCTGATTGGCTGCTACGTCGTCTTCGTCGCCTTCGTGCTCCTGCAGGGCGCGTCGTTCGCGCCGGCATCGGGTAGCGCGTGGCTCTATGCCGCCGCGCTCCGCATTCTGGGGCGCGCCCATGCCGCCGTACCCGACATCGCCATCGACGTGGCGCGCAACGGGCTGCTGAAGTGCATCACCTGTGGGCTGATCTTCATGATGGCACGGGCCATCTGCAAGGAACGCGGCCACGCCCGGATGTTGCTGGTGCTGGTCGTCGCCAGCGCCACCTTGGTCGTGACCTACGCCCTGATCATGCAGGTGACGACGCATTCCTGCTACGTCGGCGGCTATCTCAAGAAGCAGGGCACCTACGATCCACAGGGGCAATGCCTGATGTCCGGCACGTTCGTGAACAGCAATTCGTTCGCCTGCTACGCCGGCATGGGCATGGTCGCGGCCATGGCCCTGATTTTCGCCGGCCGTCGTCGCGGACCCGCCGCCGGGTTCGACGGCCACGACCTCCAGACGTTCGAGGCCCTGCTGACGGGCTCGCGGGTCGTTCTGCTTGCGCTCGCCTTTTTTCTCCTGGGAGGTCTCCTGCTGTCGGCGTCGCGTGCCGGCTTTGCCGCAGGCATGGCCGGAGCGCTTGCGCTCGCGTTGCTGCTGATGCGCGGCCGGTGGCGCGAGCGGCCGGACCTCGTGCGATGGTTCCTGGTCGGGGCGGCGATCGTGCTCGTGGTCGGCGCGATCGCGGGCAGCGCGCTCCTCGCCAAGGCGGTGCGGGCCGAGGAGAGCGGCACCCGCATCATCATCTGGCTGACCGCCCTCGATGCCATCGCGCTGTCGCCGTGGCTGGGTTGGGGGCTGGGCGGCTTCGCCGACATCTACACGATCCTGCAGCCGGCCTCGGTCGTGCAGCCGAACGATCTCGCCCATTCCACGCCGCTCGAGACCGTCGTCGAACTGGGCGTGCTGGCCGCCGTGCCCGCCTTCATCGTGGTGCTGTTGCCCTGGGGGGTGAGCCTGCGCGGCGCGTTCCGGCGCGAGTACCGGCATCGCGTCCTGCCGGCGGCCGCCTTCGCCATCTCAGCCGTGGCGATCCTCCATTCGATGGTGGACTTCAGCCTGCAGATACCGGCGATCGGATTCGTCGTCAGCGCCCTGCTCGGCATGGGCTGGGCGCAGGCCTTCAGCCGCGGCAGACCGATGCAAGCCGCCGCTGCCGCCTAGGAGATCAAATCCGCGGAGCCGGCCGCCCTACGTCGAGCGGTCATGAAGCTCGCCGTAGAGGGTGGCCATTTCCGCCGCGATGTCGCTGGCTGTTCGGGTGCGCTTGCTGTTGGCCGCGCGAATGGCGACCTGGCTGCGATCGGCGGCCGCCTGATGCATCGCCGCGGCCCACGCCCGGGGCTCGTCGAAGGGCAGCAGCCAGCCGTCGATGCCGTCGCGCACACGCTCGGAGATGCCCCCGAGA
The DNA here is from genome assembly GCA_001767945.1 of Alphaproteobacteria bacterium RIFCSPHIGHO2_12_FULL_66_14. GTDB lineage: Bacteria > Pseudomonadota > Alphaproteobacteria > Reyranellales > Reyranellaceae > Reyranella. Next base: position 6,789 of record MEMN01000216.1, on the reverse strand, counting down.
TCGGCACCCATGACCGGCACGCCCATCGCTTGGGCCTCGAGGACGACGATGGGGCCCGTCTCCATCCAGCGCGAGGGAACCGCCAGGATGTCCAGGCTCTCGAGAAACGCCGGAATGCGTTCATGCGGCAGCGGTCCGACAAACTCGATGCGGGGATCCTTCGCCGCGGCCGCCTCGATCGCCCGGAGATTGTTCCGGTCGTCGCTGGTGCCGGCGATGATCAGCCGCAACGGCGTCTGCGGCGGAATGAGCGACATCGCCTCGATCAGGGTCTGCACGCCCTTGTAGGTTTCCAGCCGGCCCATGAAGCCGATGGTCAATTCGCGACCGCTTCCTCCATGCCGCGCGCCGCCACCGTCGCTGCCGAACGCCGTGCTGGCCGCCTGGCGACTGAGCAGGATCTTTCCATCAGGGATGGCGTTCTGCCGAAGCGCCGAACCCACCCATTCGCTGGGAACGACGATCCGCTTGCAAAGCCGGGCGAGCTCCTGCAGCCGTTCGGCCTGGTTTGCCGCGATCGTCCGGGCGGACGCGAGCGTCGCGATCCGCCGTACGGGAGTGCGCGTCAACCACGGTGGCGGCGCCCATTTCGGCAAATGCGAGATCAGGCGGGCGGCCGGCGCGGGTACGCCGCGCTCGAGCGCCCAGCAACGGGCGCAGCGGGCTTCGTCGATCCGGCCGTCGCACGGCGTCTTGCCCTCGAGCAGCATCGTGCCCCGTAGGCAGAGGGGCGCAGGAACGTGCAGCGTGGCAACGCTTGGGATCCCCAGCTCGGCGGCGTGACGAAGGTGCGGGAGGCCGGCACCCGTCGTCCACGAGTGGAGGTGGAAGACGTCCGGCTCGAGCCGTCTCACAAGCTGCTGGAACGCCGTTCGTCCGGAGCGGGCCGGATAGCGGGATACGGGAATCCCCTCCCAGAGATACTCTCGTTCGGAATCGTCGGTCGCCGCGACGACCGAGCTTTCGACGCCGCGTTCGAGCAGGGTGGCAGCGAGATCACGGACATAGACTTCCGTTCCGCCGACCGGGTCGGGGAAGTAGAACCCGATGCAGTGGACGACGCGCAAGGTCATGGTGCCGATTGCCGGGTCACGCCGGGTCCCGAGGTCGTCCGCCGAGACGCGCCACGAAATGCCGGGCCGACGCCCTCAGGGCGACCAGGCATTCGGTCGTGCGAAAGCCGAGCACCCGGTAGGCGAGTGCCAGGCTCCTGCGGATGGGGGGTGAAAAGCCGGGGTCGAGTTCGTAGATCCAGTCGTAGACGACGCCGGCGTCCGCTGGATGGGTCTTCGCGAGTTCACGGGTCGCCGACCAGAGAAAACCAAGCCCGGCCCGCTTGCGGCGCGGCGACAGCTCGCCGGCCTGAGCGAGCATGGCCAGGGCCTTGCGGTAGACCATGATGTGCTGCCACGTCCCGACGGTTTTCACGATGCCACCGGAAACCTGCAGGCGCCCGCGCGAGTGGCGGCGATGAACGAAGGCCGGCTTGTCATAGACAGCGAGGCGCGGCTTGCGCAGCGCGACTTCGATCATGAACATCCTGTCGTCGATGAACGCGAAGTCCTGGCGATGCGGGATACCGAGGATGAAGTCGCGGCGGAACAGGAACGCCGAGTAGTGCGAACTCCAGCCTTCGCCGAGCTGCTGGGCGATGAAATCGTCGCACGCCGCCCAAGGATTCACGTGGAGGCTGCCGATATCGTCGTCGCAGTCCTGGTAGCCGGCAACGACCACGTCGGCCTCGTTGTCGTGCGCCAGCCGGAGCTGCTCGTCGTTCGCTCCCTCGGACAACCAATCGTCGGAGTCGAGGAAGCGGACGTACTTCCCTTGCGCGACCTTGAGCGCCTCGACGATGGCCCAGTCCTTGCCCCAGTTATCCATGCGGATTGCGCGGACGCCGGCCTGTGTCTGAAGCCACTCCCACGTGCCATCCGTGCTGCCGTTGTCGACGACGATCACCTCGACTTTGGCCGTCGTGGAGAGGCACGACTCGACGGCGTTGGGGAGCGACCAAAGCCGGTTGTAGGTCGGGATGACGATCGAAATGTCGATCATCGGGCGCAACACCCATCGTCGCACAGGGGGCTGGTTCCGCGCCCGGAAAGACCCGACAGGGAGACCGGAATTTCGGGAACATGGAGGCGGCGGCCCAGGATCCGATGGGCCCACGAACGCAACGTCCACATTTCGCCTATCCGATCCCGAAGAGGTTCAAAGCAATTGTCACCGGCCCGTTGTCCGGTCGACGGGGGAAAAAGGCAAGCAAACCTTGCCTGATCGCCCTTTCGTGGCCGGCGGCGAGATTGCCGGTTTCCGTCCGGGCCGCCATATTGTATCACTGACAATGCGATGTTTTGCATATCGTCGGGTGAAGACGGAGACAATCTTGCGGAGGGCCATTCCGGTCGAGCCTGCTGCAGTGGAAGCGCTGTCTGAACGGACGCCGGCCATGCCGTCGGCGCCGCAGCGGTTCCTCGAGGCATGGATCGACGCGTCCCTAGGATTCGTTTTCTGCGTCGTCCTGCCGATCCCCCTGTATGCGACCGCCGGGCCGTTCGCGAAGAATTTCGGCGCGGCCGAACTCACCATCGTCGCAACAGCCGTCGCCTATGGAATCGTGTGGTACTGCGGGCGCCGGCTCGATGCCTTTCCGCGCACCACCCTGCAGGGCAACATGGGCTATGTCGCTCCGATTGCCGTCCTTACCTATGCCCTGGTGGCCGCGCTCCTTCTGTTGCTTCGTCTGGATTATTCGCGCTTCCAGCTGTTCGGCAGCGGCATCCTTACGATGCTCTGGATGGCGGTGGCGGCCCAGTTGCGGGCGCGCTACCTGATTCGCAACTACGCGGTGATCCCCAAGACATCGATCGCGGCGATGCCGGAACTGCACGCTTGCCGATGGCTCGATTTCGACGAAGTTCAGCGCCGGCAAACGCGGGTCGATGCCATCGTGGCGGATCTCAGTACCGACCTTCCCGAGATCCAGCTCGAGGCGCTTGCCGACGCCGCGATCGCGGGCGTGCCGGTCCTCGACCGCCGCTATATCGTCGAGTCCCTGACCGGCCGCACGCCCCTTGGCGGCCTGACGCCCAACGAATTCGGTGCCCTGCTGCCGTCGCGGCAATATCTCGTCGTCCGTCGCCTTGTCGAAGTCGTCCTGACGGTGGCGGTTCTGCCGCTGTTGTTGCCCATCCTCGCCGTCGTCGCTGCTTTCGTCCGCTACGATAGCCCCGGCCCGGTGTTCTTCATCCAGAGCCGTGTCGGTCGCCGCGGGCGCGTGTTCCGCATGATCAAGTTCCGCACCATGCATCACGGCGCGCAAGGACCGAGCTTCACGGCCGCAGTCGATCCCCGCGTCACACGCGTCGGCGGTTTTCTGCGGCGCTGCCGGCTCGACGAGTTGCCGCAGGTGATCAACATCCTGCGTGGCGAGATGAGCTGGGTGGGTCCGCGGCCCGAGGCGCTGTCGCTGGAAAAGGGATATGTGCGCGACATCCAGCACTTCGCGCTGCGCGGCATCGTTCGTCCCGGAGTCACCGGCTGGGCACAGATCAACCAGGGCTACGCCCACGATCCCGACGCCATGCGCTCGAAGCTGGAGTACGACCTGTACTACCTCAAGCATTGTTCGCTGTGGCTTGACCTCGTGATCATACTGCGCACCTTTGCCGTGGTGTTCCGCGGCACCGGCGCGCGCTGACAGCCGCCCCCATCGCGTCACCCCTCGCCATGTGCGGAATTGCTGGCATATTCGCTTACCTCGACGTCGCGCCGCCGGTCGATCGCGTCGAACTGGGACGTATAAACAGCCGCATGGCGGCGCGGGGACCGGACGGCACCGGGCAGTGGATCGATACCGACGGGCGCCTCGGGTTCGCCCACCAGCGGCTGGCGATCATCGACTTGTCCGAAGGTGGCGCCCAACCGAAGGCGAGCCTCGATGGCGCGCTCACGATCACGTTCAACGGTGAAATCTATAACTACCGCGAACTGCGTTCGGAATTGCAGGCCAAGGGGTACGAATTCCGTACCGACTCCGACACCGAGGTGCTGCTCCAGCTCTATGCCGATTGCGGCCCGGAAATGGTCCGGCGGCTGCGCGGCATGTTCGCGTTCGGCCTGTGGGACTCGCGGCAGCGCCGGCTGTTGCTGGCGCGTGACCCGCTGGGAATCAAGCCGCTCTATTGGGCCGATGACGGCTGGACGCTGCGCTTCGCCTCCCAGGCCAAGGCCCTGCTGGCGGGCGGCGCGGTGTCGAACGAACCCGACCCGGCGGGCATCGTGGGCTTCCACCTCCTGGGCAGCGTGCCCGAGCCCTTCACGGTCTGGCGCAGCGTGCACACGCTGCCGGCGGGAACGACGCTGGTGGTCGATGCGGCAGGGCCGGGGGCACCACAGCACTACTATGATATCGCCGGCGCGCTCGCCGTGCGGGCGACCGGCAGGATGGTTGATCCGGCAGCAGCGCGTCGTCAGCTGGCCGACGCCGTGCACGATTCCGTGCGGCATCATCTGGTGGCCGACGTTCCGGTCGCCGTCTTCCTTTCCGCCGGACTCGATTCCGGAGCGCTGCTCGGGTCGATGGCGCAACTGGGCGTGCGCGACATCTCGGCTGTCACGCTCGCCTTCAAGGAGTTCCGCGGCGACAACCTCGACGAGGCACCGCTCGCGGCCGAAGTCGCCGCCCGCTACGGCGCGCGCCACATCGTACGCACCGTCGATCGCGCCGAGTTCGAACGCGATCTGCCGGCGATCCTCGATGCCATGGACCTGCCGACCATCGACGGCATCAACACCTGGTTCGTGGCCAAGGCGGCGCACGAGGCGGGCATCAAGGTGGCGCTGAGCGGCCTTGGGGCCGATGAATGTTTCGGCGGCTATCCGTCGTTCGTCGACGTGCCGCGAAGCGTCCATTGGCTGCGACCGGTCGACTGGCTGCCAGGGTTGGGTGCGCTCGTCCGCCGGGGCATGTCGGCGGCGATCCACGCCGGACTTGGCATTCATCCGAAGGCAGCGGGCGTGCTGCAGTACGGCGGAAGCTGGGCGGGCGCCTATCTTCTTCGCCGCAGCGTCTACATGCCGTGGGAACTGGGCGATCTGCTCGATCCCGTGATGCTGAAGGAAGGTCTGCGCCGGCTGGCGCCGCTGCGGCGGATCGGCGCCGTGCTGCACGATGGCGGCGGGCTCGGCGACTTCGACCGCGTCGCGGCGCTGGAGACGTCGCTCTACATGCGCAACCAGCTCCTGCGCGACGCCGACTGGGCGGGCATGGCGCATTCGGTCGAGATTCGCGTGCCCTATGTCGATCCCTACTTCCTGGCGGCGCTGCCACCAGGTGACGTCTTGGCGGCGGCGGACGCCAAGGCGGCGGTTGCCGACATCCCGGACCCGCCGTTGCCGGCCGCGAGTCGCGCCAGGCGCAAGACCGGCTTCGTCACGCCGGTTGGCCGCTGGCTGCAGGATGCGGCCAAAGCTGCGGACGGAACGGTGAATTTCTCGGTGGCGTCGCGCGACTGGGCGTTGCGCATCTGGAATGCCGGCTGGACCGGCCCCGTCGTGCCGTGAACCGGCGATGACGGCTCGCATCCTCGCACTGGTCGGCGATTGTTATGGCGCTCGCGGCGGGATCGCCCGCTACAACCAGGATCTGTTCGAAGCGCTGGCAGGCGGGGGAGCCGAGATCCTGGTGCTGCCGCGGCTGGGCGATGCCGGCGGCCTGTCGCTGCCAGCGGGCATAAGCCAGCGGCCGGCCGTGTTCGGCCAGTTGAAGTTCTCGATCTCCGCGATATGGATGGCCTGGCGTCATCGCCCTATCGACGTCGTCTTCTGCGGCCACGTCTTCATGGCGCCGCTGGCCGTCATCATCGCCCGCCTGCTGGGCGCCCACTGCTGGCTGCAGGCGCATGGCACCGACATCTGGGGAGACCGGCGCGGAATCGTCAGGGCGGCGATCGAAGAAGCCGACCAGGTCACCACCGTCAGCCGGGCGACGCGTCGGATCCTGCTCGGCTGGGCCGACCTCGCGCCGGAACGCGTGCGCGTCCTGCCCAACACCGTCGGCGATCAGTTCGTGCCGGGACCACCGTCGGTGTCGCTGCGCGAGCGCCTTGCGCTCGGTCCCGGCCCCATTCTGCTGACGGTGGGCCGGCTTGCCGCGAGCGAGCGCTACAAGGGCCACGAACAGGTTTTTGCCTGCGTGCCGGCCCTGCGCGCCGCATTCCCGACCCTGGTCCACGTCGTCGCCGGCGACGGCGACGACCGCGCCCGGCTTGAAGCGCGCGCCGCCGTGCTCGCGCCGGGCGCGGTCTGCTTCCTCGGTTATGTTCCCGACGATGATCTGCCCGATCTCTACAGGCTGGCCGATCTCTTCGTCATGCCGAGTTCGGAGGAAGGGTTCGGCATCGTCTATCTCGAGGCCGCCGCCTGCGGGTTGCGCGTGATCGGCGGCGCCGGGGGTGGTGCCGGCGATGCGATTCCCGATACGCGCGTGGGCTTAACTGTCGATCCGCACGACCGGAGCGCGTTGATCGATGCCATTCAGCAGCTCCTGGGGCAGGGCAAGGTCGATCCGGCCGCGATCGAGGCCTACCGGCGGCCGCATTTTGCTGCCGCTGCCCGCCTACTCCTCGCTCGCCTTCGGGCCCGGCCGCGTCGTAAGAGGGGGGCGCCATGCCCGCCTCCACCCAGAGTCCCCCGCGCCGCCTCGTTCTCGAGGCGGGCCGCGCCGATCGGCAGTACTGTCGTGACCTGTGGCGCTATCGCGAACTGTTCTTCATCCTGGCCTGGCGC
>MEMN01000215.1:26475-28732 GCA_001767945.1 Alphaproteobacteria bacterium RIFCSPHIGHO2_12_FULL_66_14 | reverse complement strand
CATGGCGCGACGTGGCGGTGCGCTACAAGCAGACCGTGATCGGCATCGCCTGGGCCTTCATCAGGCCGTTCATGACGATGGTCGTCTTCACCGTCGTCTTCGGCAAGATCGCCAAGCTGCCTACCGAGGGCGCGGCGCCCTACGCGGTCATGGTCTTCGCCGGGCTGCTGCCATGGACGCTCTTCGCCTCCGTGTTGGGCGAGGCCTCGACCAGCATCGTGGGCAGCTCGAACCTGATCAGCAAAGTCTATTTCCCGCGGCTGATCGTGCCGCTCTCGACCGTCCTGGTGGCGTTGATCGACTTCCTGGTGAGTCTCGTCATCCTGGCGGGCCTCATGTTCTGGTATGGTGTGGTACCGGGTTGGCAGATCCTGCTGCTGCCGGTGTTCGTGATGCTGGCGCTGCTGTGCAGCATCGGCCCGGCGCTGTGGGCGGCGGCGGTGCTGGTCAAGTACCGCGACTTCCGCTTCATCATTCCCTTCGTGACGCAGATCGGCCTCTACATCTCGCCGGTCGGGTTCTCGGGCAAGATCGTGCCCGAGCAATGGTCGCTGCTGTACAGCCTCAACCCGATGGTCGGCATCATCGACGGATTTCGCTGGTGCATCCTGGGTGGCAACAGCCCCATACATGGGCCGGGATTTGCGCTCAGCATTGGCATTACCGCGGTCCTGCTGTGGTGGGGGATTCGCAGCTTCCGTCGCACCGAACGCGCCTTCGCGGATCTGATCTGAAGATGAGTGACGTCGTCATCCGCGCCGAGAAGCTTGGCAAGAAGTTCGAGATCGGCCACCACACCGCGCGGCAGGAGAATTTCCGGGAGGCGATGATCCGCGGACCGCGCAACCTGCTGCGCGGCGCGGCCGACCTGCTCAAGGGGCGCGCGATGGTCGCCGGCGATACCGTCGAGCAATTCTGGGCGCTGCGCGACGTGAACTTCGAGATCGGGAGCGGTGAAGCCGTCGGCATCATCGGGCGCAACGGCGCCGGCAAGACGACGTTGCTCAAGATCCTGTCCAGGATCACAGAGCCGACCGAGGGCAGGGTGGAGATCACGGGGCGCGTCGCCAGCCTGCTCGAGGTCGGTACGGGGTTCCATCCCGAGCTGAGCGGCCGGGAGAACATCTTCCTCAACGGCGCAATCCTCGGCATGACTCGCGCCGAGGTGCGCCGTCGCTTCGACGAGATCGTCGACTTCTCCGGCGTGGAGAAGTTCATCGATACGCCGGTCAAACGTTACTCGGTCGGCATGTATGCGCGGCTTGCCTTTGCCGTGGCGGCCCATCTGGAGGCCGAGATACTGGTCATCGACGAAGTGCTGGCGGTTGGCGATTCGGAGTTCCAGGCGCGCTGCCTCGACCGGATGTCCAAGGTGGCGAACGCTGGCCGCACGGTGCTGTTTGTCAGCCACAATCTCGCGGCCGTCATGGCGCTTACGCGGCGGGCGCTCGTCTTCGGGAGCGGCCAGCTCTATTTCGATGGTCCGATCGAGGCGGCAGTCACCCACTATGCCGCGTCGCTCAGCAGGACGAGCGACGACAGGAACTGGGGCCGAGGACGGAATGCGACATTGATATCGGCGACCTTGCTCGACGATCAGGACCGACCGACCGACCACTATGAGCCGGGCGAGCCGTTGCGGCTGCACATCGTCATCGAGACTGACGGCATGCCCGGCATGTCTTTGGAGCTTCTTCTGCGCGACGAACTCAACCTGCCGGTCGCCTTCTATTCGTCGGCGGTCTTCAATCAGGTGTCGTTGCCCTCGGCGGCCGGCCGCTACGAATGCACTCTTTCCTTGCAGCCCTACTACCTGGCTGCCGGCGAGTACTGCTTCGACCTCAAGACGACCTATACCAACATCGACGACGATCATCGCGTCGACAACGCGCTGCGATTCATCGTCGACAACTGCAGTCCGGGCGGCATCCCCTACAATTTCAAGCAGGGATCGGGGCAGGGGACCCTCGCCATGAGGCTGGAAGCGCCGCTGCGGTTCGCCGCGCTCCCGACGCCTGACCCGGGCTGAGTGCCGCGGCATGCGCGGCACGGTCTGCATTGTCAGCCCCGGCAATCTGGCGTCGAATCCCCGCGTGCTGAAGGAAGCGGGGGCGCTGCATGACGCGGGCTACGGCGTCACGACCATCGTCTGCAACTACACCGGCGAACTGCGCGGCGTCGATGACGGGATCGTGGCCAGGGTCCCGTGGAAGGTTGTGCGCGTGCCGCGCCCGTTCGGTGAACGCGCAGTCACGAT
>MEMN01000215.1:24964-26465 GCA_001767945.1 Alphaproteobacteria bacterium RIFCSPHIGHO2_12_FULL_66_14 | reverse complement strand
CGGCTTGCGCGGCTGGTCGCGACGGTCGGCGCGCGCATTCCGCCCAGTCTTGCCGCGCTCGCCTGCGGCGGGCCGGTTGCCACCCTGCGGGATGCGGCGCTCGCCGTGCCGGCCGACCTCTATATCGCCCATTATGTCGCGGGCCTCGCGGCCACGGCGCCGGTGGCGCGACGCCACAGCGCGATGCTGGGCTTCGACGCGGAGGACTTCCATTCCGGCGAAGGAACCGGCGGCGTCGACGAGGCCTTCCGCATGAAGATGATTGAAACGATCGAGCGGGCGGCGCTGCCGTCGTGCGCCTACGCGACGGCCGCGGCGCCGCTGATCGCGAAGGCCTATGCCGCGCGCTACGGGATCGCACCGACCACGGTGCTCAACGTCTTTCCGCTCGACATGGCGCCGGCCGTGTCGCAGACCGGCGCGGCGGCGCACGCGCCGGTGCAGCTCAGGACCTACTGGTTCTCGCAGACCATCGGCCTCGACCGCGGACTTCAACCCTTCCTTCAGGCGATGGCGCGCGCGAAGAGCCGCGTCACACTCGACGTTCGCGGCGGCAACCAGTGGAGCGGCGGCGACCGGCTGATGGCTCTGGCCCGCGAGCTCGGCATCGCCGATTGCGTCTCGATCCTGCCGAAGGCGCCTCCCGACCAGATGGTGACCCTGGCGGCAGCGTACGACCTCGGCCTGTCGCTGGAGACCGACGTCAGCGAGAACCGCGGGCTCTGTCTCACCAACAAGATCTTCACCTATCTGCTCGCCGGGATTCCCACGTTGATGAGCGATACGCCGGCGCAACGGGCCCTTGCCTCCGACCTCGGCGCCGCCGCGGTGCTGGTGTCGCTGGCCGATCCGGCGGCAATTGCGGCGGCGCTCGATCGCCTGGCCGGGTCGCCGGCCGGGTTGGCGGAGGCCAAAGGCGCGGCCTGGCAGCTCGGGCACGAGCGCTACAACTGGGACGTCGAGAAGGATGTCCTGTTGAAGGCGGTCGCCCAGGCATTCGCCGATCGTGGCCCCGACACCGGCAAGGCGGTGCGATAGTGCGCCTGCTGATGACCGCCGATCCGGAGATCGAGGTGCCGCCCAAGACCTATGGCGGCATCGAGCGCATCGTCGACATGCTGGTCCGCCGGCTGCGCGCCGAGGGTCATGATGTCGGCCTGGTCGCCAAAGCAGGGTCCGAGTGTCCGGCCGACGAGACCTTCGCCTGGTCGGGAAGGGCGTCGCAATCGGCGACCGATACGCTCGCCAACATGTGGACGCTGCGCCGGGTGGTGCGGGACTTCCGCCCCGACCTGATCCACAGCTTCTCGCGAATCGCCTATCTGCTTCCGCACCTGCGCGGGTCGGTTCCCATCGCCATGTCGTTCCAGCGCGATCCGACGCCGCGCACCGTCGGGCTGGCGGCGCGGCTGGCGGCGCCGAACGTGCTCACCTTCACGGGCTGCAGCGAGTACATCGCCAACTGCGGGCGGCCGTCCGGCGGTGTGTGGTACGGCATCCC
>MEMN01000215.1:12610-24916 GCA_001767945.1 Alphaproteobacteria bacterium RIFCSPHIGHO2_12_FULL_66_14 | reverse complement strand
GCCGCGCCGGACGCCGCCTGGTGATTGCCGGCAACCATGCGGAGGCAGGGCACGAAGGGACCTACTGGCGGCGGGAAATCGAACCGTGGATCGGGCGGGACGGCATCGAATACGTCGGGCCGGTCGACGACGTGCAAAAGAACGCCCTGCTCGGGCAGGCCGAGGCCATGGTGGTGCCGATCCAGTGGGACGAGCCGTTCGGCATCGTCTTCGCCGAAGCGCTGGCCTGCGGCACGCCGGTGATCTCCTGCCCGCGCGGGGCGCTGCCCGAAATCGTCCGGCCGGGCGTCGACGGCTTCCTGATCCGGAGCATCGAGGAAGGCTGCGAGGCGGTGGCCAGGCTCGGCACGATCGATCGCGCCGTCTGTCGCCGCAGGGCGGAGGAGCACTTCTCGCCTCGGGCGGTCGTTGCCCGCTATCTCGACCTTTACGCGCGCATGCGCGCCGGACTGGCGCGGCGATGACCCGGCGCATTGCCCTGGTGAGCGGACATTTCGCCCCCAGCAATCTTGTGGGAGCCCACCGGGCGCGGCTGTGGTCGCGCCACCTGCCGGAGTTCGGCTGGGAGCCGATCGTCGTGACTGGCGACGCGCAGCGTTACGAAGAACGCCCCGATCCCGATCTCGAGCGGCTAGTGGCGCCGGGACTGCGGGTGATCCATGCATCGACCTTGTCGACGCGGCCCGTCCGCCTCGTCGGCGACATCGGCGTGCGCGCCTTCTGGGGCTGCTATCGCGCGCTGGCGAGCCTGGCGGCGAAGCGCGAAATCGACTTCGTCCTGGTGACCATCCCTTCCAATTTCCTGGCGCCGGTCGGACGCCTCATCCATCGGCGCTACGGTGTGCCGTACGGCATCGACTACCAGGATCCCTGGGTCAATCGCTGGCCCGGCATCGACAGGCCGTTCAGCCGCGCCTGGGGCTCGTATCGCCTCGCCAACTGGCTCGAGCCGTGGGCGGTGCGCGATGCGGCGCTGATCACCGCGATGGCGCCCGGCTATGTCGCGGGCATGCTCGAACGCAACCCCATCGTGGCGGACAGGGCCGTCCTTGCCTACATGCCGATGGGCAGCGCCCCCGAGGATTTCGTCCTTGTGCGCGACCTGCATCGCGCGCCCTTCCTGTTCGACCCCGGCGACGGCCGGTTCCACATGATCTATGCTGGCGCCCTGCTGCCGGCCGGTTTCGTTGTTCTCGAAGCCTTTCTGTCCGGCCTGCGGACGCTGCGCGAGACCGCGCCGCAAGTCGCGGCCCGGCTCCGGGTCCATTTCGTCGGCACCGGCACGTCGCCGGATGACCCTCGGGGCCACCAGGTGTTGCCGCGGGCGCGCCGCGCCGGCGTCGAGGAGATGGTGAGCGAGCACCCGCATCGCATCGGCTATGTCGACACACTCAATCACCTGATACGGAGCAACGCCGTGCTCGTGCTGGGCTCGACGGAAGCGCATTACACGCCGTCCAAAGTATTCCAGGCAATGCTGTCGCGCCGCCCGGTGTTCGCCATGCTGCACGAGAAGAGTACGGCGGTGGCCATGATCCGCCGGGCGCATGCCGGGTGGGTGACGACGCTGACGGAAGAGTCGCGGCCAGAGCCGGCGGACGTGGCGACGGCGCTGCGATCCTTCATCGAGAACGCCGGCTTCGATGCCGACGTCATCGACCGGACGGCCTTCGAGGCTTATTCGGCACGCGAATCGACCCGGGTGCTCGCCGAGGCGCTCGACCTCGCCTGCGAGCGGTATCGTGCCCGTTCGAACGCGGCAGTGGGCTGACATGGCACTGCGCATCGGCTTCCTGGTCAGCCATCCGATCCAGTATCTCGCGCCGATCTTTCGCGAACTCGCGAAGCAGTGCGACCTGACGGTCTTCTATGCCCATCGCCAGACAGCCGAACAGCAGGCCAGTGCCGGGTTCGGCGTGGCCTTCGACTGGGACGTCGATCTCCTGTCCGGCTACCACAGCCGGTTCCTGCACAATGTGGCGCACGCACCCTCGACCGACCGGTTCTTCGGCTGCGACACGCCCGAGATCGCCGCGGAAGTCGCCGGCGGCGCCTTCGACGGCTTCGTCGTGCCGGGCTGGGCGCTTCGCACCTACTGGCAGGCCGTGCAGGCCTGCCGGCGTGCCGGAGTGCCGGTATTCGCGCGTGGCGATTCCCAGCTCGTGGGACCGCGCAGCGGTGCGGTCCGGCTTGCCAAGGCCCTGGCCTTCCGCGCCGTCCTGCGGCGGTTTGATGGTTTCCTCTACGTCGGGCAGAGGAACCGGGACTATCTCCTGCACTACGGCGCCCCGTCCGACCGGCTGTTCTTCTCGCCGCACTGCGTCGACAACACCGCCTTCAGGATCGCCAACGAGGCGGCGCGGCGACAGATCGAGGCCGCTGGTCGCGATCCTTCGCAGCCCCGGCGGATCCTGTTTGCGGGCAAGCTGATCGAGCGCAAACGTCCGTTCGACGTCCTGCACGCGGCGTCGCGAGTGGCGGCGCGCGGCGCTTCCCTTGAGGTGGCATTTGCCGGATCGGGCGATCTGCAGCAGGCCTTGACCGCCGCCGCCGCCGCCGCCGGCCTCCGCGCGGTCTTTCACGGCTTCGTCAACCAGAGCGAATTGCCCGCGGTCTATGCGGCCGCCGACGTCCTCGTCCTGCCGTCCGACGGGCGCGAGACCTGGGGACTGGTCGTCAACGAAGCCATGGCCTGCGGCGTGCCGGCGGTCGTGTCCGATGCCGTGGGTTGTGGCCCGGACCTGATCGAACCGGGCGTCACCGGTGCGGTTTTCCCGCTCGGCGACGTCGGCGCTCTGGCCGGCGGGATCGAGACGGTCCTGTCCCTCGACCCGGACCGGACCCGGAAGGCGTTGGCGGAACGGATGGAAACCTACTCGCCAGCGCGAGCGGCCCAAGGTATTGCAGGCGCGGCAAGAGCCTTAAGGTCCCGAAGCAGGGCAGAATGAAGCGCCATCCAGAGCGAGGCCTCCCGTGGTGACCGTAAACCCTCCTCTGCGGGGACGGGCGGTATCGCCGCGCATGGTGCTGGATGCCGGCTTCATGCGCCGGACGTTCCTCCTCATCGGTCTCTTCCTGCTGCTGACCGCGCCGTTTTCGTCCGACCCCTTGGCGTTCGCGGCAGGTTGCTTCGTGCCGTGGATCGTCCTCAGCCTCGTCGGCAAGCCGACGATGCCGGCTGCGGTGATCTTCTACTTCCTCTGGCAATGGGCCCAGGTCTTTTCCCGCGTTCTGCAGTCGATGGTCGACGGCGAGCCCCTGGGTGCCGGCCTCTACGGTCAGTATGTTGTCAATGCCTACTGGTACATGCTCGCAAGCATCGTGGTTCTGGCGCTGGCTTTTCGCATGGTGCTCGGCGGGCTGCCATCTCCGTCACCGGAAGAGGAGAGCGCCCATCGCGATTGGCGGCCACTGGACCTTTTCCTTCTTTATTGCGGGACACTGGTCCTGGCGGTCGCCTGCGGCTATGCGACCCGCCTGATCCCCGCCTTGAGCCAGCAGTTCGAGGCTGTGTCGCGGCTGAAGATCGTGGCCGAGTTCCTGCTGTTCACCACCGTCCTGTCCACCGGCCGTGGCGGCAAGTTCATGCTGGCCGCGGTGTTGGTCGAAATCCTGATCGGCTTCAGCGGCCTGTTGTCCGACTTTCGCGGTGTGTTCATCTATCTGGCGGTCGCGGCCATTGCGGCGCGTCTGGCGTTGAGCGTCACGTCGATCCTGGGCGGTGTCGTGTGGCTCTCCGTCCTGATGGCGCTGGCGTTGTTCTGGACGGCGGTGAAGGTCGACTATCGCGAATTCGCCACTGGCGGCGAGGAGACGCAACATTTGAGCATACCGCTGTCCGAACGTCTCGCCTACCTCGGGTCGCTCGCGGCCTCGCCGGGCACAATCGACTGGGGGCTTGCCTCCTACGCGCTGCTCAGCCGCTTCGCCTACGTCGATATTTTTGGATCGGTGATCGACTACCAGCACAGCGCTCGCGATCCCAACCCGGGCAGGCAGTGGCAGGAAGCTTTCGACCACGTTTTCAAACCGCGCTTCCTCTTCCCCGATAAGGCGGCGCTCTCGGATACCGAGACCTATGCCCGCCTGACCGGCGCCGACCCGACGGAGGTGGTGCGCGGCTCCACGTCGATCAGCGTCGGGTATATGGGAGAAAATTATGTCGACCTGGGCTTCCCGGGAATGCTGCTGGGCATCCTGGCCATTGGCCTGGGGATCGCGGGCGTCCTCCGCTACTTCATGCGATCGCGGCTGCCATGGATGGTGCGCCAGGGCATCGTGCTGGCGTTCATCTATAACGTGGCGGGCACCGGCGTCGAACTATCGCTGCCCAAGCTGTTTGGCGCGACCATCATGTTCTTCCTCGTCTACGCGCTGCTCGTGAAGTTTGCCCTGCCGATCGGCCTGAAGTGGCTGCATACCCGCGCCGGCAAGGACCAGCCGCAACCGTCTTGATAGCCTTCGGCCATTTCCAGCCCTTCCCGGCGATGTCGCGACAAAGACCACTGAACATTTTCTACGAAGAACGAGAGTCGGATCGTTGGTTGCCGTTCGACCGCTATCCGCGAAGGGTGATCAGGAACCTGATCCGCGGCCCGCGCCCCGCCCGGGGACCGACGCGGGTCTTCCTCAACCTGATCGCGGGACTCGATCGCATCGGCGTTCCCTATCGGGTCAACGACTTCGGATACCTCAGCGCCAATCCCGGGGAACTGGCATGTGTCATCGGCTGGCCGCATGTGCTCGACAGGATTCCCGAGAGCACGCCGGTCCTGTTCGGCCCGTCGATCTTCGCCCACCCCATCGACGATCCAGGCTTGCCGTCGCGCCGGCCTATCCGTCAGGTCCTGGTTCCCGGCGACTGGGTGGCGAAGATGTTCTCCGAAGTCTGGCCCGGTCTCGTCACGGCTTGGCCGGTCGGCATCGATACCGAGGCGTGGACGCCCGATCCGGCGACGGCGAAGGACATCGACATCCTCGTCTACGACAAGATCTTCCGGCAGCGCGAACTACACGAGCACACGGTGATCGATCCGCTGTGGGCCGAGCTTCGCCGTCGGGGCCTTCGCGTCGAGGCGCTTCGCTACGGCAGATACCGCGAGGAGGAACTCTTCGCCCTGAGGCGCCGGACGCGCGCCATGGTCTATCTCAGCCTGCACGAGACGCAGGGCATCGCCGCCCAGCAGATGCTGGCCTCCGGTGTCCCGCTGCTGGTCTGGGACAGGGGCGGCATGTGGGAGGACCCCAGCTATGCGGGCCGCGTGAAGTACGGTCCGGTCACGACGGTCCCGTACTGGGACGCCAGATGCGGTGTCACCTTCAAGGACGGGGCCGATTTGCCGACGGCACTCGACGTGTTCTGGTGGGGCGTTGAGAACGGCGTCTATTGCCCGCGCGACTTCATGGTTCCGAGATTCACGCTGGAGACGTGTGCCCGGGCCTATGTCGAATTGGCCGGCAAGTACGCCTGAGGGACCAAATCCGCGATCAGGTGCCGCCCGTCATCTCCTCGTCCCAGTCGGTGATCCTGCCTTCGCGGCCGATCGTGCCGGGTTGCACATGGAACAGGCGATTCACGATGCGGGCTGGCAATACCCGCCGCGCAGCCAGCGCGACGCGAAGATAGGAATGCTCGAAGTCGAAGGGCGTGCGCCGCCGCCGCTCCCCGTCCCACAGCACCAGACGATCAGGATATGCGCGCGTCGCCACCAACGCTGGCGCATTCTGACTCTCGAACACACCGAGCATGCGCCGTTTGCACTCGAGGTCGCGGCCATCGAGCCTGAACTTCACGATCGGCCGTCCATCGACACCGTCCGGCGGACCATAATAGGCCACAAGGCCGAACAGCCATCGGGCGGCAAGCGCGATCACTCTGTGCGGCGTGTTGGCGAGCGACACGTAAGGACCGTATTCCGGCGCTTCGAAGACATCGAACCGGTCGCCGGGCACGACGACGCTGGTGACCAGGGCGGCGGCCATGTCGTGGTGTATATGGCCGCCTTCGAACATGGGCGCGACGATGACCGAAGGCCGGAACTCGTCGATGATCGCCCGCAGCGTCGTTGCCGCGGCCTGCAATCTGGACGGGTCGCGCTGGCGCAGCGGCGGCAGCAGGTCGATATGCATGAGGTCGCGCGGTTCCAGGCCGGCGATGCTCCACGCATCGCGCGCCTCGGCGGCGCGCCGCTCGGCCATGCCAGGCGAGTCGTCGGGCGCTAGATAGACGATGCGAGTGACGCCGCCAAGGCGTCGGTTGCGTGCCCCGATGCCACCGGCGGAGATCACGCAATCATCCTCGTGGGGGGCGAGGATCAGGAGTCGGCGCGGCTCGTCCCAGTCGGCCCAGTGCTCGAGAACGGAGATGCGCCATAGCGCCCACACTGTCATGACGGACAACGCGGTGTAGAGCAGTGCGAGAGCAGCCAGCAGTCCAGCGGCGACGCTGGGACCCAGTGCCACGACGGCCATCCACAGCAGCGCGCTGACCACGCCCAGCAGGCCGACGACGAGCGCCGGCCGAAAGTAGATTCGCTGCTTCATGCAGGCAGAGCCATTTGACCGCTACCTATGCTATTGCTTGCAGCGGCACCGCAAGCCCATGCGAACGCCGACCGGCCGTTGAACTTGTGGACGAGCACTTGCGCCTTCTTCACGTCGTACCAACGTATCTGCCCGCGCTTCGATACGGCGGTCCGATCCGCACGGTTCATGCGCTCTGTCGCGCACTGGCAGCGCTCGGTCATGACGTCCATGTCTTCACGACGAATGTCGACGGTGAGCGGGACAGTGCCGTGCCGTTGCTGCGCCCGGTCGACCTCGAGGGCGTCAAGGTGACGTACTTCCCCAGTCGACTGCTGCGCCGCCTGTATTGGTCGCCGCCCATGGCAGGCGCGTTGTCGCGGGCCGTCGCGGACTTCGACGCCATTCATCTGCACGCTGTCTATCTGTGGCCGATCTGGGCCGCGGCAAGGGCTGCGCGGGCGCACCGGGTACCCTATGTGATATCGCCGCGCGGCATGCTCGTACCCGAGCTGATGCGCCGCAAGAGCCGGTGGGCGAAGGCGGCTTGGATCGCCCTGATCGAGCGAGCCAACCTCGAACGCGCCGCCGCCATCCATGCCACGTCGGCGGTGGAGGCGGGGCACATCGCAGGATTTGGCTGGAGACTGCCGCCCATTGTCACGATTCCCCACGGTGTCGATGACCCGCCCGCACCATCCGGCGTGGCGCTGTCGCCCGACGTGGCGGCGGCCATCGGCGGCAGCGCGCCGGTTCTGGCCCTGGGCCGCATCAGCTGGGAGAAGGGACTCGACCGGTTGATCGCGGCCCTGCCGCTCGCTCCTGAGGCGCGCCTCGTCGTTGCCGGCGACGATGCCGATGGACACGCCGCCTTCCTGGCGAACGAAGCTCAACGCTTCGGCGTTGCCGGACGGGTGAGCATTCTCGCCCGTCACGTCGCCGGCGCCGACAAGGAAGCGCTGTTCGCCGCCGCGCGGGTGTTTGCAATGACGTCGCTGTCGGAGAATTTCGGCCTCGCGGCCTTCGAGGCGATGCGTCGCGGCGTGCCGGTCCTGACGACGGCCGATGTCGGCATGTCGGAAATCGTGCGCACGGCGCGTGCCGGACTGGTCGTTGACACCGCGCCGGCGGCAATCGCGGAAGGCCTCAACACATTGCTGGCGGATGTCGATCGAAGCCGCGCCATGGGCGAGAGCGGCAGGGCCCTTGTCATCGAGCAATATGGCTGGTCGACGATTGCGTGCCGCATGGAAGAACTCTACCGCTCGGTCGGTCGCATGCGGCACGCCGAGGATGCCGGCGCATGAGCGACCTGCTGGAGCACAGTCCGTTCGATCTCGCATCGGAGCGCCGGGTGGTCATCATTGCCGACTGGCTGCCGCCCGATTTCGGTGCAGTCGGCCAATACATGCAGATGCGCGCTCGCGCCTTGGCGGAGCAGGGCCATGACGTGACCTTGCTCGGCCTTTCCTCGGGCGAGGAGGCGGTCCGGCAGGAGACGCGAGGGAAGGGGACATTGACCGAGGTTCGGCTGGCGACCCGTCCGGTGCCGCGCCGTTCATTCCTGGCGCGTCTTGTGTGGACTGCGGCGACAAACCTGCGCCTGGTCGTCGCCGGCTATCGAGCCCTGAGGGCGGCGGATGGGATTCTATTCACCGGATCGCCGCCGCTGCTCATTCATCTGCTTGCACCGCTGAAACCCCTGTGGCGCGGCCGCCTCGTCTACCGCATCACCGATTTCCATCCCGAGTGCCTGATCGCGGCACGCGATCGTCCGTCACGGGTGCTCGATCTGCTGCTCGGCCTGACGAATTTCTGGCGCCGCCGGATCGACGGTTTCGAGGTGCTCGGACTCGACCAGCTCAAGCGTCTGCGTGAGACCGGTGTCCGCGAGGAGCGGATCGGCCTCGTGCGCGACGGTTCACCTGTGTCGTTCGCCGACGATGTCGTGGCGGAACCGCTGCCAGCTGTCCTCGAGGGTTCGTGTGTGTTGCTGTACGCCGGAAACTTCGGCGTCGCGCATGACGTCGAGACGGTTGCCGAGGGCTACAGGCTTCATCATCGCGCGGGAACGGGCAGGGTTCGGCTGTGGCTGAGCGCGACCGGCGCCGGCGCGGACGACATCGTCCAACGCTTCGCCGCGCAGGGACTTCCGTTTTGCAAATCGGAGCCTGTGCCCCTGGGGCGACTGGCCGGCCTGTTGCGTTCCCCAGACGCCCATCTCGTGACGCTGAAGGATGCATTCGTCGGCTTTGTCATGCCTTCCAAGATTTATGCGTGCATCGAGTCGGGCAAACCGGTGATTTTCGTGGGGAGCGAGACGTCCGATGTCGACTTGCTCGCACGGGCGGGCGGTTCCGATGGCTATCGGCGCGTAGAGTGCGGAAATGCCGCAGACTTCGCCACGGCCCTCGAGGAACTCGCAGACCGAGTGGGAAAATCGCCTTCATAGCGGTTCCTTCGGGGTCCGGCATTTTGTTAAGAATTTAGGCGAGGAGTTGTCTTTATCCAATTGAAATTTAATGTTATTGATATTTCACGTGACCGGTGATATTTACTGTCTGCGGCGACACTGCAGTTTTTTTTGCCCGTGAAATATCCAGAGTCGACCAAACCCGACTCTCCTTGGCGATACCAAGGGCGTATATTAGCCGTATTTATTGAGCTTATTGGAGTTCCCCGAGATGTCTTCGACTGGAGTCTCCATCGGATGCAGCGTGCGGGCAGGGACTTGGCTTCGTGAGCACGATTCAGTAACTTGCCCATCAACTTGGGTGGGACCGTTCCGAGCTCTGCCGGCCGGGCCAAGTGGGTGTGAATACTTAAAAAATGACTGCGATGGTACTTACCGTGGCGGTCGGGTTGGGTTTTATGGCTAAAATTGCATTTAGAGCGCAGTGTCTTGCTGTGGCGTCGTCACTCGTCGTGATTGGTGCGGCCGGCGCGCAAACTCCGGCTGCACAAAACCAGGATCAGCAGCTCGCTCAGCAGCAGGAAGCGCAGCAGCAGCAAGGCCAGCAACAGGAGGGCAGTGGCCCACAGCAGGGCGGTGGTCCGCTGCAGGGCGCCGGCCCTCTTCAGGGTGCTGGTCCGTTGCAGGGGGCAGGTCCTCTTCAGGGTGCCGGTCCGCTCCAGGGCGCAGGTCCGTTACAGGGAGCCGGTCCGCTGCAGGGCGCCGGCCCGTTGCAAGGGGCCGGTCCGCTCCAAGGCGCGGGTCCGCTGCAGGGTGCCAGCCCGTTGCAGAGCGCGGCACCCGTCCAGAACGTCGGGCCCGCGCCGGGCCCGGATGGGCTCAATGCCCTGAACACCGCGCCGCCGCCGGCCGCGCCGCCGCCCGCGCTCGCCGGCGGTCCGGTGGCGCCGCCTCCAGCCGGTCCGCTTCCCACGACCGTAGGCTCGCTCAACCAGCTGCTGTCGCAAATCATGGCTGGGCCGAATCCACCGAGCCCGCAGATCCTCGCTGTGCTCGTCAATACGCTGACGCCGCCGACTCCGCCGACGTCGCCGACTCCGCCTGTGGCGCCGCCGGCGCCGCCCGCGCCGCCGGTCGTGTTTACGCCTCCGCCGACACCGACACCGACGCCGACACCGTCGCCAGTCGTACTTCCGCCGCCGACCTATGACCCGACGAAGCAAACACCAGTCAGCCCAAGCTAGTAGCCAAGGGCAGCGTCGGGACTTCTATCAGCCGACACTCGGACCTTTGCCGGGATGGACCGCTGCTCCCATGGCTATCAGTGCGAATCGCTCGCAGCTCATTTGGTCACCTGTCCTCGGCTGGGTGCTGTTGTCGTGTCTCGTCTCCGGCGCGCAGGCCCAGGAGGAAACCACGACGCCGGCGCTGCAGACGATCGAGCAGCAATCGCCCGACGACCCCATCATCGAGCTGTTGCCGTTGCCCGGCGGCGGCGGCTCGGCAACGCGCGAGGAGCTGGGGATCACGATGGGGGCTTTCACGCTCTTCCCGTCGATCGAGATCCTGGGCGGTTACGACGACAACGTCTTCGCCACCAGTGCGCCGGCGACCGGTTCTCTGTTCACGGTGATCAAGCCGCAGCTCGAACTGAAGTCGGAGTGGCTGAATCACTCCATTCGCCTTCTCGCCTCGGGCGGGTTTGGTCTCTATGCCAGCGCGCCGACGCAAAATTTCGAGAACTACACGCTGCTGGCCGAAGGCAAGCTGGAGATCAAGCAGGACTTCTACGTCACTGGCAAGATCGCGGCGATCCGGGCCACCGAAGCACTGGGCACGCCGGACGTGTCGTTCGCGCAGGCGCCGACCGTCGTCGATTCGATCCCGATCGAGGTCTCGCTCTACCAGAAGTTCAACCGGTTCTTCTATCAGTTGACCGGCGCCGCGGTGCGCTACTGGTACTATGACTACAGCACAATCACGGCGGCAGGCCTGCCGGGGACCAGCCGTGATCGCACCGACTACGAGGAGCGGATTCGCCTGGGCTACGAACTCTTCGACGGAACGTCGTTCTTCATCGCGCCCGGCCTTCAGCAGCGCGTCTATACCCAGTTCATCAACGCCGCCGGCCAGCAGCGCGACTCCACGAGCTGGTTCTTCAACGTCGGGGCGACCACGGACCTCGGTCCGAAAAGCAAACTCGAAGGCTTCATCGGCTACCAGTCCCTGTCGTACATCGCCGACGGCACTTCCACGGGCTCGACGACGTTCGGCCTCACGGGAAGCTGGAATGGCTACGAACCGCTGGTCCTGCGACCGCAGATCCTTCGCAGCATCAACGAAACCGCGCTCACGAACTACCAGAACTACGTTTCGACCACGATCGGTGTCGATTTCACCTATGACGTGCACGGACCGTGGCAGGCCGTCGGCGGAACGTCGTTCAATTCGGCGGACTATACGCCGGCCGTTGGCGTCGCGAACGTGAACCCGCGCACGGACTACTTTTTGAAGGGCTCGATCGGCGTGATGTATTCGCTCCGTCCACAGGTCCAAATCGGGCCGCTGTACGAATACACCACGGGCTGGTCGACCGATGTCGCGGCAGGCGGGCCTTCGTACACCCGCAACATGCTTTCCATCCGCCTGATCGCGAAGCGGTGACGTCGTGAACATCCGAACCGCCCTCTCATGTTGGCAGCAGGCAGCCTGCCGCCGATCACTGGCCCTCTGGGCCTGTGTTTTTGGCGCCGCTTTTGCTCTCGCGGCCTGCGAAACGCAGCCGCCAATGACCACGAAGACGCTGCAGCAGCCCTCCCAGGTGACGCAGACGATCCGGATGGGCGAATATCGTGTCGCGCCAGGCGACAAGGTACGCGTCGTGGTTCTGTCGGATACCGAGCTCTCCGGCGACTACGAGGTCGATTCGACGGGATTGATCTCGCCGCGCATGGCCGGCCGCGTGTCGGTGGTGGGCATGACGACGGTCGAGATCGAGGCGATGCTGAGGAATCGCTACCGTGCGGATGGCTACCTGCGGGATCCGAAGCTGAGCGTCGACCTCATCGCTCGCCGGCCGTTCTACATTGTGGGCGAGATCATGAAGCCGGGGGCGTTTCCGTACGTGAGCGGGATCAACGTCGTGCAGGCTATCGCCATCGCCGGCGGATACACGCGCCGAGCTTCCAAGACGCGGATCACCGTGAAGCGGTTCAATTCGACGGCGGGCGAAGAGGAAACGGTCACCGAGGATAGTCCGATCGGCCCGGGAGACGTGATCCACGTTCCCGAGCGATGGTTTTAGTAGCGTCGCGTAAGCGTATTGGGGAACTCGCGGTGTGGGACCGCGTGTTGAGTAGAGTGGTCCGCGT
>MEMN01000215.1:161-12602 GCA_001767945.1 Alphaproteobacteria bacterium RIFCSPHIGHO2_12_FULL_66_14 | reverse complement strand
GTAGCCCTCCTCTGACGGCTTTGCCGCGTCAGGGATCGGCCGGCCCTGAAGACGCGTCGAGCGAACTCTGGGGCTGGCTGAGGCTGGTCAATCGCCACAAGACTCTGATCATCGGGTGTGGCCTTGTTGCGGTCGTGCTGATGGCCCTGGTGATCGCGCAGCAGACGCCCATGTACAAGGCGTCCTCGCGTCTCATTCTCGACACCCGTACCTTCAAGGTGCTGAGCACCGAAGGCGCCCTGTCGGGCGTCGACACGCTCAACATGGGCGCCATTCAGAGCGAACTCGAGGTCATCGGGTCGGAATTCGTCGTTGGCCGCGTCGTCGACAAGCTCGGGCTGGCGAACAATCCCGACTTCAACGGCACCAAACCACCGGGCGTGCTCGACTCGGCGCTCGACCCGATTCGCGAACTCTGGAGCTCGGGCATTTCGTCGTTGCTCGCCCCGGCGCCGCCACCGGCACCCGCGCAGGCGCCGAAGCCCGCGACGTCGCCATCGCCGCGCGCTGACCGATCGGCTGACGCCAGCGACCCGCGCCGCCAGGCCGCCATTGGCTACGTGTCCGGACATCTGAACGTCAACCTGGTGGGACGCACCTTCGTCATTCTCATCACCGCCGAAAGTCCCGACGGCACCATGTCGGCGCGGATCGCCAATGCCGTCGCGGAGGCCTATCTCGCCGACCAGATCGACACGAAGAACGAGGCCAACCGACGGGCGACGGAGTGGCTCGAGCAGCGCCTGGCGGAGTTGCGCCGAAATCTCCAGGTCGCCGAGGAAGCCGTCGCCGCTTACCGCCGCGACAAGGGCCTGGCCGGCAGCCCCGAGGGCGCGATCTCGACCCAGACGCTCTCGGAACTCAACACTCGATACACCGCCGCGCGCGGACGTCGCATCGAGAAGGAGGGGCGCCTTGTGGCGCTCAGCAAGGCGAGCCTCAATCCCGGCGAACTCGCCAACATCCCCGAGGTCGCGGGCAATACGACCCTGGCCGCGCTGCGCATCCAGGACGTGGACCTGAGCCGCAAGTCGGCGGAATTGGCATCGCAACTGGGCGACAGCCATCCCAAGCTGATTCAGGTGCGCAACGAGCTCTCCGCCGTCCGGGCCCGCTTCATCATCGAGACGCAGCGCATCACGCTCGCGGTCCGCGCCGAGCTCGACGCGGCGACGTCGGAGGAGGAAGAGCTCAAGGAACTGGTCGACAAGGCCTCGGTCGTGTCCGGGACGGCAAGCCAGTACGAGGCCGAGCAGAAGCAGCTCGAGCGCGAGGCCCAGTCGAACCGGACGCTCTACGAGAGCTTCCTCGGCCGCTTCAAGGAACTGCGCGAGCAACAGGACATCCAGCGCGCCGACGCGCGCATCCTGGCGTACGCCCGTCCTTCCGGCGCGCCGTCGTCGCCCAACTTCAAGACAGGCCTGATGGGCGCCTTCGTCATTGGTTGCCTCCTGGGCATGGCGGGGGCGATCGCCACCGAGAAGCTGGATCGGGTTTTCCGCTCCGCGCCGCAGGTCGAGGAAGCAACGGGCGTCAGCGTCCTGGCGATGGTTCCGGAAGTCAAAGGCGCTGCGACCACGCGTTCCAACGTCGTCACGACCATCCTCGAGAATACGACCTCGCCGGCGGCCGAGGCAGTGCGCGCGGTGTTTACCGCGATCAGCCTCGCCAGCCTCGACCGACTGCCGCGCGTGATCGCGGTTACGTCCTCGACCCCGAGCGAAGGCAAAACCACCTTCGTTGCATCGCTGGGCGGGCTTCTGACCAAGATGAACACCTCGCGCCGAGTGCTGATCGTCGATCTCGACCTGCGCCAGGCCAAGCTTTCAGTGGCCCTCGGCATCGGCGAACGGGGCGGTACGATCGACGAATACCTGATGGGGACCAAGACGCTGGCGGAATGCACGCGGCGTCACGAAGTGTCGGGTGTCTACTACATCTGCGCCCGGCCCAACACGCCAAATGCCCCGGAAATCCTCGAGTCGCACGCCATGAAGGCCGCGGTCGACGTGTTCTCCGACAACTACGACCTGGTGATTCTCGACGCACCGCCGGTGTTGGCCGTGTCCGATGCGCGTATCGTCGCCCGCCTGGCTGACTACACCGTCTTCATCATCCAGTGGGCGAAGACCCATCGTGAAGTCGTCAAGACCGCGGTCGCTTCCCTGCTGGAGGTGACTTCCCATATCGGCATCGTCATCAACCGGGTCAATCTCTTCAAGCACGGGCGTTACGGCTACGGCGACCATGGCGACTACTATTCGCGCTACCGCGGCTACTATAGCCAGGGCGAGACAGGGGCGGCGAAGAACGACACACCGCGCCCGGCCCTGAAACTGGCTTCAAAGAAATAGGCCGCTTGCGGGAACCGCGAGGCGGCGGCGGGCAGTCGGCGGACCTTACGGGCCGCCGTCTCGGCTGAGCCTCGCCCTTTTTCGAAGGCAGGGTCGCCATATGCCCAGCAGGAGCACCATTCGAGACGTCGTCGGGCAGGTGATCGTGCTCGCCTACAGGGAGGACGTGCAGCCTCTGATGGCCGCGCTGGAGAAGGAACGTCTGCCGGCTTCCGTACAGCGGATCGAGTATTCGAACGAAGAACTCACCTATGCCCGCAGTTCGCGGTTGCTCCTGAATCATCGCCTCGCCTGGGAGAAGGCGGCCGCGCTGCCAGGCTATACGCTGATCTGCGAGTCGGATTTCGTACCGTGTCGCGGCATGGGAGGTTTTCCGGTCTTCTGGCCAGTGACCAACGCGCGCGCTTGGGGCTACCTCTATCAGGGCAGCCCCCGTTTGTTGGCTCTGTCGGAAGGCCAGCCGGTTCATCTTCGGGCCCATGTATCGGCGACCGTCGCCTATGTCATCAACGCGACGGTGGCAAAAATTCTGCTCGAGTATTTCAACCATGTATCCGCCACGTACGGTTTGACGCATTACTTTTCGTTCGAGGCCTTTCTGCAGTGGTTCGTTACGGGCAAGGGAGGCGCCGCGTATATGCCGTGGCGACACTACGGCGAACATGGTGGGCTTCCGAACGCCGAACACGCCTCAATCGGCAAGCTTCGCCACGGCGGCGAGCACCATGCGGACAACCTGATGGCAGGGCTGCACTTCCTGCCGCAGTATGCGCGGCAAAGTACGGTGAGGTTTCTCCTCGTGCGCGCCAAGTGGCGCCTTCTGGGTATCGGCCGATTGCTGTTCGGTCGCTGGATCGTCCGGACCAACGTCTACGATTTGTCGTTCGGGGATCGATGGAGGATGTTCCTTGCCGGCGCCGCGAGACTGGCGCCGCGGTTGCCTGGGCTCGGTCGCTGACAGAAAAGGGATGCCAATTTCCAGGTGACCTGTCACAAGTGGAGGTCATGCTTCGACGTATTTCCGTCCTGGGCCTGGGCTATGTCGGCCTGCCGGTCGCAGCGGCGTTCGGCCGGGCCGGGTTTCATGTGGTCGGCTTCGACCTCGATGCCAAGCGCATCGCGGAACTCTCGCGGGGGCACGATCGGACCCGCGAAGTGGAGGCTGAGGCGCTGCGCGCGCCCGGCCTGCGCTTCACGTCCCGACCGGAAGATTTGTGCACAGCCGACTTCCACATCGTCACCGTGCCGACGCCGATCGACGCCAGCAAGACGCCCGACCTCAAGCCCCTGAAAAGCGCGTCGGCCATGATCGGCGCGGTGCTCAAGCGTGGCGACATCGTGGTCTACGAATCGACCGTCTATCCCGGCGTCACCGAGGATGTCTGCATTCCCGTGCTCGAGGCGGCCTCGGGGCTCAAGTGGAAGGCCGACTTCAACGTCGGCTACTCGCCGGAGCGCATCAACCCCGGCGATCGCGAGCGCCGCTTCGGCAACATCTTGAAGATCGTCTCGGCCGACATGCCCGAGACGCTGGATGTCATCGACATCACCTATCGCAGCGTCGTTCAGGCCGGCACTCACCGGGCGCCCTCGATCAGGGTCGCGGAATTCGCCAAGGTGCTCGAGAACACGCAACGCGACGTCAACATCGCGCTGATCAACGAGATCGCCTTGATCTGTGACCGTCTGGGCGTCGACACACAGGACGTGCTGCAGGCGGCCGGTACCAAATGGAACTTCCTGCCTTTCCGGCCCGGCCTCGTCGGCGGTCACTGCATCGGGGTCGATCCCTTCTACATTGCCCACAAGGCCGAGGAGGTCGGTTACCACCCGCACGTGATTCAGTCCGGGCGGCGGGTGAATGACAGCATGGGATTCTACGTCGGCAATCGGGTAGCCCGCAGCATCATGCGAACCGCGGGAAACGGCCGCCCGCTGGTGACTTTGCTCGGCGTCACTTTCAAGGAGAACGTTCCGGATATCCGCAACACGCGGGTCGTCGACATTGCGCGTGAGCTGAAGGATTTTGGAATCGCCGTCCAGCTGCACGATCCGATGGCCGACGGCGACCTGCTGCATCAGGAGTACGGCCTGTCGTTGACCCCGCTCGACGTGCTCCGCCCCGCCGACGCCGTGGTGCTGTCGGTTGCCCACCGCAGCTATCGTGAAGGCGGCTGGGATCTGGTGAGGCCGCTGCTCAAGTCGGCCGGCGGCTTCGTGGCCGATATTCCCGCCGTGCTCGACCGGGCGACGACGCCAGCGGACGTCATCCTCTGGCGGCTGTAGCGAGGCCGGCGCCCGCACAGGGCATTTTCAAGCCTCGAAGGACATGAATCCCGACGCAGGCTACTCGCATGCCAACGCAATCTGGCGCGGGGTGAAGGTCGGCAGAGTTGACGGTGCGCCGGCGGGCCATGCCCGCGGCCACGATCCGTCGGCGAGATGTTTCTCGACCGTCGGCAGGAGCTGATTGAAGACGATCCAGCCCCGAAGGCGCGTGCCGGCGTAGTTGGTGTGGACGGCATCGGTGAAGTGGTCGGGCTCGAACGGCGAGTAGCGGGCGATGTCGACGAAGGTCAATCCGTGAACCGCGGCGTATTTGGCGAGCAGACGGTTCTGGAACGCCGCCAGCCGCTCGAGCTCGCGATAACGAAAGGGGTAGTTGGCGACATTCAGCTGTTCGAGGATGTACTTGTGCCGGATGGGGTTGAGCACCAAGCCGTCCTTCACCATCCACATGAACGAGCTTACGGCGAAGTCGCTCCCCACCGTGGCAAGGTCGGTGCGGATCCTGTCGAGGTCGCGCTGAATGACGTTCAGGCTGACGGGGAGGCGCGGGTACGCGAGATCCGGGTCGCGTTCGTCCAGTCCCTCCGGCCAGACGACCCGGTAGTCGGGTTTCGGCCATTCGTGGCCATCGACGGTTGATGCGGCAGCGCCGACAGCCGCTTGGACGCGTGCAATCAGGGCGGAGTATCGCGCGGCCATCAGCAGCCACGACGGTGAGGCGTCGGCCTGCGGCGGACGGACTGCCGATCCTTTCGGGACCACGTCCACGATAGAGGCCGGCCGGAACTGGTTGCCGCCCTCATAGTACACGACCAGGTCCGGCCTGAGCGGCAGGACTTCGGTGCGCACCACGGCGGCAATGTCCGTCGAGGTGATGCTTTCCCGTCCGGCATTCAGGACCTCGAAGCGAACCGGCAGGCGCTTCGCCTTCGCCCACTGATTGAGCCAGTGCCCAGCGAATTCCGGCCAGGAGAAGGGCAGGTGGTGGGCATCGATGGTCGTCGACGAGCCGACGAACACGATACGGATCGTTTTTTCGCCGCGGGGATCTTCGATCGGCGCGCCGCGCCAACCGATCTGGTTGGTCACCAGCCGGGTGGGAAGCGTGACATCCGGCAGGAATCGATAGGGTGGCGAGCCGGTGCCGTCGGGCGGGTCGTAGACGTACAGTTGGCCGGGCGCATGGTGAAGCAGGCGATGCTTGCAGGGATCGCCTGCGAAGACCGAGTTCCAGGCCTTGAAGACGTCCGACGGCCGGAAATCCATGCCCCCGGCGGGGTTGTCCTGGACGAGGCGATAAAGGCGGTTCCACTCATCTGGAACTTTGCGCCGATTCGGCAATGGTGGCGGATCGGTGAAGAACCAATCGCGTTCGACGCCCGCTGCGCGGGGGACCTGATCCAATGCGTCCTGTCCCACGGTGGCCGATCCAGAGGGCGCGCTGAGCGGCATTGCGAACATCGCGTATCCATCGACGTAGCGAACGACTGCTTCGGCGACGAGAACACTGAGTGCGATGGAGGTGAGGACGAGCAGGACGTTCTTGATCTGTTGGGGCATATTCAGAGAGGTCGGTTGCAATGGAAGCTGGTACGCGGTGCGAATCTAGGTCAGGTCACGCGTGCTATTCTCCTCGACATCCCTTTCCTTTGTTGCGGCACAGATCGTCAAGCATGCTCGTGATCTCCGGAACCATGTAGCGAGCGAAAGCATCTGCGGCCTTCGCGTTGGGGTGAGGATCGGGGACGGTCACCCACAGGGTCGCAGGATCGACACCTTCGACCGCAGGCAGGAGGTCGATGAAGGTCACGCCTCGGCTTTCGACGACGTCCCGGACTTTCGCTGTGACGTCGTCGAATGGATAGGGCTTGAGCTCGCGCAATTCGGGAATGTGGAAAACGACCAGTCGGGCGCCGAGGTCGCGTGCCGCTTCCGCGAACCCGGAAAGTGCCTTCTGCGTCTGCGCCCATCCCGCAGAGTCTGGGGCGTAGAGGTCGCGATAGTAGCGTTTCCAGTCGGGTGACTGGCCGAACTGACGGGCAAGTGAGTCCAGCCTGTAACGAAGAACGACCCACGCCGCCGAGTGTTCGTCCAGCCAGTCGCTGGCCGCATAGTACGGCATCGGCTCCGCGTCGTTGATGAAGTAGGACAGAACCACGATGTCGGGCTTCATGCGTGCCCCGGCATCCCGGAACAGTGCGAGTTCCTGCGCGGTGTTGTAATTCCCGACGCCCATGTTGAACCCGTCGACTTTGCGGCCCACGGCCGCGAGGGCGGCGACCACCTGGTGGGCGAAGGTCTCCTGTTCGGCGACGCCCCAACCGAACGTGGTTGAATCGCCGACAAAGGCGATACGGGCAATCCCCGCATCGGCTGTCTCGCTGATTTCCGGCGACCGAAACCCGAAAGCGTTGGTCCGAACGGGGACGCCCATGAGCTGGGCCTCGGAATTCTTGCGGTGGCGATGGCCGAGGTCCGCCTGAAGGTCGCGTATCTTCACCTCGCGCGCATACTTCCACATTTCGAGTTCGTACAGCATGCCATCGTCGAGAATGAGTCGCGTCATGCCTTCGAAGGCAAGCAGACACACAAGACAAATACTCAAGACCAACAGGGCGTTCTTCAGCGCAAGTTTCATTGAAAGTACTCGGTGATCATCGCAGCCCAACTCTCTCGGCATGTCTCAAGAAACGGACTGCTCTTACAACGAGCGTCGGGGAGGGTGGGAAAATTTCGTCACTGTGCACACGACAATCGGCATCCAGAGCCAACTTCGACATGGCATTTTTATGGAAAATCAATGCCGGACCCGGATCATTCGCCATAGAAATGGGGCCGTTGCGGGGTAAAGGCATTCTCATCTGCGGGAGAAGGCCGGGCCGCTTCCGCCCACCGGCCAGACCGACCTGTCGCGGGTGATCACAAAATGGGAGGAACCGAATTGCGGGTCGAGCGCGTCCATCCAGAGTTCCGGCGGGAGAGCGGCGGTGGATAAGCCATTGCTGTGTCGACGTCACAGGCTGGCTGGGGGACCTGGATTCGAACCAAGACTAACCGGGTCAGAGCCGATTGTTCTACCGTTAAACTATCCCCCAAACGGGCCGACGGGTCGATTTAACGGCGGCGGGACGACTTGGCAAGCGGGCTCGCCTCCGGGCCCGGTGTCGGTTACCATCCGGCCAAAGAAAGAGTTGAAAATGGCCGGGGAATCCACGCCAAAGGGAGGCTGGCACAGCGGTCGTTTCGCGCACACTTTCGCGGCCATCGATCTCGGCACCAATAATTGCCGGCTTCTGGTGGCCCGGGCGTCGGTCGAGGGATTTGACGTGATCGATGCCTATTCCCGGCCCGTCAGGCTGGGGGAAGGCGTGGCGTTGAGCGGCGTTTTGTGCGGCGACGCGATCGAGCGCACTTTGAGCGCGCTCGACGTTTGCGCCGCGAAGATCGGCCGCAACCGCGTGACGCGTGCGCGCCACATTGCCACCGAGGCCTGCCGCCGGGCCTGCAACGGCGAGGACTTCCTGGCGATGGTGGAGCAGCGCACCGGCCTTCGCTTCGATGTCATCCCGCCTTCGGAGGAGGCCAGACTGGCACTGGCGAGCTGCCAAGACCTGCTCGATCCGGAGATTCCCTACGGCCTGCTGATCGACATCGGCGGCGGCTCGACCGAAGTGAGCTGGCTCCGGGTCGTGCCTCGCGACGGGCGCCAGGGCTGCGTGGCGACGGAACTGATCGACATGACATCGGTGCCATGGGGCGTCGTGACCCTCACCGAATCCTGCGTCGGCGGCCAGCCGCGCGAGCGGGCGGTGACCCGCGCCTGCTATGACGACATGGTCGAGCGCATCCGCAGGGATCTTCGCCCGTTCTGTGCCAAGCACGGCATCGGCCCCGCCATCGCGCGCGGCGAGGTCCAGATGGTCGGCGCATCGGGAACCGTGACGACCGTCAGCGCCCACAATCTCGGCCTCAAGCGCTACAACCGCACCCTGGTCGACGGCTCGCGCATCGGCCGCGATTCGATCCTGCGGATCTGCGACCAGCTCTCGAGTCTGTCGGTCGCCGAGCTGACGCACCTGCCCTGCATCGGCGACGATCGTGCCGACCTTGCCCTGGCGGGCGGGGCGATCCTCGAGGCCGTCTGCCGGCAGTGGCCGGCGCCCACGGTGCGCGTGGCCGACCGCGGCCTGCGCGAAGGCGTGCTGATGGACCTGATGCGCCAGGCCGACCGCGACGCCGATCCGCGCTGCCGGCCGGGCTGAAGTCCATGGCCAAGGATGTCAAAGGCGGGCGGCCAACGGGAAGCCTGCCGACCGGTCGTCGTGCCACCGTCCGCGTGAAGACGGCGCGTGGCCGCACGGTCTCCTCGCAGCGCTGGCTGCAGCGCCAGCTCAACGATCCCTACGTCGCCGAAGCAAAGAAGCGCGGCTATCGCTCGCGTGCCGCCTTCAAGCTGCTGCAGATCGACGACCAGTTCCGTTTCCTGAAGCCCGGCGCGCGGATCGTCGATCTCGGCGCCGCCCCCGGCGGCTGGACCCAGGTGTCCGTCGAACGGGCCAAGCCCGGACGCGCCGGCGGCATCGTGATCGGTCTCGACATCACGCCCGTGGAGCCCGTGCCCGGCGCGACGGTGCTGGCCAAGGACTTTTACGACGATGACGCGCCCGCGATGCTGATCGAGCTGCTGGCCGGGCCGGCCGACGTCGTGTTGAGCGACATGGCGGCATCGGCCACCGGCGATCCCCAGACCGACCACTTGCGCATCATGGGGCTGGCCGAGGCCGCCCACGATTTCGCCCGCCAGGTGCTGAAGCCGGGCGGGACATTCGTCGCCAAAGTGCTGCGCGGCGGCACCGAACGGTCTCTGCTCGACCGGCTGAAGAAGGACTTCGCCAAGGTCCGCCATGTGAAGCCGGAAGCGAGTCGCGCCGATTCAGCCGAGATGTATGTCGTCGGCATAGGCTTTCGCGGCTAGGCCGAACTTCTATTTCCCCAGCACGACGGCTTGCGCAATCTTGCGTCGGTGGGCCATTCGGCCTTGGCTTGGGCGTGCCAGTGTGTATAACGGATCGCCAACCCGGCGGCCCCTCCAGGGAGCCGCCGTTTTTTTACCCTCGGTTTGGAGGTTGGCATGCAGATACAGGAAGCGCTTACGTTCGATGACGTGCTCCTGAAGCCTGCCGCTTCTTCGGTTCTGCCCGGCCAATCCGACACCCGCACCCGCCTCACGCGCACCATCGAACTCCGCATCCCGCTGATGTCGGCGGCGATGGACACGGTCACCGAGGCGCCCATGGCGATCGCCATGGCCCAGGCCGGCGGCATCGGCGTCATCCACAAGAATTTCGATCCCGAGGCCCAGGCCAACGAGGTGCGCAAGGTCAAGAAGTTCGAAAGCGGCATGGTGATCAATCCGGTCACCATCCATCCCGACCAGACGCTGGCCGACGCGCTCGGCCTGATGACGGCGCACCAGATCTCGGGCATCCCCGTGGTCGAGCGCGGCGACGGCAAGCTCGCCGGCATCCTGACCAACCGCGACGTCCGCTTCGCCACCGAGAACACGACGCCCGTGAGCGCGCTCATGACCAAGGACCGGCTGGTCACGGTGCGCGAGGGTGTGAGTTCGGAGGAGGCCAAGCGGCTCCTGCACCAGCGCCGCATCGAGAAGCTGATCGTGGTCGACGAGAACTACCGTTGCGTCGGCCTGATCACGGTCAAGGACATCGAGAAGGCCAACAAGTTTCCCGGCGCCAGCAAGGACGAGAAGGGCCGGCTGCGCACCGCCGCCGCCACCGGCGTCGGCGAGGACGGCCTGCGTCGTGCCCAGCTCCTGATCGACGCCGACGTCGACGTGATCGTGGTCGACACCGCGCACGGCCATTCGCGCGGCGTCCTCGAGGCCGTGACGCGCGTGAAGAAACTCAGCAACTACACCCAGGTCATGGCCGGCAACGTCGCCACCCGCGAAGGCGCCCAGGCCCTGATCGACGCCGGCGCCGACGCGGTGAAGGTGGGCATCGGCCCGGGCTCGATCTGCACCACGCGCATGGTGGCCGGCGTCGGCGTGCCGCAGCTCACGGCGATCATGGAAGCGGTCGAAGCCTGTCGTGCCGCCGGCGTGCCGGCGATCGGCGACGGCGGCATCAAATATTCCGGCGACCTCGCCAAGGCGATCGCCGCCGGCGCCGACTGCGCCATGATCGGCTCGCTGCTGGCCGGCACCGACGAGGCGCCGGGCGAGGTGCTGCTCTACCAGGGCCGCTCCTACAAGTCGTACCGCGGCATGGGTTCGATCGGCGCCATGGCCCGCGGCTCGGCCGACCGCTACTTCCAGGCCGAGGTCCAGAGCACACTGAAGCTGGTGCCCGAGGGCATCGAGGGCCGCGTGCCCTACAAGGGACCGGTCGGCAACATCATTCATCAGCTGGTCGGCGGCCTGCGCGCCGCCATGGGCTACACCGGCAACGCCACGATCGCCGAGATGCAGAAGAACTGCCAGTTCCTGCGCATCACCGGTGCGGGCCTGCGCGAAAGCCACGTGCACGACGTCGACATCATGCTCGAGGCGCCGAACTACCGCGAAGGCGGAATGTAGGGTCGGGCAAGGTCGGCCGCGATCGCCTTCGCGATCAGCCGGTTGCCCTCGGCGTTCATGTGCCATAGCACATAGAGTTGTCGCGGCCTGGCCGTGCCGGCCAGGGCATCGTAGCTGTCGAGCGTCGCCAGCCCTTCCTTCCGCGCGCAGGCAAGCAAGGCGCCCGTCAGACGCCGCTGCTCGGCCGCGAATTTGGGATCGTCCCAGACGACGGGATCGTATTCGGCCACCAAGAGCACGCGTGCGCCGCTCGAGCGCTGCAGCTCGGCCAGGCGCCCGGTCAGCGTGCAGGCGATGCGCTCGCCGGTGCCCGGAGGATGGACGCGGATGTGATCGCCGAACCAGTCGTGCAGCAGGTCGAGCCGGCGCAGGATGAAGTCGAACAGCAGCGAGTAACCCAAGGTGCGCTGCCAGAAGGTGAGCGTGGTCCGTGGCTCGGCGCGCGGCGGCACCGGCACGTTGCGCGGCACCGGCGTTTCCTTGTCGAGGTCCCCATTCTTGTCGAGATCGAAGTAGGGCTTGTCGGCGCTCCACAACCGGCGCATCTCGGTGCGGCGGATGTCGTCGGCGATGAAGGCGACCACGATCGCCTCGGGCTTGTAGAGCGGCGCCAGGGCCTCGGCGCGCAGCACGATCTGGTCGAAGCCGTAGCCGCTCACGCCGGCATTGAGCACGCGCCGCCCGGTGATCTGCTGGAGCTGCGCCGGCCACGTCTCATGGTCGGGCACTTCGGCACCAAAGGTGAAGGAATCGCCCACCGCCAGGATCGGCGCGGTCGCCCCCGGATCACCGGTGCGGCGCAAGCCGTTGGCCTCGATGGTGATGCCGGGCGCGGCATGGCCCGAGCGGGGCACGTAGCCCAGCCGGTCGTCGTGCACATAGCGGCCGGCATCGCCCTCGGCCAGAACGGTGCGCGCTTCGAGCACGAAGTTCGGCCAGGTGAACAGATAGCCCCAGAACCAGATCCGCAGGCCCAGCTCAAGCACGACCGCGCCCACCACGAAGGCGGCGACGACCATGGCAATGCGTCCGGGCAGTTCGGAGCGCGAGAACCATCCTCTGGGACGTTGCGCGTCGGGCTTATTCATCGTAGCGGCATGCTTTGAAACGGAGATCGACGTGACACCGGGCGCGCGGGTAGCTGCCACCATAGAACTCCTGGACGAGATCGTCAGCCGTGGCCTCATGGGAGAAAGAGGG
>MEMN01000215.1:0-91 GCA_001767945.1 Alphaproteobacteria bacterium RIFCSPHIGHO2_12_FULL_66_14 | reverse complement strand
CCGTGTCGGAACGGGTCTGGAGTCTCCTGCGCCGCTACGGCCAGCTCACCTGGTGGCTGGAGCGCACGCGCCATCCCGCCCATTTTTCTGG
>MEMN01000214.1:16551-16658 GCA_001767945.1 Alphaproteobacteria bacterium RIFCSPHIGHO2_12_FULL_66_14 | reverse complement strand
CAGGATCTTGATGCGGGCCTTGTAGAGATTGTCGCGCCGGCCGTAGCGGTTGTAGACGCGCAGAGTGGCCTCGAGATAGGCCAGCAGCTCGTTCCTGGGCAGGAATT
>MEMN01000214.1:16042-16161 GCA_001767945.1 Alphaproteobacteria bacterium RIFCSPHIGHO2_12_FULL_66_14 | reverse complement strand
GAGCTGCAGGTAGAGTCCGTTGTGGAGGCGCAACGGCTTGAACTGCTCATCGCTGAGCTCGCCGGCCAGACGACGGCGCACCTGGTCGCGGAACTGATCGACGCGCTCGGAGACCAGCG
>MEMN01000214.1:12643-15979 GCA_001767945.1 Alphaproteobacteria bacterium RIFCSPHIGHO2_12_FULL_66_14 | reverse complement strand
ATGGCGTCGAAGGTGAGGCCCGAGGCGCGGATCTTCTCGCGCAGGGAGAGCGGCTCGAGGGTGCCGTCGTCGTCCTCGATCACCGCCACGAGAAAGGGATCGACCACCGTGAAGGCCTCGGCCTGGGCGCGCAGCAGCAGGATCTCGCCGGCGCGCCGGTCGCGGGCGATGGCGGCGCGATCGAGCCGTGTCGTCCAGTCGCCGGCGTCGTCGAGCCAGACCACGACGCCGTCGGCGAGGCGGTTGGCGCTGGCGACCTGGAGGTCGCCGCTCAGATTCTTGGCCATCAGGACACCTCTGCCAGGAGCGGTTGGTCGGCGGCGGCGGCCAGGGCCGCGACCTCGCCGACGATGAGGAGACTGGGACCGGCGTCGCCACGGGTATGGGTGGCGGCAAGCCGCGCCAGGTCGGAGAGCCGGCCCGTAGAGACCCGTTCATCGGGCCGCGTGCCGTTCTCGACGATGGCGACCGGCGTGGTGGGAGCGGCGCCGGCGTCCAAGAGACGGTCGCGCACGGAAGCGGCTTCCGTGGCGCCCATGTAGATGGCGAGTGTGTGGCCATGTGCCGCGAGTGCCGGCCAAGCCTCGTCGCGGCTGCCGTCGGCGCGATGGCCGGTCACGAAGGTCACGGCCGAGGCGAGACGGCGGTGCGTCAAGGGAATGCCCGCCGACGCCGCGCAGCCCAGCGCCGCGGTGACACCGGGGACGACCGACACAGGGAGACCGGCGGCACGCAGCGCTTCGACTTCCTCGCCGCCACGTCCGAAGATGAAGGGATCGCCGGCCTTCAGCCGCACCACTGTCTGGCCGGCGCGCACGCGGCGCACCAGTTCCGCCTCGATGTCGGCCTGCGCCCAGCCCGGGACACCCCTCTCCTTCCAGCCAGCCCGCTTGCCGACCGGGATCAGCTCGGCGTCACGGCGTGCCCGGCCGAGGATGGCCGCCGGCACCAGTTCGTCGTGCAGGATGGCATCGGCCTCCTGCAGAAGCTGCGCTGCCCGGAGCGTCAACAGGTCGGGATCGCCGGGACCAGCGCCGACGATGTGCGCGATGCCGACCGGCGCGAGGCGGCAGCGGATGGCGTCGAGTTCACCGAGCGCCACGCGCCGGGCACCGGCCTCGTCGCCAGCCAGCACGAGTCGCGCCGCCGGCCCCTCGACCAGGCGGCGCCAGAAGCCGCGGCGCCGGGCCGGGTCGGGGATCAGGGCATCGGCCTGGGCACGGAAGGTCCTGGCCAATTTGGCCAGCGCGCCGATCCGCTCCGGCAGCGCCGCCTCGATGCGGCTGCGCAGGACACTTGCGAGCGTGGGCGAGGCGCCACCGGTCGATATCGCGACCACGACGCCGTCGCGATCGACGATCGCGGGCAGGATGAAATCGCAAAGCGCCGGCCGGTCGGCGACGTTCACCGGCACCCCGGCGGCCTTTGCGGCGCGCTGGGCGGCGGTGTCGCTCTCGAGCGTGCCGGTCGCAACGAAGGCGGCGGCGGCACCCCGGAAGTCGGCAACTGTCGCGCCGGCGATCCGCGACACCTGGGCGCCGGCCGAGCGCACTGTTTCCGCGCGGCGATCGGCGGCGGTGCCTTCGCCCACGACCACGACCTTGCGGCCGGCAAGGTCGAAGAACAGCGGCAGGTGCCTCACGACACGGCCGTCCGCAGCAGGACGTTGAAAGCCAACATGGCGGCGGCCTGCGAGATCGACAGGCCCCACAGGACGGCCTCGGGCTTGCGAAGGATGTTGGACATGCGGGCACCCGCGTTGGCTGGACTCTTGATCTGGCGTTGTTTCGCACGTCCGCCATGACTTGAATTGCCGAAGGTTCCCGGGGCGGCAGCAAATCCTTCCAACTGGCCGGCTGGGGAAGAATTTTTTCCTGCCGGGGGATTTTCGTCCCCCTTGAAGGCGCCACGGGGCTTCCTAAATCCCTGCTGTCGCTCGTGCCCATGCCGGGGCGGGCGGCGTCACAACATCGCTCCTGAGAGGATGAATCATGCGTACTTTCGACTATTCGCCGTTCTATCGCGGCACCGTCGGTTTCGACCGGGTGTTCGACCTGCTCAATTCGGCCGCCGGCCAATCCAGCAGCAACGGCTACCCGCCGTACAACATCGAAAAGTCAGGCGATAACGCCTACCGCATCGTGATGGCGGTCGCGGGCTTCGCCGAGGCCGAACTCAACGTGACCCAGAAGGAGAACGAGCTCCTGGTCACCGGCCAGACCGCCGCCGGCGGCCAGGACGACAAGCAGTATCTCTATCGCGGTATCGCCGGCCGCAACTTCGAGCGCCGCTTCCAGCTCGCCGACCATGTGAAGGTCACGGGCGCCAAGCTTGCCAACGGCCTGTTGACGATCGATCTGCAGCGCGAGATCCCGGAAGAGAAGAAGGCCCGGGCGATCCCCGTCGTGGCCAACGCTCAGCCGGCGCTGACGCACTAACTGAAGCCGAAGGGGCGCCGCGGGTGACCGTGGCGCCCTATCTTTATGCCGACGGCGGCAGGAAGACGACCGACGGCTCGACCTCGACGAGGAATTCCTCGCGCGCCAGGCTCGATACGCCGATCCAGGTCGAACACGGCAGGTTTTCGCCGAACGCCGCCTTGAGCGCCGACACGATGGCCTTGCCTTCCTTCATGTGGCTTTGCTTGATGTACAGCGTGAAGGCGCCGACCTGATCGAGGTTCGCGCCGACCGTTGCGAGCGCCGTTGCGACATTCTCCAGGCTTTTCGCGAGCTGCCGGCCGATGTCTCCAGGACCGACGATCTTGCCGTCGGCATCCCAGGCAACCTGGCCGGCCACATGCACAGACCGGCCAAACGGCGTGCGGACCACCGTGACCTGAGCAAACCCGTACTCTCGACTATCGAAGAGTCCGGCCGGCACATGCAGCGATCGAGTCATGGACCTATTTCTTCGCGTACTTGCCGGTGAGCTGCGGCGTGTGCGGCCCCTCGCCGCCCTTCTCCTTGTGCTGCAGCCGCGTCGTGCGCGCCCAGGTGCGCTTCAGCTCGTCCTTGATGCCGAACCGAAGCGTGCCGATCTTCTCCACGGTGAGTTCGATCTTGTCGCCGTCCATGAAGGAGTTGAGCCCGCGGTGATTGGTGCCGGTGGCAACGATGTCGCCGGGCTCCAGCGTGTGGATCGAGCTCACCCATTCGATGATGCGCGGGATCTGGTGCGCCATGT
This sequence comes from Alphaproteobacteria bacterium RIFCSPHIGHO2_12_FULL_66_14, assembly GCA_001767945.1. Lineage (GTDB taxonomy): Bacteria > Pseudomonadota > Alphaproteobacteria > Reyranellales > Reyranellaceae > Reyranella. The sequence goes on along the minus strand of MEMN01000214.1, from coordinate 12,793 downwards.
CGCTGGTGTTGAACTTCTGCATCACCTGGCCGTTGTTGGTGAGCGTGATGGCGAGGTTCTGCGGGTCGGCGATCTCGTCGGCGGTCACGATGCAGGGACCGATCGGCGCGAAAGTGTCGCGCGACTTCATCTGGAAGAAGACGTTGCCCG
>MEMN01000214.1:9170-12626 GCA_001767945.1 Alphaproteobacteria bacterium RIFCSPHIGHO2_12_FULL_66_14 | reverse complement strand
GATAATCAACGCCATTTCGGCCTCGCCCTCGAAGATGCCGGCCGGCACATCAGGCAGCACCATGGTGTCGCCGTCACCGATCACCGCCGTCGCGGCCTTGTGGAAGGCGTTGATGGCGGGCTTCTCCGGCAGGGTGCCGTCCTCCATGTAGTTGACGGCCATGCAGACGATGTTGCCGGGCTTGGGCACCGGCGGACGCAGCCGCACGCCCTTCACGGGCACGCCCGCGGCCGAAGCGGCGGCCTTCTCGACCTTGGCCTTGTAGGCATCCCATCGGGCGATCAGGCCGATGATGAGGTCCCGCGAGTCGAGATGCGGGATGTCCTTCACCGCATCGGTGACGTCGACGACATTGTCGCCCTTGATGACGCCCAGGCGCCAGTCGTTGAAATAGCAAAGCTTCACTTCTTCTCTCCCTCTTCGAGCACTTCCTTGGCGACACCCGCCGCCGACATGGCGGTCGGCCAGCCGGAATAGAACGCCATGTGCGTGATGACCTCGACGATCTCGTCCTTGGTCACGCCATTGTCGATGGCGCGCGCGACATGGCCGCGCAGCTGCTCGGTGCGGTTCATGGCGACGAGCGCGGCGCAGGTGATCAGGCTGCGGTCGCGCTTGGAGAGGCCGGGCCTCTCCCAGACGTCGCCATAAACGACCTTTTCCGTGAGATCGATCAGCTTGGGCACGAACGACCGCACGCGGTCGCGGGCACTGGGGACTGGTGTCTTGGACATCGCTTCTCCTCTCTATGTCAGGGGCTGGCGTGGCCGAGGAAGCGTTCCGGCGGGCGCTCGCCCCACTGCGACTGGAAGCCTTCTTCCGCGCTCAGCAGATGGCCGCCGTTGGCGGCATTCAGCCGGTCGGTGTCGGCCCAGCGCTCGTGCACGCGGCCCCACGGATCGCACCAATAGTCGTAGACCTGGCTGCCCAGCAGATGGCGGCCGATGCCCCACATGTGGTCGTACTTGCCCAGCCGCTTGAGATATTCGTGGTCCTGGAAGACGCAGTCGATGTCCTGCACCTCGTAGGAGACGTGGTTCAACCCGGCCCGGGCATTGTGGTTGCAGAAGAAGACGTGATGATCGACATACTCGGCGCCGCGGTCGAGCCGGTTGAACGAGCCGATGATGTTTTCCTTGTCGCCGGCATAGACGTCGTCGGAGCGGATCATGCCCAGCGTCTCACGGAACCACACCACGGTCTCCTTGACCTTGGGCGTGGACAGAACACCGTGCCCGATCCGCTGCACCGATGTCGGCGACTTGCCGAGCCGCATCAGCTTGCCGGCCCGGCGCACGGGTTCACGGGCGCTGTTCAGCTCGTCGCGTGCGACCTTGACCGGCGTCACGCGCTTCTGCCCGGCAATGACCTCGACCTGGTAGCCGTTGGGCTCCGTGAGCCGAACCCGCTTGCCGCCACCCGGCTCGTCGACGGTCTCGATGGCCGAGGCGCCGGGCAGCTTGGCCAGGCGCTTCAGGTCGTCCTCGTCAGCGGCGTGATAGGCGAAGCCGATGAACTTCGTGCCGCCCTTGTGCGCCGCGTGCAGGTGATGGTGGCCGTCGGTGCCGCGCATGTAGAGCGCGTCGGGCGTCCGCTCGGCCCGCACCAGGCCGAAATGGGTGAGGAACTCCTCCATCTCGTCGAGGTCCGGCGCTTCCATACGGGGGAAGGCAAATTCAGCAACCTTGATCGCCACCATGATGTCCCTCCTATGATGCCTTGAACTTGTCGGGCAGCCGCTCCTCGTTGCCGAGCGCCACGCGACGCACGCCGTCGCCGTCGGGGCTCGCCGAGAAGCCGTCCTTCGAGCGCGGCGCCGGAATCTCGACGACCCTGTTGGAGAGCCGGCCGACGCCCGTCACCTCGACATCGATCGTGTCGCCGACCTCGAGCGGCCGCGAATTGGCCGGCGTGCCGGTCAGCAGGATGTCGCCCGGCAGGAAGGTCATGTGGCGCGCCAGATCGGCGATCAGATAGCCGCAATCGAAGATCTGCTCGCTGACCGCGCCTTCCTGAACCATCTTGCCGTTCTTGTAGGAGCGCAGCGTCGACTTGCGGACGTCGACGCCGGACACCAGCCCCGGCCCGATCGGGCAGAAGCCGTCCATGCCTTTTACGCGCAACATGGAGCCGGCATCCGTGTCGCGGAAGTCGTGGCAGCCGAAATCGTTCGACGGCGCGAAGCCCGCGATGCAGTCCCAGGCCTCCTCGCGCGTGACATTGCGCGTCACCTTGCCGAACACGACGGCCATTTCGCCCTCGTAGTTCACGTACTTGTAGCCGGCCGGCCGGATCAGCTCGCCGCCATGGGCGTTGAGCGCCGTCAACGGCTTCTGGAAGTAGGTCGGCGTCTTGGGCGGCACCCGCGTGTTGTTGAATTCGTAGTAGCGCGAGATGTAGTTGACGTGCACGCAGATGATCTTGGTCGGAGTGCATGGCGGCAGATGGACGACGTCCTTCTCGTCGCAGGTGCGGCCGTCGGCGAAGATGATCCTGCCGTCCCTGAATTCCACCCAGTGCTCGCTGCCGTCCTTGATGACGTGGCGGATTTCCTTCCGCGGTCCCTCCAAAACGCTCATCCGACTGCTCCCTACTTCTTCGCCTGTTGAATGGCCCGCCACACGTTCTGTGCGGTCGCCGGCATCGCCACGTCCCTGACGCCGAGCGGCGCCACGGCGTCCAGCACCGCGTTCATCACCGCCGGCATGGCGCCCACCGTGCCCGCCTCGCCCGCGCCCTTGGCGCCCAACGGGTTGTACTTGGTGGGCACCGGGTTGGACTTGATCTCCATGCTGCACATCGTATCGGCGCGCGGCATGGCGTAATCGAGGAAGCTTGCGGTCAGCAGCTGGCCGCTCTCGCGATCCCACACCACCTGCTCGCTCAGGATCTGGCCAACGCCCTGGGCGACGCCGCCATGGATCTGGCCTTTCAGGCCGGTCGGGTTCATCACCGTGCCGACGTCATCGACCACGGCGTAGCGGTCGAGCTTGACCACGCCGGTGTCGGGATCGACCTCGACCTCGCAGATGTGGCAGCCGTTGGGATAGGTGTCCTTCTCGCCGAGGAAGGTCGCGTTCTCGTAGAGGCCACCCTCGAAACCCTTGGGCAGCTTGGCCGGGTTGAAGGCCGCCATGGCGACCTGTTTCAGCGACACGCTCTTGTCGGTGCCGGCGACCTTGAAGGCGCCCTCGGCGAACTGGATGTCCTGTTCGCCCGCTTCCAGAAGATGCCCTGCGATACGCTTGCCCTTGGCGATCACTTTTTCGGCAGCACCATAGAGCGCCGAGCCGCCCAACACCGTCGAGCGTGAGCCGTTGGTGCCCATGCCGAAGGCAACGCGATCGGTGTCGCCATCGATGAACTGCACGTCGGCCGGGTCGATGCCGAGGCGCTCGTTCAGGATCTGCTTGAACATGGTCTCGTGGCCCTGGCCCTGGTTCTTGGTGCCCATGA